>CAYYDP010000017.1:0-7966 GCA_964470645.1 uncultured Gammaproteobacteria bacterium
CTTCGAAGGACGATCTTCAGGATGTTTATCATATTATTGAAAATATCACCCGCGTCGCGACACCGTCAGGTTTGCTTGCTGAGCAATATGCGTCGGACGACGTGCCTTTGTCTGTTGTGCCGCTCGCATGGAGCCACGCTGAATTTGTTGTTACAGCAGTCGAGTACCTGAGCGCGTTGAAGCGTTTTGATGTTCAACGGGAGAAATGATATGACCAAGCGAGAACAAAGAGAAAAGAAACGAAACGCAAGAAAAGCTCTGATGTTTTTCTTGAAACGGGGTTGCAAGGCGTGTTCGGCGTACTCAACAGCTCGCGAGTGGTATGATCAGGTAAAGAAGGTGAAAGAGGTTCTTGAGAAATATTCGGACGTGTTGCCTGAACCAGAGCTTTCCAGGGTCAATTCAACGCTTGAGATGGTTGATCTTACTGACTCAGGGGTCGCCAAAGTGTGCAAGGTGTTGAAGTATGATCTCAAAAAGCTTGCCAAAAAGCTCCCGATCTTGGGCGGAGCAAGTTCACTGCTCTTGAAAGGGGTCATTACCATTGCGATCATTGCCGGGGGAGCGACAGTGCTCTGGAGAGCAAATAAAGTGAAACTCACCATTATGAACGACGGCTGTACACCAGTTCCGATTGCAAGCAAGTTGCCGGAAGGATTTGGTAATTTTATTGATAAGCTCGGGATCAAGTTGCCGCTTTGGATTGGGACCAATGGTCGTGAAACGTTTTCATTGCCTCCTGTGAAGCTGTCAGTTTTCTCAACAGGAAGTTCTATGAAGATTGAAACGTTGGGGCAATCTTTGGATTTTACATTGCCTCTCGGCGTGACGAGTATTACCTTCAACGGTCGAGAAATCTTGGGGTCTCAGACTGACTTGAATTTCCGAGAACAAAAGAATCATACCGTGGTGGTGAGGTGTGAATAGCTGAATTGCGCATCTCCGGAGACATAAGCACATCGGGGCAACAACCGTTACCGAATCCCTGTGGAATGGTTCGCCCGAAGGGTTCCATAAGGTCGATTGGTGTTGTTTGAATCAGAAACGGCTATTATCCTGGATAATAGCCGTTTTCGGCAGTGGTCTTACCATTTACCAATCTTCATGAGTTTTGCGTCTCGTCCCCCTCTTAGGGTAAGAGGGGTTAGGGGAGTTACGACAATAGATTCACAGCCTCCTTCAATTCCACTTTGCCCTAAGAGGAAGAGTAAGCATCGAAAGTCCTGAAACTTGCTTCAAAATACCACGATCGTGCCATGTTGAGGCAAGTTGTTTTTGTTGTTGATCGGCTCACACCCTCGGGATGGAGCCGATTTGCTCCAATATTCTCGAAGAGCTAAAAGTAGGCTTTTGCCTTGATTTCTTCCTTAATCCGGCGTAGTCTAAAGGCATGAATACGCCGTCGAATCATCAGAAAGTGAATTAAACGAGCAACCGCCCGCAAGGCGGTTTTGTCTTTATTTTCAGTAGTATGTCAACAAGTACTGATCAGCAATTTTTGATAGACGTTGTTGGATTATCTTTGAATCTCGGACAATTTATTATAGCCATTATTAGTCTGCTTGTTGTGGGTGGGATGGGAGGGTTTTTTTTTTTATTTTTAAACCTCGAAATTTTTTTTTTCCCATTTTTTTTTTTTTTTTTTGGGGGTGGTTGGGGGGGAATTGTTGTTGAGAAAAAATGGAAGATAACAGCTCAAATCAAAAACATCAACAAACAAAAATTTATTAATGAAGTCAAAAATAAGTTATCAATTATAGGGATTTTTAATAAAGTGTACCTCAACAGCAAAGAAGAAAGCCGCGCCCTAGAAATACCAAAACACACCACGGTTGTAGAATCCCGTAATACGTTTGAGCATATTTGCTCAGAATTTTATAGGTTATTCCCCGTTGAATGTAGGGATATCAGTAGTTGGTATAATCTCGCAAAAGTTGCGGAGACAAACGAACAGTTTCCGGTTGCCACAAGTTTATACTTAAGGATATTTTCAACAATTGTTGATGTTCTGGTTGCTTCATCTTATTATTCTTCGAATGAAAAAGTGAAAGAATTTTGTACTATACTTAAGAATAACGATCTGAAAGAACTTGAAATTCTGTTAAAACCGGACGGACGACCCGAAGCGATGGTTAAATATATTCCGCGTATGGAAAACACGGCGTTGTTGATTTTATCGGTTATTAAGGTATGACTCAGATTGAATTACATAACAAAATAGACTTTATAGTCCGGGATGGATCGGAAACTGCAAGTGCTGAAGTTGTTCGAAGCCTTTTTGTTAATCAGGATTCAATTAATTACTTTTTTTCTTGCGCGGATGAATGTTGGATTGATTGGTTATGGGAAAAAGGGTTTTTGGACAGGATAAAAAAGTATGTTGAAGATAAGTCACAATATCGTTACACCATGCCGGAGTTGGGGTACTTGGAACGCGTGGCGGAAAAAGTGCCGGAGAAAGTGGCAGATATTATTCTTGCGGTTGAAAGCTCCCCAAAACATCATAACCCCGAGGTTATTGAACGTTTTTCCCGAATTTGCGAAAAGTTACCAGCCGCTCAACTGTCGAAAGTTGTTGAGAAAATTCGAGACGAGCAATGGGTTCAGATTATGCAGAAATTTAGGCATTGGGGGTTCGGATATAAGAACATGTTCCATGCGCTCGACGAAGCGAAAGACTATAAGAGCATACTTATACTAGCCGAAGCGATTTTGGTAGTTCGTTCAAAAGCAGAAATAGATGAATTGAAAAACGACATAAGCATTCTTGAACCGTTTATTTTCACTGACCTAGATCACACAGAGGTATTTCAATATCTCGTCAAAGTTGATGAACACTTTTGGGAAGAAGCGCTTGCGTTGACATCAAAGAAGCTTGGCGAAGCAGTAATCGCTGGAAGTGGGAAAGAATACCAAGACGCGGCATTTCCGATTCCGGAGACTTTTCATTTGTTTGACGTTGACTTCTTTACGTTGGAGGTTGCGAGGAAAGAAGGGCTTTCACGCGAGAATGATTTACGTAATCTTGCGGCTGTTGTCAAAACATTTGCGACAAAATTGATTGAAAAAAACAGTAACAGCCATGAAGCCATAAAATGGCTTTATGAAACGTACATTGGAAGTCTTCCAAATAGCAGGTCAATGTGGCGATTAAAGTTGTACGTTCTTTCACTCCGTCCAAAGGTATTCAAGGAGGAGTTAAAAAAGGCTTTTTTCAGAATTTTTGAAAACCCAGTGCCTTCGTATTGGAATTCGATTATCGGCGGTACTGAATACGAACACGCTCTTGAAAAAAGTTTCCCTATCTTATCCGATCCTGAACAAAGAGAATATGTCTCTCGAGTCATTGAATTCTTTGCGGAACAGGGAAAAGAAGATGAGAGATTGTTAAAGCCGGGATCGAGATTGCTCTCGATGATTAAAGATGAATTAACCGATGATGAGAAAAAACAGTTGCAAGCCTCTGGATTGCAAATCAGTTCGACGTATGTGCCGAAACCCGAAATTGATATTGGAGATGGGTATGCGCACAGAATTTTGAACCAAGCACCTAGCGAAGATAAGGATAAGTTGGTTTGGGAAGGATCGATTGATGGTATTGTTCAAAAGTTGCAAAGCGATTGGGCGCCAGATGTTTTAAGAACAAAATATAAAGACGGTGGGGATCTCTTTCGCCCAATCAACGCAGATGGAGTCGGAGAGCGGATCCAACAAGACATTGTAAAGCGCGCTAAAGAATATATTGATAATGCGGTGTTGTTTTTTGACCGCAAACATTTGCACCCTCATTACACATACTCATTTTTACGCGGAATCAATGATGAAATAAAGAACAACAAAATTGAAGATGTCGAATGCGTTACGAAGCTTATTGATTTTCTTTACATAATCGTTGAATCGGGAAACTCAAATCCTTTTGAGAGGAACGTTGCCGAACGAAACGAAGAATGGTGGGTGGGAAATTGGGATTCCGTACACAGATCCATGACGGACGTAATCAAAGAATTGTTGCAAACGCGTGGAGACGATTTAGTAAATATCTATCGTCCAAAGACTTTTTCAATCATCGGATATTTATTGAAACATGATGACCCAGAACCGAAAGACGAGGAGCTTGAAACGGCACGATCGAAAACAAAACCCGCAGGAAGCGATGAGTATTTGGTGAGTGATCCACTAACTCTTGCGATTAATTCTGTTCGTGGGCAGGCATTTGAAGCTTTGGTAATGTTTGTGTTCTACGACGGAAAAAGGCTTGATCCACAGAAAGGGAAGAAGTTGGCGGAGGATGTGATGATGTTGTATGAGCAAGTGCTGGAAAAGGAGAAAGCGCAAGCAGTTATGTTTATGTTCGGCCATGACCTCGCATTCTTTTATTTTCGTGAAAAAGAATGGGTACTTGGGCTACTTTCAAAGATTTTTTCTGAAGAATTTGAGAATAGATTGTTATACCTAGCCGCATGGGAAGGGTACTTGTCCGGTTCGCTTTATTTAGACATGTTTTTTGAACCGAGCTTTCAGAAACTGTATGAACGAGCCATAGAGTTAAATACGAAGGATTATCCAAAACGAGAATATCGGACTGATTTGGACGAAGGTCTCGCCAAGCACCTTGCGTTGGCGTTCGTCTCAGATGAGAGGTTTAGCTTTGAACACCCGTTGTATAGAAAGTTTTGGGAGGATAATAACACAAAACGTCATACTGAATACATCAGTTTTGTTGGTAGACTATGGATTTCGGGAGATAATAAAGATGCGGACGAACAATTAAAGCAAGGCGGGAAAGAAAAGATCATGAAACTTTGGGACTGGGTGCTGGTGAATGTTCAGGAATCGGTTGTGTTTGAGAAATTCGAATATTGGATCAACAACCAAAAAGAGATTTTTGATAACAAATGGCTCGCTGAACATGTTTACAAGACCCTTCAAAAAACAAAAGGAGCGATTGATTGGGAATTCGGATTGCTTCAATCGGTTGGTAAGTTTGTGAATGTCGCTCCGAAAGAAACGTATGAGATATTGCGATTGTTCCTCTATGAATTTGGTGTAAAGTCACGGCAGATACGTGTTCCGTATGTTTTGAATGAAGAAATTGTTGATGCTTTACAGACTTTATATAATAATCCAAAATTTAAGGATGATACATATAAGCTGGTTGATGATCTTATTCGGGATGGCGGAAGCTTGTTTTGGGGATTGAAGGGTGTTGTTCAGGGTAATTCTAGGATAGTTGAAGGCAGCAAATAATCAACTTTCTTAGGTTATAAGTCCATGTTAATGAACGAAAACGTTTTCATGTAATGATTTTATCGTAAATAAATCAATTCTATCTTATGGAACAATTTCCAATAACAACAAACGACTTTAATTATCTCATGTTTATTATTCCCGGATTCGTGGTTGTTTGGACATATCGGTTTTTTGTAAAACCGAAACCAATAGGGGAGTTTGAGTACGCAGGTCTGAGCTTTTTGTGGGGAGTTATTTTGTTTTTGATTGGTATGGAGCTTAATCAGATATTAAATGTGAACATTGAGAATGCGTCGGTGTATTCATTCGCGCTGATTTTTTCGTTCTACGGGATCATCTTGGGTTGGCTCGGAGGTTTTGTCGCTCGGTGGAAATGGTTGAAGGCGTGTATTGATTTTTTTCGTCCCAGACAACGTTAACAACGATAAACATTGTTCACTCACAGAATTTTAACCAACGTTTATGCCTACATTAATTTTCGACATTGAAACGGTCGGTGAAGATTTCGACACGCTTGATGAAACAACGCAGGATGTCTTGACGCAGTGGATCAAGAAAGAATCTGGAAGCGAGGAAGAGTATAGCGTTGCTTTGGAGGAATTGAAAAATGGTTTGGGATTTTCTCCGTTAACGGGTGAAATTGTCGCGATTGGAGTTTTGGATCATGAAAAAAATAAAGGAGCTGTATATTATCAGTCTCCAAACTCGGGAGAGCGGGAAACGGAGGAGGGTGACGTTAAGTTCAAGCCCATGACTGAAAAAGAGATGCTCGAGAACTTCTGGAACGGAGCGAGAAGTTATCAGGAGTTCGTGAGCTTCAATGGTCGCGCGTTTGACGTTCCGTTCCTCATGATCCGTTCGGCGATCCATGGCATTCGACCGAGTCGAGATTTAATGGAAGGGCGGTATCTCTACCAGCAAAAAGGAGTGAAGCATATTGATTTGCTCGATCAACTCACGTTTTACGGATCTGTCAGACGAAAGGGCAATCTCCATCTCTGGTCACGCGCGTTTGGGATTGAAAGTCCAAAAGCCGGTGGCGTTACCGGAGACGACGTTGGGAAACTTTTCAAGGAAAAGAAGTACCTTGATATCGCCAGGTACAACGTCGGCGACCTGATCGCAACGAAGAAACTGTATGAGTATTGGGAGAAATTTTTGAAGTTTTAATTTCGATTTTAGAATTTCATCCTTCTAACATCGCAAACGCATTAACAATCATCTGCCTGACCAAGGACTCGCGGGGAATCTTTCCATGCGTCAAAGGAAGAATAGGATCTTTTTCTTTGTACCCAAACACTTGCTGCGCCCAGACACCAAGATCAGCGTACGTGCCTGGAACAAGATCAATCACGTCCTGCGGATATTCAATGCTCGACTCAACGGCGTGACCTTGTCTTCCTTGTGCGTCCTCAATGATACAGACATGAACGTCGTAATATCCGCGACCTGATATGAGTTTTGCAATCCCTCCTTCGATGGAACACAAATAATCATACTGATCGGAAACGGCTCTCCGAAGATTCTCAAGCCGATTCTTCGCTCCTTCAAATGTTTCATCAAAACTCCTCGGTTCCTCCGAAACCCCCGAAGCGGTTTTGACGCCTCGAACCCGAACTCGTTTATTCAATTCTCTCAACCCATGCGCGACTGATCTCATTTTGATCGCGCTTTCTGATGAAAGATATACAAGAGGAAGCGCATCGTGATACTCTTTGATTTTTTCAAGATTTCCTTGCAAGATCATCGGCTGCATGGCTTCAATTTCCGCACGATACGAAATATTGGGAATTGGATTGAGTAAAAAAATATCCTTATTCCCAGCAAAGGCGTACCCCATTTCCATGAGAACGTTTCCACCAATATAACCATCAATCCCATTCTTTGATAAATTTGCGATCAATACGCCGTCGCTGTTACGAATGAGCCTTTCATAATTTCTAATCGCGTTAGTATGGAGTTTGATTCGAACAGCTTCTGCGGAATAACCGGCTTCATTTTCGCTTGCGTTCTTATCGTTATCCCGCGGCGTATACACCTCAAATCCAAAGAATTTGAGTCTCTGCTGAAGTTTATCCATTTCCTTCAAAAACGTTGCGCTACCACAAATAGCGATGGTATACATACGGAATGTTTGAGTAATGGCTGTTAATACAGAAAGTGTAACACGAAGAGGGCAATAAGCAAGTTTTGAAACGGAAACAGGGGTGTGGTATCGTTACGTCATGGAAATAATTGCAATCCTCGACCTCTACGAGAAAGCTAAAATTGCAAAAGCAAACAAGCGCCCAAGAAATCGTTTGTGGCAACCGTATTTGTTGGTAAGAAAACGAAGCTCGTCACTGCCCAAGGAGCGGATTTGCTGATTGGACAGATGAGAGCGTTGTGATGCTCCCAAAGTGGTAGCCCTTCGACAAGCTCAGGGTGACAATTATTTTTTTATGCCTTCCACTCAACTCCAAACAACCACTGAATTCGAACATTTTCTCAATCGCTTGAGCGAGGAAGATTTGCGCCTGCTCAATCGAATGGTGGTGGAGCGGATCAAATTGTTTCACAAAGCACGAGACCTGAACAATCTCGCAAAATTCAATCTCATGGATCGGGTGTATTTCGTACATGAGGGAAAGCAGATTGTTGGCATGGTGACAAGGCTCAATCGTCGGAGCGTCACCATTAAGGACTTGGAAAAGAATAAACGCTTCGATGTCATGCT
>CAYYDP010000017.1:7976-27018 GCA_964470645.1 uncultured Gammaproteobacteria bacterium
GCTGAGCTTGTCGAAGCATTACATTAACGTAGCCCTTCGACGGGGCTCAGGGTGACATAAAGTTGAAGTTGTTATTTATTTCCAGTCCCTAAGACTCAAGACGGACACCAATGGAATGTTCACCCGTCGTTTTTATCTCGTCTTGGATGATTGGGTGAAAATCGGCTCTATCCGTGGGATGGAGCCGATTGGTTTGGCAAATGAATTCCATTGACCAGGCCCCAGCGGGTGTTTCAGGTACGACCGATTTTGAGGATTAACCCTTGTTTCTCCAATTCCCGTAAATACCTGGTTGCAGTGCTATCGCCGATTTCACAGTGTTTTTGAATCTCGTTATTGGAGGCGAATCCGTGTTCACGGATGTAGGCGAGAATTTTTTCATACGCAGCTTTCCGTTTATCCGTTCTTGCTTGATTACCTTTGATTGAGAATGTTTTAAGGATCACACGCAAATTCCCTGGAATACATTCTCCCTTTTCTAAAGGGAGTACCCGTAGGGGGAGGGATTTATTCGCTTGGCACAGAGGGAAAATCCCCCGGCTCGCGGACTCGCCACCCCCTTTATGAAAGGGGGAATAAAGGCACATTGTTCCAGTAAAATTGCGTATGATCCTGTTTTAAGCCTTGTTTTGTAGAGCGCTGCTTTTTCGTCTTCGGTTAACTCCCTCACAATCGTCTTCTCGATGATTCGTTCTTGAGTTTCTTGGTTAGTTGGTTCTGTGTTTCCTGCGGGGCGCGGCGTATCTTCTGGTGGTTTTTCAATTTGTGATGCTTGTTCCGTGGGCGCTGGTTGAAATGCGCTGGGTTGTGGTTCTGGCGGTTGGGGAGGTTGCTCTTGGGGTTCGGTGGGCTGTATGTTTTCGATTGCTTCCTGTGGTTTGCTCATTGTTCCCTGTTCATTGATTTCTTCTGCTTGCGGCTCCGGTGTTGATTCGGTGGATGATTCCGGTGTTGGAATTGGCGACACAGGCTCGGTTGGTGAAACCGAAGCATTCACGAGTTCCTGGGGAGGTTCCGTTGGTTGCGGCAGTGTTGGTTGCGTATCTTCGATCATATAACGTGAGTATATACTCATCGAAAAGAGGTTTTTGGATGTCCCCTCCTTTCGAAGGAGGGCGTGGAATCTCCGCTGGAGATTCCACGGGGGAGGTATCTCAATCAATAACCCCTCCTTATTCCTCCCCTTCGTGAGGGAGGACACATAAGAATCCGAAAGCCGATTTGCGTTTAGTATACATCATTTTTATCGTAGCTAACATTTGCGTTTGGGATTTGCGCTCGGGATTAAGTTTGGCTATACTTTTGCTAAACAACAGCTTTATGCCAGAAATCAATTACATCGCGGTGCTTGTTGCCGCCGTTTCTTCAATGGTTTTGGGAGGACTGTGGTACGGTCCCTTATTTGGAAAACTCTGGATGCGGGGGATGGGGTGGAATCCGGATGACAAGGAACAGGTGGAGAAGATGAAGAAGTCAGCAGGACCCGCGTACGCGCAACAATTTGTTGGATCGCTGGTGATGGCGTTTGTTCTTGCCCATGTGATGTGGGCGTTTAGCATTGCCTCACCCGAGACTCGGGGAGTTGCGGCAGGTTTGCAAGGCGGATTTTGGATGTGGCTTGGATTCATCTTGCCAATCAAATACGGTGAAAAGCTTTGGGGAGGAAAGAAATTGAAATATCTTTCCATTGATCTTGGATATTACCTCGTGCTGCTTTTGGCGATGGGCGTCATCTTGGCGGTTTGGAGATGAGTAAAGTATTTATCATAGTATGAATCGTGAACAGTCGAATTTGGAAACGTATCAGTACGAAATAGGGGCATTTCATGTCAATAAATATACCATACGCACGCTTCGCAAGCGATTGCGAGGACATAAATGTAGCGAGAAAGATGCGGATGTGATCATCAAGAATTACCTCAATAGTATTTTTCGGTTCGCACAAACGTATCATAACAAACATCCAGAAGTGTCTTTGGGTGATTTTATTGGCGCAGGTAATCTCGCGTTAATGAACGCGACAAGGGGTGATGACTTTAAAGCGTTTAAGAAAAAACATTTTGGTGTCGTTTTGAGGTCATACATCGTAAAGGAGTTTAATCAACTCATTCTTGGAAACTACTCAGAACCCATAAAAGTCGATAAAAATGAGATTGTGAGAATTGCAGTTGCGGAAGAGATTTATTCAAAGTGCGCGCAACAGGTTGGTCGGGAACCAACGTCAGGTGAATTAATAAAATATTTGAGGCTCAGAATTCGAGATATCAAAGGAAAGATCATTTTTCATACAGTCGCTCGGTCTTTAGCAGAATCCCAGAAAGGAAAAGGTCCTCGTCGCATAGATGTTTTGCAAGAAATTGTACGGAGAGGACTTGAGTCCGCACAGTCCTTGAAACAGAATGAGTCTGCTTATCGACCCCTGTCGAGTGAGGATTGGGCGTTGCATGCTTTTTGGAAACAAAAAAACCTCCTGTTTCAGTATTTGAATAGAAAAGGTGTTTTAGAGAAGCTATCTTTGGATGCCCCGATCCGTTTGTCTGATGATCCGGAATCAGATACTACAACGCATCATGAACTTGTCCCAGAGCATTCTTTTGATCCGTATGCGGGAGTGCACGATGGGGTTTCGCTTCGAGCGAGAATAGCCTCTATTTTAGAGCATTTGCCTTCGAAGCGAGTCAAAAAAGAATATAAAGATACGTTTTTGCAATATTATAGCAATCGTAAGAGCGTTACTCTAGATGAGTTAGCTGAGAAGTTGAAAGTTTCGAGACAGATGGTACAACAGGAAATTGAAAGGATCAAGTTGGAGGTGAGAAGACAGCTTCTCCCACTCCAGAGCGTTGAACGGGTGTTGGATGTTTTGAAGGTGAGAGGTGATGATCGGAACATATATTTAGCCTACCATACAAGTCAGCTCTCCATGCCAACATTTAGACAAATTGCAAAGAGTCTTGGTATGCCGACTCATCGGGTAAAAGATACCGTTCAAAGAGTTCGAAGCTTGGTTGATGCCGAACTTGAGAAA
This sequence comes from uncultured Gammaproteobacteria bacterium, assembly GCA_964470645.1. Lineage (GTDB taxonomy): Bacteria > Patescibacteriota > Patescibacteriia > CAYYDP01 > CAYYDP01 > CAYYDP01. The sequence goes on from CAYYDP010000017.1 coordinate 11,005, forward strand.
TCCCCTATTAAGAGAACCTGACGGTATCTTTGTCAGTCGGTCTTTGGTGCGAGTGTGCTCGTCATATTGATATCCCAACAAGGAAGTGGGAGAATGGGTGGGTGTATGCAAGAGTTCATATCACAACTTTGGATTGATGAATCCGGCGATGGTGGTTTTAAGTTTGAGAAAGGATCTTCAGGCTTTTTGGTTCTTGCCGCCGTCTATGTGAGGGATGGAGGAGTTGAGACAATTGAAAAGAGTTTGATGGATGTCCGGAACGGATTGAATTATTCTCAAGATCATGAGTTCAAATTTTCTCAATGCAAAAATGATGTCAAAGAAAGATTGTTCAGGACGTTGATTGAACTCCCCATTCAATACAAAGCGATTGTTGTTGATAAACGAGGAATAGCCGCTTCAGTCTTTCGGACGCAGCCTCATCAGCTTTATGCGGAGTCGATAAAGCGCCTGTTGTATGATAACGATCCGCTTTTGAAAAACGCAGTTTTGATCATTGACGAAGCGACCGCGAAAGTTCACCAGAAAGAATTTAATCATATTCTGAAACAACACTTAAGCAAGAATATTGTGCAAAGGATTCGACAGACGCGTTCCCAGAGTGATTCGATGATTCAAATAGCTGATTTGATTGCCGGAAGTGTTTTCCGGCGATTTGAAAAAGGAGATGGAGCGTATCATGATCTTGTCAAGCCGAAAGAGAAGATCCTGATTGAATTTTAGGCAAAACAAAAACCCCGATTACCTGTACTCGTAGAGCCTCGGATAAACGGAGGTTTTGTATGAACTGATTCTTTTGGGATCAGGTTCTGCTGAAACTATATTCTCAAATAATCTTTTTGTCAAGCAAACATCTGCTATTAGCCGGGTAAAAAAGCTATCTTGAAGTTGATTTCCCGGCGGGGAAGTGGGAGAATGGTAATATCGAATATGTCATCTGTCCCAGCTATTGTTCTTAATGTTCAAAACCTAAGCAAATCATTTGGTTTGCTGAAAGCGGTTGATGATGTTTCATTTGGCGTTAAAGCTGGTGAGATTGTCGCGCTCTTGGGGCCAAATGGAGCTGGGAAAACAACGACTATTAACATGATCCTTGGGGTTCTCGAACCTTCTTCCGGGCATGCTCAATGTTTGGGTGAGAATATTTGGACGAACAAAGAGATTAGAGAGAAGATGAATTTTTGCGCGGTATACGCTCATGTTCCTGGGAATCAAACCGTTCGGCAGAATCTTTATATTTTCGGCTTGTTATATGGCGTAGCAAATCTCAAGCAGAAGATACCAGAACTTCTCAAAGAATTTTTATTGGAAAAGTTTGCGGACACCAAGGTCGGTGTTTTATCGTCAGGTGAGCAAACGCGGGTAGCTCTTGCAAAGGCAACGATCAATTCCCCGAGATTGTTATTACTTGATGAACCAACCGCTTCGCTTGACCCGAGTACCGCAAGGTTGATTCGTGAAAAAATAAAGTCCTACACTGAGCGAGAACGCGCCGCCGTTCTTTGGACCTCGCATAACATGCAAGAAGTTGAAACCGTCTGCGACCGGGTGTTATTTTTGTCTCACGGAAAAATTCTGTTAGAAGGCAACCCCAGAATGCTTCCTGGTCTGCACGGGAAGAAGGATCTTGAGGAATTGTTTATTACCGTTGCCCGCGAGCCATTATCACTTGATCTTGCAAGCTAATATGAATATTCGAAGAGTATTTGCCATTTTCGTACGGCAGTCAATGTTGGTCTGGCATAACAAGACTAGATTCATTAACATTTTTCTTTGGTTTGGTCTTGATATTATCCTCTGGGGGTTTATCACAAAATATTTGAACACGTTTGCGACAGATGGGTTGGATTTTATTCCGATGCTGCTCGGCGCCATTATTTTATGGAATTTTTTGACCAGCGTTCAGCAGGGAGTGATGCGGGCGTTTTTTGAAGACGTGTGGACGCAGAATTTTTTGAATTTGTTTGCGTCGCCTTTGAGAATGGGTGAGTACGTCCTTGGGTTGATTGTGAGTGGGATTGTGAATGCGATCTTTGGACTTTTGTTTATGATTTTGCTTGCGTGGTTGTTTGGATATTCGGTTTTCGGCTTTGGGTTTTTGTTAATTCCATTCCTGCTTATTTTGTTCATGTTTGGTTTGGCGCTCGGTGTTTTTACCATTGGACTTATGCTCAAGCTCGGGCCTTCTGGGGAGTGGCTTGGATGGCCGATCCCATTTATCATCCAGCCGTTTGTTGGTGTGTTTTATCCTGTCGCAAGTTTGCCGTTTTTTGCGCAGCCAATTTCAAAAATACTCCCACCAACGTACGCGTTTGAAGGGATGCGCGGGGTACTTTTTTCGGGTGTTGTGAATCCATATGATTTGCTCCTCGGGATGGTGTTGGGAGTCGCGTACTTGTTTCTCGCGTATTGGTTTTTTATCGCGATGTACCGACATGTTCTCCGGACTGGAGGTATTAGCCGCTTCAGCGCGGAGAATGGATAAGTTGATTTCCCGGCGGGGAAGTGGGAGAATGGTATTTAGAACTATGTTGAATCAAAAAGATGAAAAACCATTTAAAGGTCTGAATGAAGTACCGCAAACGAAGCCGGGGTATTGGACAATCCGATTTCGAGCTGCGGTGGTTGGATTTGTGATTGCGATTTTGGCCGTTTTTGGATATCGAGAATTTCAAAAGAATCGATCGGTTGACGTACCGCCGGTACCAGACTTGAATGTACCGATTGAGGAACCCAACAGCAATACACCAGTCCCGATTCAAGACCAAGATAAAAGCGATAAGATAATTTTAGAAACACCCATGAGCGGGGGAGTGATTGCGAGCCCGTTGAAATTTTCTGGACGTGCTCGGGGAACGTGGTATTTTGAAGCGTCGTTTCCTGTTGTGCTAGTTGACTGGGATGGACGAATCATCGCACAGTCGCACGCGCAGGCGGTTATTGATCAAAACAACCCAGACAGCCCTGGTTGGATGACTGAGGAGTTTGTCCCGTTTGAGGGAACGATTGAATTTGCTACACCCTACAAACCCGGGGACCAGGATTTCATGAAGCGGGGAGCATTGATTTTGCAAAAAGACAATCCATCGGGGCTTCCCGAGCACGACGACGCGCTTGAGATTCAAATATTATTCTCTGACTAGTGCCGTTACAATTTAATTCTGCACTATCGTAGTACCGTTATTACGTTGTTTTTACTGGCTATTCTGCGTTTTGCATATTGCAAAACTTATTTGTAACGGTACGAGCGCATTATAGTCTTTCCCCAAAGACAATTTGCGTTAGATGTGGTTTAATAAAACAGAACTATGGAAGTCCTAACTCATGTTTTGTTGTTTTTATTTTCTTCCGCTGTTATCTGGTTTTTCGCGGGGACCTTGATCGACGCGGTGAGCAGGGTTGCCAAACGGTTTCATAAATCCGGGTTTTCAGTCGCGTTTTTCGTGTTGGGACTGCTCACGTCCATCAGTGAAATTTCCGTCGCGGTCAATTCGAGCCTGCGCGGAACTCCGCAGGTTTCCGCGGGAAATTTGATCGGCGCGTCGTTTGTTATTCTTCTTCTCATTATTCCGCTGCTTGCGATCGCGGGGAATGGAATTTCGTTGAGCAAAACGCTCACCAATCGGAATTTGATTTTTACCCTCATTGTGATATTGGTTCCGGGTGCGTTTATTCTTGATGGGTCGTTGTCGGTTCGGGAGGGAATGGTGATGCTGTTGGTGTACGGCACGTTGTTGTTCGCGGTACGAAAACAGGATTCCGTTGTTGAAGTGGTGCGCGACGTTGAAGCGGAGGTCCTGCAAAAACGTCACGCGACTCTGATTGATGCTCTGAAAATTTTAGTTGGAGCCGGTTGTATCTTTGTCGCGGGACATTTTTTGGTTGACGAAGCAGTGTTTTTTGCCGAGTACTGGGGTGTTCCCAAATCTTTAATCGGTTTGATTATGCTCTCCGTAGGAACGAATGTACCGGAAATCGTGATCGCGTTCCGGTCGGTCATTAAGAAGCACAAGGACATTGCGTTTGGTGATTATTTGGGCTCAGCCGCCACGAACACAGCTGTTTTTGCTATTCTTGGGATTGTGAATGGCACGTTTGATGTTGAGCCCGGGGAGTTTGTTGAGACGTTTATCCTTATGATAGTTGGGTTGACGCTTTTTTACGTATTTTCACGCACGAACAATCGGTTGTCGCGCTATGAAGGAGGGGTGCTGTTGGGGGTGTATGTGTGTTTCTTGTGTATTCAGCTCTATAACCTGTTCCGATTCGCGTCGGGATAGCATAAGTATGAAGAAACGAAATCGAGACGTGACTCGATCATACACGTTCAAACAATTCTCCGCTAAGCTGCGTAGGTTTCTTGGATCTTCGAGCCAGGGAGGATCGTTTCGAATCCAAGTCGGTGGAAAACGAATAACGATCCCCAAGGGCGCCCAATGCTCCATTGAACACGAGCGGGGAGGGCGTGAAGAGGAGTTGGAGTTTCAGATTACATGGAAAACCTCAAAGACTAAATAGTTTGCTATTGTTCGAACCAACGTGACGCTGCATCCCTCCATGAGTGTCTTAGGGTTTTGGTTATATGTCTTTTGAATGAGTATCTTTGAATTGAAGCTTGTATAACGTTCGGTATGTTCTGCTTGTTTTGAGCAGTTCACGATGGTTTCCATATGCCTCGAGCGATCCATTGCGGAATACGATGATCATATCTGCATTTAAGACCGTAGAAAGTCGGTGTGCGATAATAAAGGCTGTTTTGCCGTGAATCAATTCTTTCGTTGCTTTTTGGATTGCTTGTTCGCTTTCGCTATCTAAGTGGCTTGTTGCTTCGTCAAGAATAAGAATTTCTGGGTCTTTTAGAAGTGCGCGAGCAATGGAAATGCGTTGACGTTCGCCTCCGGAGAGTTTTACCCCTCGTTCACCAACGAGAGTTTGGTATCCTTTGGGAAGTAATTTGATGAAATCGTGTGCAAATGATCGTTTGGCAGCTTTTTGGACATGGTTCAAATTGGAAGAGGGTGTCCCGTACGAGATGTTTTGCGCGATGGTTCTTGAGAAAAGGTCAGTTTCTTGGGGTACGACTGCCATTTGCCCTCGAAGACTTTTAAAAGTCGCGTATTTGATGTTTGTTCCGTCAACAGCAATTGACCCTTTCGTTGGATCGAATGAGCGCATAAGAAGATTGATGAAGGTTGTTTTGCCGCTCCCACTTTTTCCAACGAGCGCGACTGTTGTTCCTTTTGGGATTGTAATATTCAGACGCGTGAGCGCCCATCGTTTTGCCGTTGGGTAGCGAAACCAAACGTTGGAGAATACAATTGAACGCTCGAGTGGTTTCAATGTTTTCGCATTTTCAATTTCAGTTACTTGATTTTTTTCATCGAGGACATTAAAGAGCCGTTCGAGCCTGGCTGAGTTCCGACGTAATCGCGGGAACAAAATGGAGAGGTTTGACAAGGGAACATAGGCAATATTTTGGAGTGTCACAAACAAAACAAACTCACCAATGGTTGCCCTGCCATTGAGCGTGAGGAGTCCTCCAATCACAATCACTGCAATACGTCCGATGGTTGCAATTGCGGTTTGAATATTTTCAATAATTGCCCACAGTCGTTCTCCTTGGTATTGAATTTCGCGCGATCTAAGCTGGAGTTTTTTGTGGAGCGCTACTTCACGAGCTTCTTGTGCGAACTTCTTTACCGTGTGAACGTTGCCGGCGATGTCATAGGATTGTTTATTGAGTTCTTCGAATCGTTCGTTGGATTGTTTTTCAATCTGATAAATTTTTTTTGTGAGCGGGATAACTGCTGCCAAGTACAGAGGAAACGGGAGGAATACGACGAGCGCGATAAGGGGGCTTTTGAGGAGAAGGGCGATTGATACACCAAGGAACGCAAGGAGGGAGGGAACAAACCGTTGACCAACGATGTCGAATACAATACTAAAGATTGCGGTTGCCCCTCTGTCGATCTGCCCGATGATCTGTCCGCTGTGTGAGCCGTGATGAAACAGCGCGTGAAGCGAGACATACTTTTCGAACGATTTATTTCTCATTTCATCTTCAAACGAAGTGACCGTTGTGAACAGTCGGTAGTCGTACCAAGACTTGACCACGCGATTGAGCAGGGTCGCAACCAGGATGCCGATCGCTGAGAGTGTGAGGACGTGGGTTGGCGCCTGGATCTCTCCTTTGAAAAAACGAATCATGGTATCGAGAAGTTTTTGTGAAATAAAGGGAATTGCAAGATCGAACGCGGTCGCGCATGCTACCAGCAACAACAAAAAACTGATCCGTTTTCGTTTTGAAGAAAAGAGATGAAGGATTCTGGAAATGGGTTTTGAGTCAGTCGTTTGGTTCATTGTTTGATTCGTAGTGTGCGATGAAGTGATCGTGTAAGCTCGCGTTTTTTTATTGATTCACGTTTGTCGTGTTGTTTTTTACCTCGAACAATGGCAATTTCAACCTTCACCATTCCTTTGTGATTGAGGATTTTTAAAGGAACAACGGATTGACCGTGCGTTTTGATGATGCCAATGAGTTTGGCGATTTCTTTTCGGTTGAGAAGCAATTTTCTTGAATGAATTGGCTGATAGTGACCCTGTTCTCGCTTTGCTGGTGCATAGGGTGAAATGGTGACACTTTCAAGGAATAATTCATTTCCCCGAGGCAGCACAAATCCTCCACGAAGGCTTACTTGTCCCGCTTTGCAGGATTTGACTTCTGGACCGTCAAGAACGATCCCCGTTGTGACGGTTTCCAAGACTTCAAAGTCATGATAGATTTTGCGATTTTCTGCTAAGGTCATAGAGAAATAAGTATATGACGAATTGTTGTAAAAGTACATTTTTCGGTTGAATAGTGTGATTGATTTTTTGGATGAAAAGGACTATTGTAAAGGCGTATGGAATCTCAGTTAACCACAACAAAATGGCTGATTAGCAGGGCGCTTCGAGAAGCACTCAATCGCGTCTCGGTTGGCGTTGATGTGTTATCAGTTGATACGCTCCCAATGGTTACCTTACAAGATGTCCCCGAATTTGGGGATTACTCATCGAATGCTCCGTTGATGTTTGGAAAACAGCTCAAAAAGAATCCGATGGAGTTCGGGGGAGAGTTGAGGACGGCATTATTGGAATCGGGGGAACTGAAAGACGTAATGGATCGGATTGAGCTTGCGAAACCCGGATTTTTGAATTTTTATCTATCAGAACAATACGTCACAAGTATTGTGAGTGAGGTTGTAAACAAACCTGAGCGTTTTGGAACACAAAACGAAGGGCGCGATGCGCTTGTAGTCGTTGAATACTTCCAAAATAACATAGCGAAACCACCTCATATTGGTCATATCCGTTCTGGATTAATTGGAGACGCGCTCGTGAGACTGTATGAACGGATGGGATATCGCGTTGAAACAGATTCGCATGTTGGTGACTGGGGAACCCAATTTGGCATTTTGCTCTATGGATACAAACAGTGGGGCGATAAGGCTGCTGTTGACCAGGATCCAATTAATGAATTGAACAAGTTGTATGTTCGAGCAAATAATGAGATTGCTGAACATCCTGAGATTCGAGAATTGGGAAAAGCGGAATTTAAGAAATTAGAAGATGGCGATCCAGAGAATCGGAAGTTGTGGCAATGGTTTCGCGACGTGAGTATGGTTGAGTTTGAACGATGGAGAAAGAAGCTCGGGTTACGAAGCTTTGACCATGACATGGGGGAGAGCTTTTATGAGCCATACATGCAAGGCGATATTGATAGCATGAGAACCATGGGATTGTTGACGAAGGGCGAGACTGGTGAATGGTATGTTGATCTGGAACAGGAAAAACTTGGAAGATGTATTATTGTAAAATCGGACGGAGCAACAACGTATCATACGAGAGATATTTCAACGTTCATTTATCAAAAAAAGGAAATGGAGTTCGTGAAGCGACTCTATGTGGTTGACGTCAGACAATCTCATCATTTCAATCAATTATTCAGGGTGCTTGGTAAGATGGGATATAAAACCGAGGGACTCTATAAAGAGGCAGATCATGTCAGTTATGGCTTTATGAAACTTCCCGAAGGAGCAATGTCAACACGAAAGGGAACTGTGGTAAGGCTTGAAGAATTGTTTGACCAGGCTGAGGAGAAGGCATCGGAAATTATCAAAGAAAAAAATCCCGAACTTCCCAACATTGAGAAAGTCGCGAAAGATGTTGCGCTTGGCGCATTGAAATTTTTTGATCTCTCTCACGAGCCAGGAAATGACATTGTGTTTACGTGGGACAAAGTTTTGTCATTTGAAGGGTTTACTGGGCCGTATGTTCAGTACACGTATGCGCGTTTATCTTCAATCTTGAGAAAGGCTAAGGGTGTGAGGCGTGAAGCGCTTGACGCTGTGCCTGGTGAGGCGCGAGATTCGTTGAAATTTGTGGCGCGATTTCCTGATGTTGTGTGGATGGCGTGTCGAGAAAATGATCCTCATCGAGTAGCTGAATATGTTTACGAGCTTTGTCAGAAAGCGAACTCGTTTTATCACGCTAAACAAATACTTTCCGAAACAGATGAGCGAGTGAAGGTAAATCTTCTTGTGTCTGTCGCTGCTATCCGGGCTATTATTGGCCAATGTTTGGACATTCTTGGTATACCACGTTTGGAAGAAATGTAGAGTACGATTTTTGGAGAAAATGTGATACAATAGTCATGGAACATGGAACTCGTAACATGGAACAAACAGTTATTGATCCATGATCCATGATACGTGATGTATGAAGATAGGAATCGATTGCAGAACCATTTTGAACCCCGGATTTGGGGAGGCTGGGGGAGTGGGGCACTACACCTACTACCTCGTGAAACATCTTATCCGGTCAGATCACTCGAACGATTTCGTGCTTTTTTTCGACGATCGAGTTGTTGAGACGGGCGAGTTTGAACAGCGCAACGTCACGATCAAATTGTTCCCGTATTCAAAATATGGCGCGTACTTGCCCTACGCATATTCCCAAATGCTCATCGCGGCCTTTTTGCAGAGGGAGAAGTTGGACGTGTATCACTCTCCCGCGAATGTTATTCCTTCGTATTATAAAGGACGAACCGTACAAACGGTTCACGATGTCTCAATTTTTTCCCACCCTGAATGGTATCCATCCAAGTGGCTTTCCCGCCACACGCTTGCGTGGAAAACTCTTTTTCCTTCTTCGGTCAAACGAGCCGATCGGGTAATCGCGCTCTCTCATGGACTTGCAAACGATCTCCAAAGGCTTTTTCACCTTTCTCCGGAGCGCATAACCGTGATTCCGGGCGGTTTTGATTTGTCTGGTCCGCATGCAACGGTAAATCATCCTCAGTTTGACGTGTTAGCCCGGAAATATGATTTGGAATCCCGTTATCTGTTGTTTGTCGGGACGATTGAACCGAGAAAAAATCTTCGGACACTCGTGAAGGCGTTTGCGCGGGCGCTGAAGGAGTGTCCGGAAAAGACCAGGGGGCTTCAGCTGGTGATTGCGGGGAAAAACGCGCACGGACTGTCTCAATTACAGAAAGAGATCGAAACAGTGAATAAACGTCACGGGATGGAGGTTGTGAAGTATCTTGGTTACGTGCTCCATGAAGAGAAAGTGTGTTTGTTGAAACACGCAGTCGGATTTGTTTCGGTATCGCATTACGAGGGGTTTGGCATGCCCGCGATTGAGGCCATGGGTCTGGGGTGCCCGGTGCTTGTTTCAAACACGTCAGCGTACCCTGAAGTCGTCGCGGACGCCGGACTGTACTGCGATCCCGCCGACATCGCGAGTGTTTCCGACGGTCTGACACGGCTCGTTGACGGGGACGATCGTGAGCGTCTCATTGCGTTGGGAAGGGCGCGCGCGTCCGAGTTCACCTGGGAGCGTGCGGTCAGCAGGACGCTGGAATGTTTTTCAGAAGCCAGCGATCTCGCAACTCCATAAAAACAACACTGCGTTTCGGAATGAATGAAAAAGATTTCCACACAACTTCTTTGTTCTTTGCGTATTTATGTTGTATACTACGCGTGTCGAATAAACTTTGTAAGCGCAATTACATAATACCTTATGGAAATGCAAGCATCATCTCAACCAGCGCAATCGTCGGGGGGATCAAAAGCCTCTTGGTGGCTTTTGCTTGTTGTCCTCGTCGTTGTGGTGGTGATGTATGTCCTTCCCATGTTGGGTGTAACCTCCAAGCCCGAATCACGATCGCTTTCCAAGAGCGAATGGCAAGCCGTATTCTTGGATAACGGTCAGGTGTATTTTGGAAAGGTTGAAGGGGAACTCGCAAGTCCTGTTTTCCTCAGAGACATTTATTATCTTCAGGTAGTACAACCGCTCCAGCAGGTCGGTGAGGGTCAAACTCCGACGCCCGCGCAACCCCAGCTTTCGCTCGTTAAGCTTGGAAATGAGCTTCATGGACCAATGGATGAGATGCGGATTAATCGGGAACACATCCTGTTTGTTGAAGATCTAAAGCCCGATAGCAAGGTTGTTGACGCGATTAACCAGTATCGCACTCAAGGACAGTAAGTCAAAGTCATCTGCCAAAAACGTCCGGAATCCGGGCGTGGTTGTTTTTTTTTTTTTTTTTTTTTTGTTTTTGGAAAAAAGATTTTTGCTTAATTTAGGGATATTGCCAAAATTGATGTTTTAGTGTAGTCTTGTGAATAGCTTATGCCCGGTAGTAGATCCTCGTATGAGAATCTTTGGAAACCAAAGATTTCCATACGTGACTCCGCTCATTGGCGTTCGCTTCGCTTTGGCAGTTAACGTAACAAAGCCAAAGCCCGCCCCATAGTTCCCGCGCGTGCGGGATACTACCGAGGTGTTATTACTGGATATGTCAATTCACCAACTTACACTCATAAAGCGTGATGTTACAGGAAAGGCGGTAAAGCGACTTCTTTCCCAAGGAATACTGCCCTGCGTTGCATATGGAAAAGGCGTTGAATCCGTTACTGCGCAGATTCCTTATCGGGAATTTGAAAAAACGTATCGTTCGGCGGGTGGCTCGTCGCTTGTGGACGTGGTTTTTCCCGATGGCTCAACAAAAAAGGCCTTAATCACCCAGGTCTCCAAGCATCCACTGACCGAGCAGTATGTTCATGTTGATTTGTTTATTGTTGACATGAAGGAAAAAATGAAGGCAAAAGTTCCTCTTAATTTTGTTGGCGAATCAAAGGCGGTAAAGGAATTGGGAGCAAATCTCGTTAAAACGTTACAAGAACTGGAAATCGAATGTCTTCCTGATCATCTGCCTAGCCACATTGATATTTCACTAGAATTTTTGGCTAATATCGGCGATATGATTCGCATTTCCGATATCAAACTTCCTGAAGGCGTCGTTTCGTTAGATGACGGAGATGTGGTGATCGCGTCAGTTGAGCAGATGAAAGAGGAAAAAGAGGAGGCTCCGGCAAGCGCTGAGCAGGAAAAAGCCGCTATTGAAAAACTTCAGACCGAAAAACAAGAGAAGAAAACTACAAAAGAGGGTGAAGAGGGTGAGGCGAAGTAAGGGTGGCGAGCGATTGTATGTTCAAGCCAACCCAAGGGGGTTGGTTTTTCTATTTTCTATTTTTTGCTATACTTAACCCATAAGGACTTACTTGTTGAAAACTCTTTGTTTGATTTTTCGTATTTCATCAGGAAGTGGGGGTTGCCCTGTTTGAGTCTTAACGATTATGTTTGATCACATGAGAAAAAGAATCCATAGCGATCACATAGAGGGTAGTGCTCGAGTTTATGGACGTGTTTCTCCGGTGGGGTTTACCTTGATTGAGTTGTTGGTGGTGATTTCGATTATTGGGTTGATCTCAACGGCTTCGTTTGTGGCAATCAACAACGCCCGCGCGAAAGCGAGGGACGGGCAAAGAACCGCGAACATGGTACAGATGAAGAAAGCGCTCGAATTGTATTATAACGCAAACGGACAAACATATCCCGTAAGCGGTGCGCCTGCCGTGTATGTGTGCACAGGGACAAATTCACCGGCTGGAATCTCCACATACATTAATCCAGTTCCGGTTGATCCAACGCCTGAAAAGAGTACGATCGGGACAAATTGTCTGCAGTACATCAGTGACGGAACCAATTATAAGATCCGTACAACCATGGAGCTTGATGAACAGAGCCCCGTGCAGGACGGGGGGTCATCTGTTCAGTGGTACGAGGTGTTTACCCCAGGGGCACAGATGTGGTAATATTTCATTACTGAATATTAATCGATTACTTTATATGAATCATTTGGTTTCTTCAAAACGTAAAGGTTTCACTTTAATTGAATTACTCGTCGTTATTTCGATTATCGGATTTTTGACAACACTCGCTGTGGTATCCCTGAATACCGCTCGGACGAAGTCAAGAGATGGGAAGCGGTTGTCTGACATGAAACAGTTACATACGGCAATGGAGTTGTGTTTGACGAATCAGGGGTCTGCCAATGAGGGTAAATATACAGGATGTTGCACAAGAACAGTTGCAGCACCTGCTCCACAGAGAGTATCGACGTGCGGGGGTACGCTTTCAACATATATTCAAGGATTAGTGAATTTTAAAGATCCTTCCGGGAATACGACCGCGTGTACAGCCTCTCCAGCCGGTGTGTGTGATTATGCATTTACGACATTACCAGCAGAAGCATCCCCTGTGGACATGTCTTATACAGTTACATTCTGGCAGGAGGGCGGGGATGGCGCTGGGAATGTTGGACCCGCTGGGATTACGAGATAGATATTACGGGAAACGAAACTCAATGACTCCGTCGTAGTATGAGTTTTTGCGACGAAGTGTCTGATTGATTTGTTTTGACAGAATATTTCGTTGATGCGGATCAATCTCTAAAAAGCACGTCATACCGACGTGTTTTTTTTGATTGCGTTTAATTTGTTGAATCAGACGCTGGTAAAATTTGAGTCCATGATTGGGAGCGAATAGAGCGTTTTGGGGTTCGTAGCGTAACTCAGGGGTTTGTTTGAATAATCGCGGTTTGAGAGTTGGATCTAAATAAGGAAGATTGGCAACGATAACGAGATGATCTGTTTTGATTTGCGGCAGTTGATCAGTTTTAATAAATCGAATGTTGTCAGAGACTCCATGGATGCGTGCGTTTTGTTTTGCAATATTTAAAGCTGATAGACTTGTGTCTGTTGCGATGAATTCCATTCTGTCATTCTGAGCTTGTCGAAGAACTTCCTTGGTTATTGAAACAATAATACAACCCGATCCAGTACCAATGTCGATTATTGTGGTGTTTTTGTGATTTCGTTTTTTTGTGATTTCGTGTAATGTTTTTTCAACCAACATCTCCGTCTGCGGCCGCGGAATCAGCACTCGTTCATCAACATAGAAGGGGAGATTATAGAAGTATTTAAGATTCGTGAGATAGGCTACCGGAACCCTTTTGGCTCTTCGTTGGATAAATTCGGAAAACGTTCGTTGTTGTGTTTTCGTGATTTGATGGTTTTGTGGCAGTGCATATAGACGTTCTCGTTCAATCGTCCACACATAATTCAAAAAGTTCCTTTCAGTGATTTTCCCTGGATAAAATAGCACCTTGGAAAGAAGCAGCTCGGAATCAAGCTGATAAGAGTCAACTCCGGATTTTTTGAGTGATTTAAAGCCAAACATCAATGCGTCATGAATCGTCATATAAACTATGCTCATTTTATGCTATCGCTCAAAATGGGTAGAGTCTTAGGCAGTGGGTGTTTGCGATAATCTCTTTTGTTCTTACTCATACTGATCTTCATTAGACGGATTCCATTCAGTTGCAACGAAATATTGTGTAAATGGTTCCATTTCGCACGCACGCATCAGTCTTCGGACATCACTCAAACGAGGTTCTTTTGCCGCGAACACGCTTTTTTGGATCTGAGAGAACCCAAGCTCGTATAAATATCGCCGGAGCATTTCACGAGTCGGCTTGTATTTCTCGGGTATATCAAACACAACAATTCTCCATTTTCCGTCCCAAACCTTTTGCTTAGTTCGTTTTGGAGCAAGCGAACGCAACAGTTTCATAACTCCTTTGGGAAGTAGTGCAATACCGAATGTTCCTTTGGTTTTGTTGATGGCGATAACCTTTCGCCGTTCGAGGTCCGCGATTGCGCGAGATATTTTGATAAACGATTCTTTTCGTGATGAGAGGACTTTTCGGCGTTCTTTTAGGTGCTCGAAGAATTCGCGTTTATCTTTCCACGTTCGATACCCCATATTGGTGACTAAACCGTGATGAAGCATGGCGATTGGATCAAGTGAAAATTGAATAAACTCTCCAATCCCTTCAAGAAGCTCTTTCGTCCATTCAACAGTTTTGTCCGTTTTTGAACTCATAGGACTCTTGTGTGGCGTTGATCAATCGAGAGAGTATCGTGTGTGATAACTCTACTTAAAATATGCTATCGCGCATTTCGAGTATAGTAGATCTGAAGTATTGCGTCAACGCAGAGTCGCCGAATGAGTCGTTGCTGGTAGGTGTTGGTTGATGATGCGTTGATGGGTCTGATGAATGTTTCAAAACAGCTAATCTACTTAAATTATGCTACCGCTCGAAATGGGTAGAGATTAGGAAAAGCAGAATCGATTATACGGAGGTTGCTGTTTAGTACATTCTGATAATTGATGGGTTTAAATGGAGCGCTCACCGAAGGCAAACGGTTACGGGGTTGTGCCTACCGGAACACCGAATTGGTCTGATGCCATGGGTGTGAGCCATGGTGAGCTTCACCTGCTTTAGCCAAAACAGCTTGACCACTTCTTCTTCTTCTGATATACTCGGGCGTTCTCGATTTTTCGAGGACTCGCGGCTGGATGCCGTGATCACAACCGCCCGGAGGACGGCAGGGAGGACGACGCTTCCTGAAAAAGAACGGTCGGAAAACTCTTCCCATGTCATGCGTGGGAGTGAGTATAAACAAAGGAGAAAAAATCGTGAGTGGTTTGAACCCACTCACGGATTTATGAAAAAAATTTTCTCATCCGCATCGGGCTGGTTCGGATTATTCCTGTTTGCGCTCTTCGTGGGCGTGGCAGGGATTTCCTACATGCTCGATTCGAACGAGGGTCCACCCTCGTTTTGGAAAATCACATTCGACGGCGGGACGTTTACGTCGTCGTTTGACGATCTTCCTCACGAACGATTCTACGGAATCGTTTGGGTGGACTCTCTGGGGAAAATTTTCTCATCAGTTGCCGGAGATTCATTCAACGTGGCTTTTGTCCACGTTGAGTGGCACGTCCCGAAAGGGACGCGATACTCTTCGGCAAGCTCCGGGGGCTGTGTCTCCCTGACCGTGTTTACGGCAGGGGACCCCGGAGCACAGTTGCCGCAGTACTCGGAGAGTTACTGCGGCGATTGGACCACCTATACCCGGTGGTGGGTAAAACCCACCGGACATACGGTGGTCGAGGAGTAATTTTCCCCGACTCGACCCTTCCCGCCGGGTAGGCGGGAGAGCCCCGCGTTTGCGGACGCTTTGAGGATGAAGCGTCGCGAGAATGGCTGGATGGCTGTTCTCGGGCTTTGAGGAGCGATATGGTCGGGTTTACACAAAACTCACGCGCCCTTGGCGCGCGGGGAATCCGACACGGAACATATCGCCTGGGTCCCGGTGGCTCGGGACCAATGGGTTGAAGTGGAACGCATGGCGTTCCTATAAGACCCAATATCCAAAACGCACGCCCCCCTTGGAATCAATTCACAAGGGGTTTTGTTTTTACAGGCGTTTTAACCTTCGAGTGTTTTTGATTTGTCCTTCAGTGTTTCTATAATGGGCTCGAGGTTACCTTCCATGATCCCTGTGATGTTGTGCCAGGACTCGTTGATCCGGTGATCGGTAACGCGGTCTTGGGGGAAATTGTATGTGCGGATTTTTTCGGATCGATCTCCCGAGCCGATCAGTGATTTTCGGGTCGCTGATTGTGAGGCGGCGAGTTTTTCTTGTTCCATTTGATAGAGTCTCGAGCGCAGAACCAGGAGGGCCTTTTCTTTGTTAATCTTCTGCGACCGTTCGTCCT
>CAYYDP010000018.1:0-24657 GCA_964470645.1 uncultured Gammaproteobacteria bacterium
CGTTTCTCTTTCACTTTCTCAGATGAGCCGTACGCGCGTTCCAAATTTCTTTGCTCAACTTCCACGGAGGGTTGAAGCCGCTCAAAATCCTGCCACAACTGATGAAGCCTCGCAAGATCTCCGGCAGTACCCGCGAGAGTTTTCAAGGAGTTCTGAATCTCCGTTCGAATCGCTGTTAGTTCTGTTAGTGGCAACTGTTTTCCAAAAACACGAGAAAATCCTGAACTAAAAAATCGTTCGATACTTGGTTGTAACTTCTTTCGAGCTTCGAAATCCAAAAATCTCTCAGCTTCTTCTTCTTTGTCAAGCGTCGGTACAGAACCTCCCAATGCCTCCACTAAAAACGCGTTAAATCCGGGAGTCTTCCTCGCTTTTGCCACCAGAGAATCAATTTCCTGTGGACTTTTTCTTTCAGGAGATGCCATACGGTATTTCTACTTTTTTATGGTACTCTATTTAATGTATTTATTCAAGAGCTTGGAAATGTTCTTAGTCATTTCATCAATCGTCTTGTCGGTAAGATGATCGGGGTTTCCTTCAAAATCCAAACCTCCAAGATACCCTCGCAATGCGGTTGCTTCTGCGATGAACGTTGGATCATTTCTGTGCTTCTTCTCAAGCTGCTTCAGTCCGACCAGCGCCATCCGTCGAGCTCGGATCAAATACCCAACACGATCCTCGCGAACCGATGTCCTTCGAGCGCTTGCCGATTGCACAAGACCTCGCTCAATAAACTTGTTTCCCTTGACTCGCTTGCGGTCCCCCTTAAATTGCCGTTCTCTCGAATCATGCAACGTTCTATCCACTGCGGTGATCGCGCCGCCTGCAAGCGCGTTCATATTCCGTCTGTCTCCCGCTTCAGGCGTGTAGCTTCCAGGAGCTAAGCCGGTAGCTGGGTCAATCTTTTGAGAATCATTGTACATCTTATCAACCATATTCTCCAAAAGATCCAGCCGGTTTTTCAAATTTGATTTATCAAACGCGTTCGACGGATCAGACGCGTCTCCAGCGTCAATTAGCTCTCCGGTATTTTCGTCCACAAGGTTAGTTTTAATTCCCGCAAGCGTTGAGCGTATCTCATTACGCGCGGTTCTGATTTGATCCCGAATGTCGTCCAAATCAGAACTACTCTTCGCTCCCTCATGAGAAAGTCGCTCCTGCAAATCCTGTAACGAATTGAGTTGCTTTAGCAATGTTTGTTTCTTTGAAGCGTCAATTTGTTGTTGCGTTCTCAAGATTCGATCAATCTCCGTGTCATTTTCAGTGGGCTTATCATCTGCCGTACGCATCATCTTCTCCTCCTGCACCCTCACGCCAGTAAGGAATTTGTCTCTCTGAATTATAGTTTCTTTTGTCAGGTTTGTAGCTTCTATCGTTGCCGAAGCGTCAACACGTGGACCGGCTACCTGATCAAAAATTTGATCGGTAACTGTACTCGTATTGTCGGATATCTTTTTCTTTGTTGATCTATTGAATCTCTTGATGCGAAGATCCAAATTCCCCGACTTTGCACTTGTAAGAACCTTTTTAAAATTATAAACGGTATTAATCTTTTTGTTTGGTCCTGTCCCAATCAGGACATCAGTTGAAAACTGTTCATTATCCAGACTCATCAGCCGGGTCATGTTCTCAAGAGCTTCTTTATCCTGAGGTTTAATATCCACATGCTTATCTTTCGCCAACGCAACCAATGTCCGAAGTTGGTTCGCAACCTGCGTGCGCCGCTCTTTGGAACCCCAACGCTCCAACCAGCGTCTCGCCTGAACCGGATCGTCAAGCTGTGCGGCGTTTTCCTGCATTTTCTTCGCCCACTCGGAAATAACTCCGACCCGCACTTCAATCTCATCCCTGTTGTCTTCAATATTTTTGAAATTAAATGTTTTCCGGTCCCTCGCAAACGCGGTATCCACGTCGTTAAAATTGGTCGCACGTTGAATTTTCTCCCGCGCGTCGCCAATACGAGTCTTTGTGTCAACAATGCTAATATCACCCGTGTCAAGATCTTCCCGAACCGAAGAAAGTGCGGAAGAAGCGAATTCGTTCGATCCCTCTGCTTTGCTGGCTCTGGATTCCATGCGTTGTAAAATCAACTTCTTCGCATCCTCAGATGTTCCAAAGCGTTCCTGAATCTTTCTCATCAAAATATCCGGGGCTCCCCAGCCCTTTTCCGCCATGTGGGTTGCGATACCAATAGCTCTTGACTCTTGACCAGTGCGAATCGCTTCATCAAATTGAAACTGTGCCTGTCCCTGACTCTGGAGCAAATTCTGATCTTCAAGTTTCTTTACCTCACCGGATGATTGACTCAACAATTCATTTGTTCTAAACGAATATTTAGTTCCTGGCTTCTTCTGAACATAATCCGCGTGTGCCTCGTACCACCCCTCCTTTGCCCCTTGTTCTCGCAGTTTTCGTTTTTGCTCTCGCTTTTCCTTACTCAAAGGGATGCCAAATATGTGCCCCTTATCTTTTACCAAGTCTTTCACGGCTCGATAATTCCCAGCAACACCAGCGTTCAAAATTTTAGCGGTTCTATCGAACCCAAATTTGCTTGCAACATATCCCAAAGGTCTTCCTCCGTGTTCTGAAACTTGTCTCCCTGACCACTTCGCACCCTTCATTGTCAACTTATACGCTCCTCCCCGGAGCTTCTTCGCCGCATTACCAACAATACTATGCATCGCGTTCGCCTGGCTTTGCGCCTGCTGAAGCGCGAGCATCATAAGCCCGATGAAAATAATATAACTCATGATGTTGGTGAGAGTTCCGGCCTGCGACCATCCGACTCCGCCCCCGCCTCCTTGAATAAGACTTTCGGGGCTTCCCGCGGGAGAATCGCCAAACGACCCCGTGAATCCCGTATTCACATACACCCGATTGTACAAACTCACGGACGTGAAAATCAACCAGAGCCAAAATGCCAAAATAGGACCAGCCGCGGCGGTCTTGGCGAGTTCTCCCCAGTAATTCCCGCCGCCGCCGCCAACGTCCGGCATTCCGGGTAGGATCTTCTTCACAAAGGGAACAGGAGACGTGATGAGGAGCCCCCAAAGTTTAAAAATACGCCCGATCAGCATGATAATGAACGTCAGCACCATCCCGACCGCGATGTAGATTAAAATCAAGGCAAACACGATCGAGATCAGCACGGTTCCGGCGCCGGCAGGTCCATCGCCCCCCGGAATCGCGTTCGGATCAATCCCTCCCGTACCCCCAAGTTTCACCATCTCAAACATCTTAGTAAACCCCAAACCTTCGAGAATATTTCCTCCGGCGATCTTGTAAAATCCATTCACGAACGTAAGCATCACCACCTGGGAAATGTCAATCACGAATCCGCTAATCACCTTTGAAAAATTAATGAGTCCGGCGTTGATGATGAGCGTCAACAAATTTCCGCCCTTCTTGATGCCAAACACCATGTTAAACGCCATGTACAACAACGCGATGATAAACGCCATGTTACACAGGTCTCGGATAATGGTCCAGCCAACGCTGACAATCGGCTCGTTGATGAAGTTGTTGTAGCTCGCGACCCACACCAAAATCGTGATCAACGTCACCAACAACTGCCCCCCGAGCCACGCGATAAAAAACACAAGCCACGCAACTCCCATGATAAAACCGTCAAGAACGTCTTTGTACCACTGCGCTTCAGCCGCCTGGGGAACCAAAACAACAGCACAAATAAACAACACCAAGCCAGACCCAATGGCTTTTCGATGATTCTTCACAAATTGTCGAAACCTAATAGCCATAAGCAGAATCACGAATCATTGGCGAATCAAATCTCAAACATCAACAATCAAAATGAAAACAAAAAATGAAAAATTACCGTTTGTCTTTCAATGTTAACAGACTGGCACCCAACACATTTGCAATCTCCACGGACTCCTGATATAAGAAATCAGCTTCTGGTCTTTCGGCTGTTCCTACAACTTCTTTGATAACCATCAGCCAATATAACGTTTCATTCGCTGATTTCAATGCGATCTCAAAAAACTTTATATATTCTCTTCGTGAACTCGATGCTTTTGCTTCAACTACGTTAGCCCCAATAGATCCAGCACAACGAACCAACTGATCAATAATCGACCACAACATTCTTTTCGACTTTAGAGAATCACAATATCTAAAAACACGGACAGTAAAACGGATCAACCGCGCTATGAATTCCTTTTTGAATTGTTCTCTATCATTTTGCATTTTGAGATTTGATGTTTGAATTATGCTTCAATGGTTTCATGACTCTTGATTCATGACTCTTGATTCTCTTCTTTATCATTGTTATTTGGTTTTTGGATTTGATTTGACATTTGAAATTTAAACTTTGAAATTACATTTGTTATTTTGTGATTTGGATACTATCTCGCCACCGTACTACCGTCCAAACGTGTTCTACGTCGGCGGAATTCCTTTTAACGGGTCACTCAAAAAATCCTGTTCACTCGGCCATATGATAATCGTTTGCGGCTGGCCATTGCTTTTCCTGAAAAACGCCCACGCGCCTGTTTCATTCAATCCACAGGCTGGCGTGCTCGTATTCTCATTACACCATCCCCAGTTGTCCTCAATTTGGATCCTAATCTGATGCACGCACTTAGTCGCGGTGCACCCAGGATTGCCGGGTTTGAATTGATACCAATGTCCGAGCTTGTGAGGATTGTTTGGATCTTCTTTCCCCTTGATTTGAAGATCTGATTCACTGGTCACCGTTCCATCACCCCAGTCCACCGTATATCGCCGCATTGGCAGCTGATTAGGATCGACACTGGAATTAAATGTCAGCGTCGCAGGATACTGTTCAATCCCTTCAAAAGGATAGTCATCAAGATTAGAACCGCCGGGGACCGTCGCTGGAGCGTTCGTTGGCGCGGTATAACAACTCGTCTCTGTCGGACACACCTTCGTCACTTCCGGCAAACCATTCACCCGGATATTGCGCACCTTTGGCGGCACACCACGAGGAACCCCGGGTGTATTGGTGCTCCACCCATAAGTTTTTGTCATCGTGGTATTATCTTCGCATAGATTCGTCCCAACTACCGTTCCATCGGGGAGCGTACGCCGGTATCCGCACGTACCGCCCGCGCACGAAACACCTCCAGTACCACAAATTTCGCCCGGATTACTCCCACCAACACATACGGGCCTCCCCTGCCCCCCGCAAATCTTTACGTAATTCGACCCATTCCATTGCCACGTCCCATAGGTTTCAACAAACAAATTCGACAAATTATCTTTCGGATTACTATTCAACGCTTTGGAATACGACGACCAATCAACAGAGGGAGGTTTTTCCGGTCCCGCGCAATACCCCTGAACACCACTATCTGTTTCACCACAGTCTTCGTGCTGTTTACATTCTTTACCAACTTCAGAACCCGCAACGCAAATTCGACGCATTTCCGTGCTTGGTCTGACACAATGATCCACCAGTACGGTTGAACACGCCCCAGGGTTTCCCTTACAATCAGTTCTTCCGTCACCGCATAAGCATAAAGGAGAGCCAGAGGGAGGGTCAGAATGATCACATAGGGGTCCAGGATTAAAATTTTCGATGCACGGGCCATAAACACCGCAAGAACTTACAGTGGTAGAGGTGCAAACCAAATTGGGATCCCACTTACAATGGCATGGTCCAACAGCACACTCAACTTCAGCAAAATCATAACATAATCCCGATGAACCAATGGTGCACTCAGGGTCGCTTGAACACGATTTTCCGGAATAAGCACAAAACCCAACACTTTCCGGAGGCTTCCTTACTCCGTAGGGCTGACCAGCTCGCGCCTGCCCAACACCGTATGAATTGAACGATGGTTCAATAAACAACTTTACCGCCCATTCTTCCGGGTTCAAATCTGGATCCGGATGAAGCACTGCACCAAATGGGGAAATGTCAGATCCATACCAGTAGCCAAGTTTTGGGATTGTGTAATTATTTTTACACTCTTCTGCAAACGGATTTCTCGCGCATGCCTCAACGTTTAACGGAATCTTAACTCTGTCGGTTTGCGCTCTATTTTCTCCCTCAGGGGTTACAACTTGAGTAATAACATTACATGATTCTCGAAGATAATACGTTGCATTTATCTTCCAAACAGTTCCGGCAGACCCATTGCCCGACGAACACAAACCCATCAAAAACAATCCGCCCGGGCTGCGCCTCACATTAAACGTGGTAACACTACCTTTTTCGTCGCTATGGTTAATATACCCGGCATTCACAAAATTATTTTCAGCACTCAACCATACCGTCTGTTCCAAATCGCGTAAAGTGCAAGATTTGTCATCGCGTGCAAAGTACCAATTTATCTTAATCGCTGCAAGTTCGCTCAATGGATATGCGGGTCCAGCAAACTCATGAAGCCCGCTACATCCACCTTCTCCCGCATATGGAAACATCCAATCCGCGCTACCCCGATCACACGCTAACGTTCTATTGATAGAATGAAGATTACGAGAGTCCACATACGGACCATTCCCTTCAGCCTCAAGACAGTAATAGAGTGGCAATCTGCCGCCGTCAGCCAAGTAACCTGCGGGAGTTTCAACCGCGAACGGCGACGATCCCACCACGTCAATCGGCCACCACTGCAAACATTCGGTTGTGTCCCTGGGATCAGGAAGAAGACAGTATCCTTTCCAGCCTCGAAACATCCTACCAGAAAAAGGATCAAAGTAATCGCACGCCGGACTGGAATTACTCGCGTACGCCCGGCAAATGCGAGGGAAGTACGACCCTGGACCGGCGCGCAACACAGGAGCGACTGTTACATTGTCAATCGCGATCGCTCGGGGCTGGTACGCGGATACTCCAACCGGAGCAATAATTGCAAGACTCACGTCTCCGAGTTTTCCTTCCGGATACCCTGTCACCCCAGCAAGATTGGGAGGAATAAACGGACCCAAAATTGCCTGCTGCCAACCAGGACCAACTTCAAGTTCATAGGATGAATTCAACACATTCGAGGTTGGATTCGTCTCGCCGCGATAGAGCAGCTGGACGCGGATTTTAGTCCCGCGGTCAAGGGCACGAGAATCAATGTCAGCGCGAGCCTGGAACGACACATAGTACGGTTTCCCAACGGAAAGCGCGTCAGAGCCGAGTGAAACTTTTGCTCCAAACGATACAGTCGTTGATGTTGGATTCTGCGGGGTAACAGAGAGTACGGTGCTCCCAATGTCATAATCGGACTCCAATCTGATCTGCGAACTTTCTTGCGGCTGAGGCTTCCAGGGAAACACAACGCCGCTTTGAAATGTTCCATTCGGCACGGAAACAGAAGAACCAAACTCTTGCAGAGTAGAGACCGGCTCCACTCCCGCCGCGTCATAGTCCCCGAAGCCCGCCGGGGAATACCCTCTCCAGACGTTGGAAGCGCGAGAATACCCGGAAAGGTTTGCAGCCAAATCAATCGTTGATCCTTCGGGACTATTGTAATTGGAGCTAAACGATGACCCCGGCGCGGATCCAAGCACGTTCAGACAGCTTCCCGTTGCCGGATCAATGGTGTCGCACACGCCACGGGCAACACACATCTCCTCGTCCTTTTTTTGCTTATTTTGCACGGTCACGGAAGAAACACAGGTCATCCATTTTCCGCACTGTCGGTCGCGGTCAACTTTCAAAATGAGGTTGGCGTCATTTTGAATCGCCAAATTAGTTGTTTCAAATGTCGTACTCCCCGAAGCCGTTCGATTCGCACCAACAATCTCCGGATTGATTCCACCTTGCATAGACGAATCTACCCTAACCGTATACGTCGTCCCCTTCGTGAGATTCAATAATCGCGCATCATGACGAGTTGAAAACGATGAGGTATTCATGGTTACAGAACACGTCGGAGAGCATGACACCGATCCATTCGCGGGAAAATTTGTTGTCCAAGAAATACGCGCGGATGTGTTCGTGATTGAATCCGCGACCAAATCATAAATCAATAATTTATTAACCACATTCTGATTGCCTGTGGTAAACGTCAAATCAACCGATCGCGCGGTTTGTGTCGTTCCATTAAATGTCTGCCGACTCCAAACTTTAACCGTATACGTTTGGTTGGCAGCCAAGCCCGAAACCACCAGCAAATGCCGCGTGCTCGAGCCATCGCTATTCGCCAGCGCGGTGAGACCTCCTTCAACACCGTTTGTTGCGACACCAACGTTTGTTGACCAGGTAAAAATCGCTTGGTACTGCCCACCTGTGCCAAAGGGAGCAACATCAACATTTGGACTTCCGTCAATAATCCTCAGCGTTGGTATCGCGGCGCACCGATTTGCCTGACAGCAATCGGCCCCCTCCAACCACCCCCCCGGAGGAGTGGGGTAGCGAAATTCTGAAGGACAATATACAAGCCCAACCGGAGCGCACACCGTTCCTCCGGGATGCGTAGCCGGACAGGACTGTGTCGATCGGGAAGGAAACACGGAGTATTGAACTGGCGGGGATACCGTACCTAGTATATCCGACCCACTTGCATCACCCCTGACCACAAGTGATTTTAGTCCGTCAATCGCGACCAAAGTGTTCCCCGCAAAAGAAGGATCGGTGCTGGCAACAACACGAAACGGAATATCAAGGATTGAAAGCGGACTGGAGTCCTGAATCCCCGGACTTGGTTGTCCGACCGTAACTTTCAACTCTTGGTTATAATTCGCGTCCCCACTGATTGGACTCATGACTCGTTCAATAATCCGAGCTGTTGTGTCCCAGTCGCTCCCCGCCTGAATCCCGGAAAGTACAGGGTTCAATTTTGCCGTGTTGTATTTGATCACCACCGTTGCTGCGGTAACCGGGGCCGCGGGAGTTTCAAGCGTGATCCCAACCACAAAACCTTGTCCGGACTGATATGTTCCCGACGCGGGAAACATTCGAAGAGTCGCGCTGCCCCCTGGAACCAACCCAAACACCACATACGTAATCAATGCGACCAAACCCGCAAGACCAAAAAATCCAACAACACGAAACCAACGACGGCCAAAAAGACGTTTCAATAGTGGTTTTCGCTCAGTTTGATTATTCTGTGCAATATCCTCGGACATAGAGATCAATGTTTGTATCAGGTATTTGGTATCATGTATCATGCGCATGATTCATGCTACATGATTCATAATACTTGTATCTTTCCCCTTGCCGCGCATCCGTTATTCAAAAAAATCGCGCTTTGCTCTTCCACAAGCACCGGATCCGATACGGCTCCGCTCTGACCGATGCGCTGAAACACCGCGCGAGCAAACTCGCCCGACCCGGTCAAACCTGCCCCCTTCCCTGAAATTCCACGACTCATTTTCACAAAACCCGACAACTCCTCCCCTGGGGCTTCAATGGGAAACACGGAAGTATCTGCTTCGGTTCGGATAAATTTCCAATCCCGCGGATTGTAAGAAAGCGCAATCGTTGCTACGTTCGCCGGATAAAATGTTTCAAGTTCAACAACGAACTCATATTCATTCATGCCCTCTAATGGCTTCTTCTCAACATGAACATTCACAATTCTCTGATCGCCCAAAATCTCAGAACACTCGAGGTCGGGCCTCCTATTTTCCTCGACCTGTTGTTCCACAACCGAAACGTTGGGCTTGTCAACGGACTGCCCGCGGCTAAAAAACCACGCGCCAACCCCGATAAAGAGCGCCGCGACAGCAATACCGCTTACAATAATGATTGATTTGTTGGACATAATTATTATGTTTCGTTTTGAATATTTCAATTATACCACTCCGACATCCATACGTCCCCTCCGTCATTCCCGCGTAGGCGGGAATCCAGAAAACCAAAACAAACAACAAACAGATCTTTTTGTTTTTTGTTTCTGGATCCCCGATCAAAGTCGGGGATGACGATTAGGTGTTTATGAATTTTGGTCATTAGGATTTGTTTGAAATTTGTCATTTGTCATTTGGAGTTTGCTTTGGATCAGGGATATCCGCATCTTCCTGTCACGCACTCAGCATCAATCCTGCATTGCACCGCTGGTAATACGGGGGTCCCATTCGTATTCAAACACTGCTTAAAGGTTGAAAACGTAGGCATTCGCGACGTATCCAGAAAACCAACACAACCCTCGTCCGGGTTCTGCTTATCGCAGCCAGAGGATGCGAGCGAATCCGAAAGATAATAATAATAATTACACGACTTCACATCGGGATCTGACGAAACCTCACCAAACAAGAGCGTATTATCGCATCCAGAGGGGTTTTGCGGATCTTGCAATTCAAAACACGAAGACTGGCTCGAAGGGCACGTTGCCCCGAAGGGGAGATTAGATCCGGCAAAATTCGATGTTGACTCCGGAGTCACCGTAGAGCTTGTATATGATGTTGAAACGCAGAAACCCGTCTTCCCAGGACTTGCATGATTGGTGCACGAAGTATTTGATGAACAGGTGTTACCAAAAGGGTCCTCGGTACTCTTTCCCCCGAAACATCTCCCCACAACGCCGCTTTGAGGGGTCGCGATCGTCGGACACGGGATTGTTGTCCCTTTCACAAACCAACCCGACACCCTCTGCAAGCCAGCCTGAGAAGATACATTGGCTTTAAATTCGCATGTGAAGTTGGTTGGGTCCTTAAAGGTCGTGGCGCCAAGCCCGTCTTCCGTGGTGAACGATTCACAGTAATCTTGTTCCGCAAGACACAATGTCTGCTGATAGCGGTCAGGGTCAACAATCTTATGCGTATTGGTGAACTTCGGTGTACGATTCGAGCTTGTATCGACCATCCCGAGCCTCACACACCCCTTTTCTTGTGGCTGACAATACGCTTTGGGATTGTCAATCACATGGATCACCGAATCAGCCGGTGTACTAACTCCTCTCACATTAGTTGCTAATGTTTTGGAAGAATCTTTCGTATCCACCGCCGCGACACAGCCAACAGCGGAAAGCGGACACAGTGACGCAAACTCATTCGCGTACACGGTTTGTCCGCGGCTGTTCCGATATGCCTGACAACCAATCTGTGTTGCGTCACAAAGCGGTGCGCCCGTTGCTTCATCCTTGGGCATGTTTGCGACCCAGGAATTTTGTATGAAATATAAATTATCCGGAGATTCGCTGAGTGTTATGTTGTCAATGTATCCGCTTGAGCTCGAAACAATCTCCAGATAGGTTTTGTTGTCTAAATCAGGAACAAACGTTAAATACCCGTCTGTTCCAAGCATGAACCGAGCGTACGACCACTGCGGGTAACTCGTACCACCCCCCGTGATAAACGATTGGCTTCCGTTCGTACCAGCGATTCGTACTTCATCCAGGTCCCCCTTAAACCAAAACGACAATTCGTAGGAGGCTCCTTCTTTGAGCTGTAAGGAACTCGTTGTGCGAACCGACAAAGGAATCTTCAACGACTTCCCGCCGGCGGCAATGGATTCCGCGGACAACGCCGAAGGTGGCGCAGACCACCCGCAAATCGTAGCAGAAGTCCCTGACCCGCACGATTGTGCCCCGTCAAATGTCTCAACACCCGTTGAGCTGCTCCCAAGTTTTACCACGCGAACATTATTTGAAGATGAACCCTTATACTGCAAACACATGTTCTCGGACGCCGAACATCGCTGCCCCTGTGATGGGATACCCCACCAAACATTTCCGTCTTTTGTTCTGCGAAACTGAGTACACTCGTCAGAAGCAAAAATCGCTGTTGACTGTAACACGGTAAATGTTTCTGCGCCAGCGTTATAAAATGTCCTGCAATCGGGGTTATACGCGACATTACTTGGATCCGCCTCGGCTGGGGAGCACCGAGTTCCGGCCGGTCGATTTTCTCCTTCTGCGGGAAGCAGTATCCATTCTTTCAGCTGAAAGCCGGTCGTATCAGAACCTTCCCATGTGTAAAAAACCTGCTCAACGCTTCCTCCGGTGGGTTTCACGCATTGTCGCAGATACGTGAAATATTCCCTTTGCTCACCGCCTGAACCCGCATCTTCAAGATTCGTAAACTCTTCGCATCCTGCCGCTTGCGCGCGACAACTTCTTGCGAGTGAGGGAATAAAATCAACAGTCCCGGGTTTGGGGTTAAACGCGGGCCAGGGAGCGGAAGGATTGTCAAAATACGAATAGCTCTCTTTAAAGGAACGGTACCCGACGCACTGAGCCAGGCACTGACTCCCAATGATCGCTGGAATTGCCGGCTCCCTTCCCCGCAACGGCGTGTACAGATCGCATCCCGCGAATTCAGGGGCGCATTCTTGAACCTCACCCTTCAACATAATTCGCTGGGCAAGCGCCTGCGACGAATAATATCCTCCGTCGGTTTTCGTGAGAGGATCGCCGGATGTATAATCCCCCGCCACAGCCGAGGAAACAATCGTTTGAAGTTCCGTCGAGTTTAACAGCAAACCCGTCTCCTTGTCGCGCAGCACCAAATACTCATTGCATCCAGCGGCTCCCGCGGAGCACGATGGGGCGTTCGCGTTCAAATAGATAGTCGGACCAAATCGATTTGTTGGCGAATAAGTTGTGCTCCCGGTGCAATTAAAATCCCCCAAAACCGCGTCATACGCGCAGTACTGGCGACACCCAACCGCCTCCGGAGTAGAGCATACAAAATTGTGGTCCAAAGAATTTGAAAGCAATGAGACAGATCGTCCTGTTCTCGAAGTGTACGTTGTGCAGGTGTTGAATTGCGCCTGGCACTCGGTGCCGTCAATACGCCACGTCGGCTTCTCCTCAACGCAATATCCGTACCAAGCGCACGAACCGTCTTTATTTTCTTTGATGCACGACTGTTCGTCCACAGGACCGTAACGTCGGGCAAACGAATCATCGTCTGCGTCCTCCTGCGCCTCTCCATATCCCTGTCTGCGAACAAAATTCTCGGGGGCTTTGAGAACCCACGCCGGGTCAACGAGCATATAAAACGGCGACACGGGATTGTTATATTCTTTCATCACCTCATCAAGGGTAAACTCTTTTGTTCTACGATCAAAACTCGCTCGCTCAGCAATGTATTCTGCCGCCAATTCCCACCCAACGGGAACAATGCGGTATTTTCTCAAAATTCTGATCGAGCGCAGCGAATACAAATTCGGATCGTCACAAAGTGTATCATTCTTCCCCCGTCCCGATCCGTGCGAACCAAAAATCCGCGATGGGGAGATGAACGGCGAAACCCCCGCTGTTGCCTGCTCTAGCGTCATTGGCGGCTCGTGCTCAATTGCGAGCCGAAACCGGTCGTCAATTATACACGCATACGGATCCTCCTGGTTACGATCGCTGAGTGACTGAACAATATCAACCTTGCTGCCGGTTCGTAGATCGGGCGTCTCAATGAGTCTGGCAAACTTTTGTGCGGCGGCATTGATTGTTTGAATTCCCAAGCTGAAAATATTTGAAACACCACCTCCGCGCGCAAGATCAGCCTCGGGATTCAAACCTTGCTTGAACAAGTAGCGCTCGAGCACCTTTCCGGCAAGCGTGTTGGTAAAAATCCCAATCGCATCCGCCGCCGCTTCACCCGTGAACACCAGATAGGGATTTGTACCACCCTTAATCAAATATTCATCCGTTGCGGATTTGATAATTGTTGAAGGTGTTTTGATCAACCCCGTGACTTTAGAAGTAACATCCTTAAACCCCTCACCAACAATTTGTTCAATGCGCTTTTTTTCCTTTTCTTCTCCGACTTTTATTTTCAAGTTCGTGGTAATCGTCAGAATCGCCCCCAAATCATTTCCCGAAGGACTCACGTAACCTCCCAAATCAAGAATGTCTTGATAATCCTGAATGTTTGAAAGCGAATCTCCAACGCTTTTCAAAATCTTCGAAGCAGTACATTGCGGAAGCTGGGGTTCCACGAACCTTCTGGTAAAAATAGCTAAGTTCACTTTCGCAAATGGTGTTAATGGCTCGCAAAGCGACTTTCCCCAAACATTTCTCAGGGCTTTGTCCACAAACTCTCCCGCAACCGCATCAAGCTCGTCTTTCAGATCATAACTACTTCGAATGGTTGATTTTTGACCGGTTAATCCTGTCGCGAGTTTCAACGCCATCCGGTTTGCTAATCGATTGAAAAAAATCGTGATCGCGTTCTTATACGCAACCGCTCCCCATTTTTTCAACGCCGCTTGGCGGTTCTGCTGGCGTTGTTGTTCTTTTAATAAATTAACATGTTTCTTTGTTTCATCACAAATTTTATTTAAAACTTCGACCTCCTCACTACTGCCGCCGCCCCCAAGCCCGCCGAAAAGCTTACCAATGCCTGGAATCGACGAAGCAAAACCGCTTAACTGTCCAAATCCTCCCGTAAGGGCCCCCAAACCTCCAGTACCAGCAATAAATCCGGCATTTCCAAGAATTCCGGCGAGTTGTCCGGCCCCACCAGCCGCCTCTGTTGCGCAAATCGTAACCCTTGCGTTAATTCTAGAAGCAACATCCGGAACGTTCGTTACTGACGGTGGTTGAACATTGCCAAAAAAATTTTGCATGCTGTTGGACAACTGTCCAAACGCAACCAACGGCATGAATACCATCCCGAACAAACCCGCGAACACAATTGTGATCAACAAACGACGAGACATAAATGCAGTATCATGTAGTTGGTATCATGAATCATGCGACAATTCTTTACACTTCCTGATCATGCCGTTGATAAGCTTATTAACAACAATTGACTGATTGGCGGCTTCTTGAAACTCTTGTTCACTGGTATACCCAACATCTTTTGCAATGAGGATTTGATTTTGAAGTTCAGTAACGGAACCGAGAGCAATTGCATAAAACTGAATCTTATCTTTGTAGGTCTGCCTGCTAAATCCTTCGGCAATATTTGAGGTAATCGAGACGACCGCCCTGCGAACCTGGCTCATAAGTGCAAATAATTCCTCTTTTGGAAAACTTCTTGTGATTCGATAAATCATCAAAACAAGTTTATGTCCTTCCTTCCATGAATCAAGATCAGTGAATGATTTGATTTTCGTTTGATACATACTACATGATACATGATACAATTATTGTGCGACAACCTCCTTATAAACTCTCATGAGGGTTTCATCGTCAATCGCGTCCAGCTGTTCCTGCGTCACCTGTCCCGAATCGAGAAGGAGCTGTCGAACCTGCGCGGGGGTTAAATTCTTAAGTTGTTCATTTGCCTCTGCTTCGGTGGTGATTTCTACCATCTCTCCATCGCCGCCGGCACCTCCAACGTTGGTCATTGGCAATTGGTCATTGGCAATTGCAGATATATCCTGATCCTCGAATCCCAACTCAACATTCGGGTCTGCCACAGGTGCAACCTCCCGACAATCTCGTCCTTCAGGACAATTGGGGTCGGACTCCTTCGCAATCTCCTCACGATCGTTCGTACCATCCGAATCCGTATCCGCTAAATAGGGTGAAGTCCGATACCTATTGAGTTCTTCATAGTCGCTCAACCCGTCTCCGTCAGTATCTTTGGATTTCAAAGCCTCATCATCCTGTTGTTGGGAACGAACATCCGCGGTTGTTCGTTCCAAATCTGCACTCCCAGCAGAATTGTCATTAACAATCCCTGAGATAAACCCTCCCTTGATTCCTGAAGAAATTCTGTATCCCGCAGCCCCAACACCAACAACAGCCAGAAATAAAATGAACCCAAATACCAACTTTGGGTTTTTTAATCGATTGGAAACGCCTTCATTGGGCACCTGGTCCATAAACGAGCATGCGGATTATTTGTTTTTATGTTTATTATTTTACCACAAACATCACAAAGTTTCCAAATTCATTAATATTTTTATTATACCATAAAACGATTCAGCCACCAACCCTTTCAAACAAACACTTTATTCTGAACTCAAGCCAGCTAGATCCCGCGGATTAAACACTCACCCCTTTCAGACTGCCCCAACATCGAACGTTGGAGCTGGATCATGTCCGGAGGCTAGCTGAGACCCGCTCCATCTGCCCTAGGCGGATCGGTGCGGTTGTTAGATTTGAAAAACACATGGTAATCCCGATAGAATAAAATCATCACACATCCTGTCCAAATCGAAATATCAGCGAGGTTCAACACTATGTTCCCAATGGGGAGATAGTCAATAACTCCGCCATACGCAATACGATCAATCACGTTTGAAAATCCCCCAACGAGCACGAAGCCGAGCGAAAGCAAATAGTGGCTGCGGATCCAGGCAACGCATACCATCGCGAGGACAGCGCACGACGCTAATAAAAACCAAACAGAAGCTACCGAAAACCCAAACCATATGCGATTCACAAATGGTCCATGGTTCCACGCGAACACATGCTTCATCGCGACATCCAGTGTGAACACTGCCAATGGAATAACGATGTTCCAGGGTATACGCTTCATAATGTTAACGCGAGATCGAGTGATGAAAACCCCGTACTCAACGCACGTGCCATGCATTGATTTGATAAAAGAGTGTGCATCATTGCACACTCATACATTTCCAATCATGGCAAACCGGTTAGATCTCGAAGACTCAACTCTAACTTCCTTGCGGACAGTCCATTTGCGAATAAGCTCATTATCCAGCGTCGTCCGACAAACTCATCGAGCAGTTGTTGCAATACTCTGCTTCTGGCAGTACGCTCAAACGTTCGAGAGGAATTTCATGTTTACAACGGACACACACGCCATAGGTTCCATCGTCGATTCGCGC
Source organism: uncultured Gammaproteobacteria bacterium (assembly GCA_964470645.1). GTDB lineage: Bacteria > Patescibacteriota > Patescibacteriia > CAYYDP01 > CAYYDP01 > CAYYDP01. The sequence continues at coordinate 16,607 of CAYYDP010000018.1, forward strand.
AAGCGCCCGTTCAATTAATCCAAGATCACGTTCTAATTTTTTTTTCAAATCAACATTCAGCTCGAACTCCTGCACTTCAAGTCCCGCTTCTTCTTCATCAATCCCAAGGTTCACAAAATCCGCCTCGCGTTTTCCTTCCGAGGTTATGTGAGAAATATTTGAAAGCTCTTTGCTCAAACGATCATGTTCACTCGTGAGCCGAACCTTTAGTGTTTGAAGTGTTGGTTGATCAAGCATACAAAATGCAAATGTATTTAGTATTACGTATCAAGTGGTATGGAAGAACCGTGACTGATATCTCTCTTGTTCCATTTTACATCATACATAATACGATATACGTAATAAGAAACCTTCCATCAAAACGATATCACCAATGATGCGACAAAACAAGAGCAGAAAAAACAAAACGATAAAACTAAAAAGGAGCCCATTGCGGGCCCCTAAAATTATTTAATAAGGCCGAATGGGCTCCGTGCGCCTTCTTCCAGCTCGTTTCCCTCTTTTCGGAATACCCGAAGAGGAAGAAGCGAACATTTTGGTTTGTGAAGACGCTTGGAGCTTTTGCCGACCGCACAATTTCTGTCAAAAGCTATTTGTGATTTGCACAACCGTACCTGTGGCGATCTGCTCGGAAATCCCAGGCAGGGCCTTTTTGTTTTTGTTTTATTTGTTTTAAACAAAAGTTTCCTGGTCGGTAAGGGAAACTGGTGCAGGTTAGTAGTGCAAGCGGCTTTCCAAGTTCATTCTTCTGATGATCTTCATTTTATCATTTAATACAGCCGAAGCTCCAGAGAGCCGATTTCACCACTAACATAACAAGATACGTAAGTGCTAATTTTCAATAAACTAGAGACATTATAGCACGAATTTTACCCTTTGTCAAGAATATTGAATACTATAATATTTTTTGGCTAACACTACCCCAGGGAACGGCCAAAACCGTTCCCTATCAAATACAATCATCAAAACCGTCTGCGCTGATGATTGGAACGATGATTTTGGTTGCGATCCGGGTAATACCCCCCCGAGTCAGCAAGGTGCTGGAATGATGAATAATCAAAATCGGTTTGTCTCAACGACAAATTTATTCTTCCCTGTTCATCAATTCCAATCACACGGACGGTCAGGGTATCTCCAATGTGAACGATGTCTTCAACTTTGGGAACGCGGAATGGTGCGAGTTCAGAAATATGAATCAAACCCTCTTGTTTGGGAAGCACTTCAACAAACGCACCGAAATCCAAAATGCGCGTTACCTTGCCTGTGTAGAGTTCTCCAACAACAACTTCACGTGTGATATTCTTAATCCATTCGATCGCGCGTGTAGCTCCTTCAGATCCAACCGCGGTCACCATCACCAGACCCGAATCTTCAATGTCAATCGAAACACCCGTCGCTGCAATAATCTCATTGATCATCTTTCCACCTGGTCCGATTACATCTCGAATCTTATCAACTGGAATTTGCAATGTTGTAATTCGAGGAGCATACGGAGACATTTCCGTGCGTGGAGCCGCAAGCGCCTGATCCATCACATCGAGCACTTTGAGCCGCGCTTCAAACGCGCGCTGAAGCGTTTCCTGTATGAGCGCCAAAGAGAGTCCATCATTTTTCACATCGAGCTGAATCGCGGTAATACCTTTACGGGATCCGGCAACTTTAAAATCCATCTCGCCCCAAAAATCTTCAATGCCCTGCATATCAGTAAATAATTTATAATTTACAATTTCGTTCTTCTCATTCCGTTCCGTTACAAGTCCCATGGAAATTCCCCCAACAGCATCAGTGATTGGAACACCAGCGTCCATCAATGACAAACTTGACCCACAAGTTGCTGCCATAGATGTTGAGGCATTCGCTGATAAAATTTCTGAGACAACTCGTATGGTATAGGGGAACTGCTCTTTTGGTGGGAGCACGGGTAGGATCGCTTTCTCCCCAAGCGCGCCATGTCCAATCTCTCGTCGACCCGGACCACGAACTGGTGAAACTTCTCCAGTTGAGAATCCCGGAAAATTATAGTGATGCATGTACCGTTTCTTTTTCGACTCTTCCATACTATCAATCGTCTGCTCGTCGGATGGTGAGCCCAACGTTACAACCGAAAGCGCTTGCGTTTCACCGCGGCTAAATAACGCGGAGCCGTGCGTACGCGGAAGAAGGGCAACCTCGGCGGAAAGTGAACGGATCTCATCAACGGCTCGCCCGTCCACCCGCCTCCCCTCTGTCAATGCAAGATGTTTGGTGTAAGCCGCAAATTCATCCTCCACCATCCCCAATCCTTTTGCCCTCTGTTCTTTTGAAACGTCGTTATCAGCTTTCAGGTGTTCATCAAGCTCATGCGAGAGCGCGTCCATTCGTTCTTGTCGCTTCTCTTTATCCGTTGTTGAAAATACATCCGGAAGCTTTGGCCACACAAATGCGTGAACCTTGCCCGCAAGCGCGGTGTGTGCGGCTTTTTCTTCGTCGGACAGTTCTTGAACGACCGACGCCTTTGGAACAGCGAGCTCTGAGATGACGGAACGCATAAACTCAAGGAGTTTGTGCTGGTGCTTCATACCAAACGCCATCCCCTCAAAACAACCTGCCTCTGAAACCTGATTCGCTCCAGCTTCAATCATCAAGATTTTTTCATCAGTACCCGAGATTAAAATTTCAAAATCCGACTTCTCACGAGCTTCGTAGGTAGGGTTGAGCACAAACTCACCATTAATTCTCCCAATTCTCACAGCCCCCACAGGACCAGACCACGGAATACGGGAAATGGAAAGCGCTAACGAAGCCCCAATAATCGCGAGAACATCAGGGTCGTTTACATGGTCAAACGACAGCGTGGTTACAACAATTTGAACATCATTTCGGATTCGTTCGTCAAACAATGGACGGATACAACGATCCACAACACGAGACGTGAGAATTGCTTCATCTGTTGCCCTGCCTTCACGTTTAATAAATCGGGAACTTTTGATCTTCCCCGATGCATATAATTTCTCATCATAATCAACGAGGAGTGGGAAGAAATCCAACCCTTCGCGTGTCTTCTTGCTCATAACAGCTGTCACTAACACAACGGTATCGCCCATTCGGACGGTAACGGCCCCATCTGCCTGCTGAGCCAAAGACCCGGATTCAATTATTAATTCTCGACCCCCAAATTCAAACGAAAAACGTTTTGAGTGCATAGAAAAAAACTTTCTCTAAGGCACTCAAGAGTAGGTGACTGAAAGGGTTTCTTTCAGGGAATCTGCCCTCGAATGCCAATGTTAAATTTCAAATCGCAAACACCAAGCGCCAAATCACAAATAAATCCTAATAATCAAATTCAAAACACAAGACGATACGAGAGAATGTTTGGAGTTTTGGATTTGGAATTTGAGATTTAATTGCCCCGCACATTGTTCGTATTTCTAATGGTTCGCGGGAGAACTTGGGATTTGTAATGTGGAATTTACCGCCTCGGTCCTTTTCGTATCAAATACCTCCTCGGATCTTCTGCGAGATCGACAAACGAATCAGCGGTTTCTAGAAGCTTACTCGAAGCAGTTTTTGAAAACGCAACGACCTCCACGAGGCACGCAGAATTTTCTTGCAAGTACTTTACCAATGGAACATAATCGCCGTCTCCCGTCACAAGGACAATCACGTCAACCTTCTGACCCAATTTCACAGCATCGATACTCACTCCAACATCCCAATCGCCTTTTTTTGTCCCATCCGGGTATACCTGCAAATCCTTCATTCGAAGTTCAAATCCTTGAAGCTTAAGCGATTCAAAAAACGATTGTTCTTCCTCGGCTGAAGCTGTTACCACGTACGCGATCGCGCGAACAAGCCTTCTCCCTGAAACCGCCAAACGCAGCAGTTCTTTGAAATTAACCCGAGCTCCATATAAATTTTTTGCCGAGTGGTACAGATTCGCCACGTCAACAAGCACGGCAATGCGCTGTTCTGGATGTGTCATACCAATTAGTCTGAAAGTCGAAAGTCTATCAAGTCTATAAAGCAGTGGTGTGATCTGGCTTTACAGACTTTGCGACTTTATGGACTTGTAACTTATAAAACAGTCCCGCTCACTCGGAACGGGACGAAACGCATTATTCTTCATTCTTAGAGCTTTGAGCTGCGTCAGTGTCATCGTCTTTTTCCTCTGCGAGAAGTTCTTCTTCGTCCTCCAATAGCGCCTGATCCTCAACAATCTTTCGCTTCAAACCCAGCTGCTTGATCAGCTCATCGTACGCCTCCATGTTCTCACGCTGGAGATACACCAAAAGCCGACGTCGCTGCCCGATTTTCCTCATCAAACCCCGTCGAGCTGAAAAATCATGTTTATGCTTTTTGAGATGGCTTGCGAGCTCCCGAATTTCTTCCGTTAAAATCGCGATCTGTACCTGGGGGGAACCTGTATCATTCGCGTGTGTTTTGTATGACTTGATTAAGGAATCTTTTTTCTTCTTTTGCAATGCCATAGAAAATGTTTGACGCGACCCCCACACCTAACCTAATAGAATGCCTGTTGTTCTCATGGTGACTCCATGGTCAAGTTATAAAACTTGCAAAGGCGAAGAATAATTGCGTTAGGTGTGGGGACGCCTTATAGATTTGACTAGGCTAGAGTATCACATACAAACAAGAATTGCAAGAAGGCTAAAAACGTGATAAAACTGGAAATAGCTTTTGAGTCGTGCCCCCGTAGCTTCCTCCTTCGCTTTCGCTAGCGCTCAAGCTTTGGCGGACGAGTAGAGAGTATTATTCTCCTGCTCGCGCGCCGAAGCTCTGGTAATAACCAGAGCAAAGGTGTGCCCCCGTAGCTTAATGGATACCTGCCCGCCGTACGAATCGCCCCCGTAGTTCAATGGATAGAACACTAGCCTTCTAAGCTGGGTATGCAAGTTCGATTCTTGCCGGGGGTACTTCGGCAGGCGGGAAGCAGACTTATTTTGGGTCTTGATGGGAGTTGATTAATCCTGTTGCGACAGGATTAATCCCCTCCGGGGGTAAGTTCACAAAACTTATAACTTAAAGCCTGTAACCTGAAGATTTAATAACTTCATTATGGAAAGTTTCAAACCTTCCGTTATACGTTACAAGTTTCAAGCTACAAGAAGACATGGTGACTATGGTGTAACGGTAGCATCCCAGCACTATCTCGCTTACGCAAGAAGTGCGGGACAGGCGTCGGCCTTGTAATTTATGGTGCCTGTAGTTCAATGGTAGAACGCCGCCCTGTGGAGGCGGTCACGCGAGTTCGATTCTCGTCAGGCACCCAGAGAGGCGATCTTGGCCTGCCTGCCCCGTACACACTGAACGAAGTGAAGTGTTGTACTGGGGTGAAGCCTTTAGTGGGGGTTGATAAACCTTCACAGAAGGTTTATCCCCTCTAGCCACCCCAGCTAAGAAAACATAGATACATACCATGTACCAATACTAACACATTGAATGTAATACAATGCTATGAATATTAAAACACTGCCAATTGGCAAAAAATTCCCCGAGGTCGTAAACGTGGTTATCGAAATTCCAAAAGGAAGCCACAATAAATATGAATATGATGAAGAACTCGATATCATCAAACTCGATCGAGTTCTCTATTCCCCCGTTCACTACCCAACTGACTATGGTTTCATTCCTGAGACGCACTCGGAAGACGGTGACCATCTCGACCTCATGGTTCTGTGCACCAATGCCCTATTTCCCGGGTGTGTTGTTGAGGCTCGACCACTCGCTCTCATGAAAATGATTGATGGAGGTGAAGAAGATTTTAAAATCCTGGGCGTTGCAGCGAAAGACCCCCGCTACGCGCATGTCAAGACTCTCGAAGATCTCAACAATCTTAATCCAATGCTTACAGACGAGATCACGCATTTTTTTGAAGTGTATAAAAAACTTGAAAAGAAAGAAACACAAATTTTAGGATGGGAAAATCACGATGCAGCGTTAAATGAGATTAAACGCGCTTACGAAGCGTTCAAGATGAAAGGATAATTCCAATAACCCATTGCGTCCTTCGCGTCGTGTCGTGCAACTCGTCGCGTTGGTTCGCCTCTATCACTATGCACCACCACCTCAAAAAACATCATCATCCGTTCCTGGGTGTCGTAATCGCGTTTGTATTGTTTTTCACCTCCGTTGGGGCGATCCTCGCCGCCGCCGAGCGTACCCTCACGCAGCAAGAAATCGACAACCATCAGCTTGCTTCTTACGGAATGGTGAAGAGTAAATAATCTTGAAACACAAAAAGAACTCTTCTGAGTTCTTTTTTAGTTACCGTTTTGGACGCTACCGAGTGACCTGAAATGATTCTACCTGATGAAGAAGGTTGCGCGCATTCGGATCGTCCTGAAAATGTTTTCTCACTGGCGCAAGAAGCATATTCAAATACTTTGCGAGGGTTTGTTTTGCATCCAAAGGAAACAAGGAACCAGAAACATAATCATTCTCAAGCCTTGCATAGGAGTCGTACTCAATATTCCCTCCATGTTTTTCTTCTCGTTCGACCACAACCACCTCAAAAGAAGGAAAGACAATAAACTTCATGTATTCGAGAATTGGATTATCTTCCACAATCTGTGGGGGCGCGTATGCTTTACGAATTTTGCGCTCAACATCTTCTGGTGAATCAGTCATGAAAATTGCGGAATCAGGCTGGCTCTTGCTCATTTTCATCGCAATCGCGCGTTCAACCGCATCAGCGTCCTTAGAAACGTCAATATGGGTTAACCCCAACAACATATGGTGGTGAACAGCAGCAGGTTTATTCCAACCCAATTCATCCGCGACCTGCCTCGCGACCACATTCACCTTCCGCTGGTCCACTCCAAGTTGAGCAATATCGGCGTTGAGATAAAAAATGTCGGTTGCCTGCATCATGGGATAAATTATTTGAGCGGCGGAGAGGTTATCAGACTCCGACCTTCCCATAATCTGACTGCACCGAATAGCTCGTTTCAGGGTTACCGCGCGACTTACGCGCATCACCTTTTCCCAATACTCGGGATCTTTCACCAATTCCGAGGCCCAGACATACTCAATGCCGTCTCCAACCAAACCGCATGCTTTCCACACTTCAATAAAATAATTACCCGTTATTCTTATCTTCTCAATGTCTCCTCCCATTTTGTTATTCAAATATCCATGCCAATCAGCAACAAGCATTTTAAAATGAACTCCTGCTTGTATCAGCTTTCGGATATTAACCGCTCTCACCAAGCCCTGAGCAATGTGAATTCGCCCGCTTGGTTCAAATCCGTCATAGGCAATGAGCTTTCGCCCTTGTTTCATTTTTTCTTCTATCTCTTCGAGCCCGATAATCTCTTCCCCTACTTCGTGAATAAGATTCAAGCGCTGTTCAATCGTCATGTGTGCTGAATGTGACATAGGAATACCCAAACAGTACCAAAGTCTCAACGTTTTCGCAACCCTATGTTATAATTGTACTCATGCAAGAACAGTCACTTATCAATCGGGGGCTTGATCAACAAGAAGCGCGGATAGTTGTTTTTGTTTCACGCAAAAGACTTGCGGACGTTACAGTGATTGCCCACTCGACGCGCATGCCGACCGATCGGTGCGGCCTCATCATAGCCGAGCTGGTTCGCAAGGGAATTCTCAGGCGAAGCATGAGCTCAACGGGCGTCCCCGTGTATTCCTTAAGTCCCTATTTCAACAATCTTCTTCGGACAAGCGAGCAAGATGAGGGAAGTGCCCCATTTAACAAAAAATTGTTCCCCGTTGCCCACCAAAGAATCAATCTCCCAAAATAAATAATCAACAAACACACACGGAATCAACCCTTGAACAAAGCCAACAACCGTGATACGTTAATTTATGTCACGTATTCTGTGATCCATGATACGTGTTACATGTCTCATGATTCTGACCAGGGGTGGCGGAGTGGTCAATCGCAACAGACTGTAAATCTGTCGGGGCAACCCTTCGTAGGTTCGAATCCTACCCCCTGGAGATAGTATTACTTTTTACCCGTTCAGCGACCAGCGCAAACGGGTTTTTCAATTCCGTTCGCACAAATTCGCCTTTCATGGTGAGGTTCGAAA
>CAYYDP010000019.1:0-24016 GCA_964470645.1 uncultured Gammaproteobacteria bacterium
CCTCCCAAATTTGACCCAATCACCGGAACACCATGCGCAAAGCTTTCCAATATTACCGTCGGCATATTATCTCGAATCGTACTCGGAACCACGAGAACATTCATATTCTGAAAAAGTTCACCAAGCTGATCAGTACGATATTCACCAAAAAAGTTAATTCGAGTGTCTTCCCTGCTTCGTTGTCGAACGTATTCAGACAACATGCCCCTGCCAGCAACCAATAATCGTACGTTCTGACCTGAGTATACCTTAAACGCCTCAACCAACAGCCGTATCCCCTTATGTTCCTCGAGCTGCCCAAGAAACCCAAAAGTGAATGGGGTCTTATTTTGCTTTTATGACTTTATGGACTTTCGACTTTCGACTTTCGACTCATTAAACACCGGCCAATTCCAGCTTCCTTGTACTCCTTTCCAAAATCCTAAATTCCGGTAAAAATCTTGAATCTGTTTTGATGGTGAAAAAATCAAATCCGGTCCCTTCGTCAACCATCGCGTAAAAAACATCGTAATCTTCTCAATCAATCCAATGTTAAACGGCGCTAGACCATATCCAAATTGATACACGTATTCTTCATTGTGGGGGGTTAAAATCCATCGTAATGCCTTTTTCTTTTTCCTTTTTTCTTTTTCCTTTTGAATTAATTTCATCGCCAAATACCCAACTCCTTTCATTGTGTGTGTCCAAACCACGTCTGGTTGATACTTCTTCAGAACCCTTTTCATAACAAGCCAAGAGTGGACGTTCCAAACATCAAGCGCATGCCAAACGAGCCGCTTCCATAGGGATTTTGACTCAATGTCATGAATAGAAAAAATATTGAATGGAGAAAATCGAATTACCGTAATCCCGTTTTCGATTGAAGTTTGAATTTTTCTTGATTCTTGATTCTTGATTCTTGATTCGGGCTTCCTCGTTGTCAACACGATCACCTCATGAGTCTTTTTCAACTCATCAACAAATTTCTCAACCACCACTTCCGCGCCACCCTTCTTATACGGATGGTAAATGCTATGGACTATTAGAATACGCATACAATTACTAATTCCTAACTCCTAATCGACCTAATTCCTAAAAAATAATCCCAAATCCTAAGCACCAAGTCCCAACCAATATCAAAACTCAAATCCAAAAACAGTTTTATCATTGGGAATTGGCCATTTGTCATTATTTAGGAATTAAAAATTAATAATTTGGCATTATGCTTTGGTATATCTTTTCCAGTCTTTTTCCAATCTTATCCCACGCATAATTTTGCAATACATATTCTCTACCCACTTGTCCCATCTCACTGCAATTACGTTCACTTATTTCTAATATCTTCTCGGCTAAATCACTCACATCTCTGCGTTTGAATCGTAATCCAACAGTATCATCGCGAACAACCTCATCAAGCGACGGGAGATCCGAAGCGATAACCGGCTTTCCCATGGCGAGCGCTTCAATCAGTACAATACCAAATGACTCGACTTCATAGGACGGCAGCACAAACACATCACAAAAAGAAAGGTACTTCGGAATTTCACTGTTGGGAACTCGTCCGGCAAAAGTATAGGAACCTTTTGATAATTTCTGTTCCGCACGTTTTCGATACTGTTCCTCCATGTCCCCTCCGCCTACAATCATAAGATGATATGTTTTGGCATGTGGTGCTGGTACCACGGCGCGCTGACGCGCTGTAACTATCTGAAACGCGTCAATTAAATCATCAACACCCTTAAAATAATGCGCGCGATCAAGAGCGCCAACAAACATGATTACGAACCGACTCTTCCCTCCGTCATTCCCACGACCATCATCGTCATTCCCGCGAAAGCGGGAATCCAGTAAACTAACAGGAACACCAACAGAATTTAAATCTTTTGGTTGTTTGTTTTTTGTTTCTGGATCCTCGATCAAAGTCGAGGATGACAGGTTTAATTGTTTGTAGCCGTTTTTTAGATGTCTAAACACTTCCGTATCCACCCCATTCGGCAAAAACGTCAATTTCGGTTCAACAATCCTACGATAGTGATACAATCGGCTATTTCTATAATGCGCATCTGAAAGAGCGATTATTCTATGGGCTGACAACAACATCCATTTAAAAAAAACCATTTCATCGAGCCATGAAATCACCCTCACAATCCCGTACCCGATAACGTCATTATGATATTGAAGCACAAACTTGCCTTTCCATAATCCAAACAGCCGCGCAAACAAAATCATCTCAACAGCTCCAAAAAAAGCATAGTGCAAATGCACAACATCGTACTTCCGCAACCTCCATAACAACTGTGGAACCAACCCTGTTTTCCCCCACCGGATCCAAGGATGAAGTTTAATTATTTTTGGATTTTGGTCATTGGAGTTTATTTGGAATTTGGAATTTGTGATTTGGGATTTGAAACTCTCTTTGAGTGTCACAACATCAACCTCATACGTTGGATTCTTTACCAGCTCTCGTGCAAGGCTTAACGCCACCGTCCCCATCCCGCCTTCATACGGAGGGCTTGTACTCACAACATGAGCAATCTTCATAAAATAATGTTTTTAACAATGACAAAATACCACCTCCAAAACACATTTGCGATTCCCAATACGACCGAATCAGCGTTTCCATGCCAAATGTCTGAGGAAAGCATTCTCATGAGATCTCGCTCCCACGTTAGAGTTCTTTGCGTTCTCTTACGTATTTCCCGGAGCTCATTCCAATGAGAAAACAACCATCCATACATCCGAAGCCGTTCTTTCCAAAATCCGCGAAACATCGAAAACGCCATTACGCCAATTTCGTTGATCACAAACGCCGGAAAAAATAACACAAGCATCCTTGTTGACCAAAATTTCGCGAACAAAACGAAACGATTCCGTTCAATCCAATAATACGCGTTGTGATTTGCCTGCTTTTTGTCTTTCACCTGATCGGGTGTCGTATATTTATGTGCAACTTGCGATTCCGGACACAATACAACTCGATACTCCAATTGTTTTACCCGAAGCGATAAATCCGCGTCTTCATGATAGGCGACGTAATAGGGATCAAAAATACTATATGTCCTTTCATCTTTTATCTCTCCCTTAAGATAAGGTGGGGATAAATCCTCCAGCGGAGGGTTTGTCGGGGCTACGCTGTCCGGACGTTTCATAACTCCTCCTTCACCTCCTCTTACCTTAAGAGGAGGAAATCTTTTCACAATACTCGATCGAATCAAAAACGCAGCCCCACTTGCATAAGGAATTTCCTGTACCCTGTACCCTGTACCCTGTACCCTGTGTTTTTTCCCTTCATCTATCGTATATCCATATCCCAAATAATGCAGTCGGCACCCCGCGCAATTGATGACTCCTTTATCAAACGGATAAATCATTAGCAATGGCTGAACAATTCCAATGCCCTCATCTGTGTCAACGACCGATAATAACTTTTCCAAAAATTCTTCTTCAACTTGGGTGTCTTGATTGAGATAAAATAAATATTCAGGATCGTATTTCTGAACCGCATATTCCGTGGCAACGTTATTCGCTTTGGCAAACCCAAGATTTGTCTCTGATTGGATGACATCAACCCATGGATACTCTTTTTTCACTATTTCAAACGTTTCGTCTGGGGATCGATCATCAATCGCAACAACTTTCACCCAATCGCTGCCATCCTGAGCATGTCGAAGGACGTAACAGCGAAACAACGAACCAAACAGATCAGGTAGATACTGCTTCGCAGTATAGAGTGAAATAACAATAACCACCTTTACATTGCTAGCCTTTGAACTTTGAACTTTGAGCTTTGAGCTTATCTCATCCATACCTCTCCTCCTTCCATGGGTCGGCGTGATTATGGTACCCTCTCACTTCCCAAAACCCCGGTTCGTCCTTTGAAACAAATCTAATCCCCGTCACCCACTTCGCGCTTTTCCAACCATACAAATGAGGAATCACAACACGAACTGGCCCGCCAAATTGATCTTCGATTGGTTTCCCGCCCATCTCAAATGCCAAAAACGCGATATGGTTTGCGACATCAGAATACTCCACGTTTGTGGAATACCCTTCAACACATTCAAACACGACATGTTTCACATTAGATGTAGGCTTTACAAGATTAATAATTTCGAAAAATGGTATTCCGACAAATTTCTGATCGAGCTTTGACCAATGTGTGACACAATGGAAATCAACAACAAATTCCTTCTTTCCCAAGTTTCTAAATACGTTCCAATCAAGTGTTCGATCATTCTCAACTTCTCCATAGACACGCATTGTCCATGCCTCCGGATTTACGTGCGGGTATGCTTTCACGATTGGAGGCATTGCAATCATCTCGGGCACAATTCGCTGACCCGGCGGAATACGTTCATTATCTTGAGTACGATCTGCGTGCTCAGTTCGTGCCCGTGCTGCTCTTATCTTGCCGATAATATAGGGGTTTTGATCTTCAAGCATAAATAGAGTATACCTTGCGAAACCAGAAAAAATCAATTACTATTGTTTTATCAGCATATTGGGAGATCGTCTAATGGTAGGACCCAGGACTCTGAATCCTGTTATCATGCCCGCCCCGCACTAATTCTGATCGAGGATCGTCTAATGGTAGGACACGAGACTCTGAATCTCGTTATCTAGGTTCGAATCCTAGTCCTCGAGAATTAGTGCGGGGGTGAGCAATCCATGTCTCCCAGCCAAAGTAAAACGATCTCGAGTATCTCGAGATTTTTAATATCAAAATTGCCATAATCCGCAAGCTGAGTGTATACTTTGGATTATCTATGTCGGAGTTACCATTGAGAAAAATCGTTCGAGGAATCATCTTTGACGACTCAGGGGTTGAGTCATTATTTTTGTTATTATTTGCCAAAAAAGGATATTGGCAAAACCCTCAGGGAGGGATTGACGATAATGAATCGGAAGAAAAAGCGTTACGTCGTGAAGTACACGAGGAAACCGGAATCTCGGACGCGGAAATACTTGCCCACACTCGAGTCACAAAAACCTACCAAACAGAACGTAAGGGTCAAAACATTCTGGCTGAAGTCGTCGCTTTCGCTGTCCGAACAAGAGAGAGAGAGATTACGATTGGAGAAGTCGAAAACCACTCATCGTATCAGTGGGTCTCTTACCACCAAGCGCTCAAGCTGCTCACCAAATACCCGGAACAAATCGAGATATTTCAAAATGTTTGCCAAAGAGCGGGGCTTGTTTCAATGCTCAATCCATCAGGTATGCCTAGCATCATAACTCCAGAACAATTGTTTCAAACGATTGAGAAAGAAAATCCGTCATTTGACCTGGACATGATTAAACTCGCCTACGAATTCGCGAGCCGAGCTCACGCTGGTCAAAAACGCGCGACCGGAGAGGATTATATTACTCACCCACTCGCAGTTGCAAAACGACTTGCAGAAGAACACCTCGATCAGGCAACCGTGATCGCCGGACTCCTGCACGATGTTCCAGAAGACACCTCTGTCACCATTGAACAGGTTGAAAAAGAATTTGGCAGCGAAGTTGCGGGAATTGTCAACGGCGTAACGAAATTGGGAACGCTGAAATATCGCGGCATCGAGCGATACGCGGAAAATCTTCGTAAAATGTTCGTCGCAATGGCCGAGGATTTGCGAGTCGTGTTCGTGAAGTTTGCGGACCGGCTCCACAATCTCAAAACCCTTGGCAGTCTTCCAGCTGTCAAACAAAAACGTATAGCCTCTGAAACGCTAGAAATCTACGCGCCTATCGCGAATCGACTTGGTATGGGTGTCTGGAAAGGAGAACTCGAAGATCTTGCATTTCCGTATGTCTACCCAGAGGAGTACGCATGGATCGCCGATACAGCAGGAAAGGTAATCGACCAACGAAAGCAATACGTTGAGCAGATGAGACCAAAACTTGAAGCACTCCTCATCAATGAGGGTATCAAGAACTTTACGGCTCAATCACGGGTTAAACATCTATTTTCACTTTGGAAAAAAATTACTCGCCCTCAGTACGAGCGCGACATCAATAGAATCTATGACCTAGTCGCGTCTCGCATCGTTGTTCCGTCTGTCCAGGACTGCTATCACGCACTGGGAGTTATCCATGCGACCTACAAACCTCTCCCCGGAAGATTCAAGGACTATGTTGCGCAACCAAAACCGAATGGGTACCAATCGCTTCATACAACCGTATTTATGGATGATGGCGTTATTGTTGAGATTCAAATCCGCACAAAGGAAATGCATGATCATGCAGAACATGGCGTTGCGGCGCATTTTCATTATGACGAGGCGGCAAAGGTGATGCGAGAAAAAGGCGAACGAACCGCAGTCGCTTCTGTTACCGGTGATAAACAAGAGTGGCTTCAAAAACTTGCGGAATGGCAAAAAGAATTCACCGATGACCAAGCGTTCCTGGATTCACTCAAACTCGATATCTTCAAAAATAGAATTTTTGTGTTTACCCCGGCAGGAGATGTGATTGATCTCCCTGAAGACGCGACTCCCGTTGATTTTGCGTACCACATCCACACCGACCTTGGGCACCATTGTTCAGGGGCGCGCATTAATAACGAGCTCAAGAGCCTTGACACAACACTCAAAAGCGGTGACGTTGTTGAGATCATCACGGATAAAAACAAAAAAGGACCAACCGAAGGTTGGATCAACATCGCCAGAACACATATGGCTCGCGAACACATTAAACAATATGTTAGCAAAAAACGGAGAGGCTTGCTTGCCAAACTTTTTTCAAAAAAGGCTGATTAAAGAACCTTCATCAGATCTTCTTTAACATCCGGAATAAGATTGTATTTATCAAATTCATCTTTACCAATCCATGCGTACTCAGAAAATTCGTTTTTTTGTATGTTTACATCCCACTGATCAAATGGTAGTAAGAATGTAAGTGACAAAATCCTTTGTCCGTCCTGCTTGAAAAATAAATGTTCTCCGACAAGTCGTGGATAAGAAACCGTAAGAGGCATGGAAACCTCTTCCCCCACTTCCCGTTCAAGCGCCTTTATGAGCGTCTCGCCTTCCTCAACCTTGCCTCCCGGAATCGTCCAAAATCCACCAAAACTTCTGTCGGACTGAATTCGTTTAACAACCAATACCTTGTCAGCGTTTCGAATGATTGCATTCACGGAAATCTCGCTTTCAGGTCCAAGTGTTAAATTTGTCTTTCCCATTTTACGAAGAATATAGTATGGGAGTTGAGATTTTCCAGCACCAGAAGGCTGGAATAATCCTTCTTCCAACACAGTAAAATACTGTCGAATCACCCGTGGTGACATTCTCCCTATAATGATAAAAGTTCCGTCTTGTTTGAGTGAAAAATGTATTTTTTTCAACGCAATATTCTGTAGCGTTTCACCAAACACGTGCAAACCCTTACTACAAACAACTAATCCATATCGCTGATATTGCAAGTACACGCTCGAGATAATATCTCCCTGAATCCATGTCGCACGTGAAAGCGCGGGCTTGGATCTTGCAGTTTTAATCATTGCCCCCGATCCGTCAGAAACATCAAGTGATTGACAATACTCTGCGAGTTCGGCTGAGAGCGAACCAGTTTTAGCGAACACCTCAAGAGCCGGTGTTTCCGGTTTCACGTACCGCTTTACCTTGGATACAATAAAATTGTTTACCTCAGCCTGGTCAACATCAATTTGATCGTAAAAATGGAGCCCAATGGTCATTGAGCTGAATCCACTCTTTTGGTGTAACATCAATTGGAACGTAATACGATGATAGCAATTTTTTATAATACGTTCGAGTACTTTTGCCATTGACGTAACAAATAAATCCGGCCTTTTGGTCATGGACATCAACCTCAAGCCACGCCGGCCGCATGCCGTCCAATTCACCAATATCCTCAAACTCAATTTTTTGATTTGAGGGGTTGGATTCAATAAAAAGCTCGGTAATTGCTCCCATAGGGTTCAGTGGTAAATTAACACCTCACCCTACAGACACTAAGTGACCTTGTCAAGATATAAGTTGGGTAATCCGATTCAAATCCTCTTCCTCAAACCATTCAATCTCAATCACACCTCCTTTGCCTTTCTTGCGGATTGTGACTTTCGTTCCAAGAGCTTCTGTAAGCTGCTGTTCGTAATCGTAAAAAACACTCCTAATGACTTTACGACTTTCGACTTTATGGACTTTCGACTTTCTGACTGCCGTTTCGGCGTCCCTCACCGTCATCCCCTCTTTCTGGACTCGCTCGAACAACTGAAGCTGTTTTTCCTCCGTTGGGAGTTCCAAGATTACTTTCGCCTGGCCTTCAGACAATTTACCATCGCCAATTGCTTTTTGAATGACTCCCGGGAGCTGAAGGAGGCGCAGAGTGTTGCTAATCGACGCGCGTGATTTTCCCATTCTCTTTGCTGCCTCCTCATGCGTCAATGAAAACTCATCAACAAGCTTTCGATACGCAACAGCACGTTCGATGGGGTTTAAATCTTTGCGTTGAATATTCTCAATTAACGCGAGTTCCAACTTTTCAAGCTCTCCAACCGTCCGTACGATCACGGGGACTGATTTCAAGTGGAGCACTTTCGCCGCCCGAAGTCGACGTTCTCCAGCAACCAATTCATACTCCCCCTCTTTCAAGGGCGTCACAACCAACGGCTGCAAAAGCCCATGAACGCGGATCGATTCAACTAAATCATTCAAACCCGATTCATCGAAGTATTTACGGGGTTGATGTGGATTTTCTTTGATCTTGCTTGGAGCAACTTCCAAAATCGCCTTTCCCTCTTCAAACCGATCACCCTGGCGAATCGTTGTCGATCCGGCTCTGCTATCATCCGTACCTTTTTTTGGAATAAGTGATTGTAGACCACGACCAAGAGATTGAGGCATAAGCGTATCATGTATAATGTATCATGTATCAGGCGAACTGACGAGCAAAGCTCGTCAACGCATAATACATAATACCTGATACCTAATACGGGTTCTCGCTTTCGAGAACCTCCCTCGCCAGTCGCTCGTATGCCTTCGCGCCCTTTGAACGGGGGTCATAGTGAATGATGGATTTTCCGTGCGATGGGGCCTCGGCAAGCGAAATATTGCGAGGGATCACTGACTTAAATATTCTACCAGGAAAATACCGATACAGCTCGTGGAAAACTTCCTGGGTGAGTTTATAACGCTCATCATACATGGTCATGAGCGCACCTAAGACTTTAATATCAGGTCGTAAATTCTCTTTAACCAATTGGATTGTCTCAACCAACCCTGAAAGTCCTTCAAGCGCGTAGTACTCGCACTGCACAGGAATCATAATTTCATCCGCGGCAACCAATCCATTCACCGTCAGTAATCCCAAGCTTGGCGGTGAGTCAATAATAATATAGTCAAAATGGCTTCGTGCTTCAGCGAGCGCTTCTCGTAAACGAAATTCGCGGTTATCCATTCCAACAAGTTCAATATTCGCCCCAGCAAGCGCAGATGAAGCGGGTGCAATTTTATGTCCCTCGTGTGCAGTAGGAAGCGCAACCTCAACCGCGGGATTGAGTCCAATGACCGCTTCGTATATTCCCTTATCGATTTGCCGTGGGTTTACACCAAGCCCACTTGTCGCGTTCCCTTGTGGATCCAAATCAACGAGTAGGACAAACTTCCCCATCTCAGCAAGAAAACAGGACAGATTCACAGCGGTGGTTGTTTTTCCCACTCCACCTTTTTGGTTGATAATGGAAATAATCCGAGCCATAAGAATCACGTAACACGTACCATATATCGTGGATCAAAAATTTATAAAATGACAGGCTAATAAAGCCGAGCCTTGTTCCATGATCCAAGTCCCATGCTCCGTGGTCTATTGTATCACAAAATCAAAAAAGGGCTTAACACCCTTCAATATCTCAATTCCACCCTCTCTCATCAAAAATCAAAACGGCTCAATCCGCGCGGTCTGAGCCGTTTCAGAGATTCAACATGTTGTGTTACTCACCAACTACCTGGTCACGTTTAATGGATTCTGCGCGGGATTCAGCCGAGTTCACCTGCCCAGCTGTAATCATGGCGTCGCGAATCTGTGTTGAGAGGTCATTGAGACTCCCTGGTGAATGCGGGATCATCACTGTGTTGGAATGCGACGTTGCTCCGATTTCCTTAAGTGTGTCAAAATATTGCGTCATGAGCACCAATTGCATCACATCTTGCGCGGTTGTTCCATGCACGGTTTTTTGGAATTCCCCGACCGACTCTCGCAAACCCTCAACAATGGCTTTGCGCTGGTCGGCAATTCCTTTTCCTTGCAGTGCCTTGCTCTGTGCCTCTGCTTCTGCAGCTTTCACTTTGAGAATCCTGTCAGCCTCCCCTTTTTCACTTGCCGCAACGCGCATCCGCTGCGCTGCGTTAATTTCATTCATGGCGGCTTTCACCTTGGGGTCAGGATCAATGTCCGTGACCAATGTTTTCACAATTCCATACCCAAAATCATCCATCATCTGAGCAAGCTCATTTTTTACCGCATCCGCAATCTCGTCTTTTTTCTCAAACACATCATCGAGCTTGATCTTTGGTACCCGAGCCCTAACAACATCAAACACAAATGACGTGATCTGCCTCCCTGGATCGTCGAGCCGATAAAACGCCTCAAACACCTTTTCCGGGTGTACAAAAAACTGAACGGAAACCAGCACATGGACAAACACGTTATCTTCCGTTTTGGTTTCCACGTTCACGTCCAATTGCTGAACGCGCAAATTCACCCTACCCGCGATTCGTTCAATCAAAGGAATCTTGACATTGAGACCTGGCCCGGCAACCCGAGCGAATTTCCCAAATCGTTGAACAACCCCCGCGGTCTGTTGACCAACGGTAAAAAACATCGCAATCAAAAACCAAAGAGCGAGTATGATGAGTATGATAACAAAGTAGAGCATAATACATTATTTGGCTGCTTTCTTTTTTGGATTAAACAATTTTAAATTTTTATTCATGGAGTCTTCGACAGCTAATAAAAATTTTTTAAATACTGTATGTTCTGTTTTTCCAAACTCAACCGCAACTTTTTTGCGAATCTCATCAAGAACCTTTCTTAGGTTCTCATCGTTTATATGCTCTAAACGGTTCAAAAGATCATTTATCTTGACTCGAAACCATTCTCCCCCCCCATGCCCAACATTCCCTGCGTGCGATAGTAACCCTCCAAGATCAACTGCGATTGCACGACCATATTCGTGCACAATTTTATATGTCGGCCTTTGATCCATTCGTAATTTTTTGTCTGACATAGTGTTACTTTTTACGTTTAATATTTCAAGGTAAATAATTCGTTTCTGGTGGTCGCGTCTGGGATCGAACCCCAGTAGTAGAACTCGCTATACTCGTTCACTACGGGGCAGGCCAGAGACCTCTGTCGTGTGAGGACAGCGCTCCCCGACGCAAGCTTTGTCGCAAAGCGACTTGCAAGCTGGCGGGCCCGTCAAAATGCGTAGCTTTTGTCGGGAAACCAATTAATACAGATATGGTGGTCGCGTCTGGGATCGAACCAGAGACCTCTGTCGTGTGAGGACAGCGCTCTAACCAGCTGAGCTACGCGACCATATTTAAATAACCTTGTAATCTTTTTTTCAAATAGCCCCTTCCAAAACCCGTTTTCAATTGTCGTTCCCTTGTTTGAGCATCCCTTTTCGAAATACAAGCTTCATAATACACCAGTTCAAAATCTTTCATTCGATACGTGGTGTGAACTTTACCACCTCGATGATCGACGATTCGCTGTTTGAGGTCATCGGAGTATCCGATGTAGAACTTATCAAACAATTTACTATAAAGAACGTATACGTAATACATATCCGTTAATTCACGCTCCCCGCCGCAAGCTTCGTCGCAAAGCGACTTGCAAGCTGGCGGGCCCGTCAACCCGCCTACATCTGCGAAGTTGTGGCGGGTGTCGGGTAACCAACTGAGCTAAGCACCCCCATTAGTACGGGGCAAGCAGCGCTCCCTGCCCCGTAGTGATCCGTATTCGGATCTACTACTAGGGTAACCAGCCCCGACGCTCTGGTCGGGACCCCGACTTCTTTGAATTCAATATAAACTTTCTGTACGTCGGGGCTGAAGCTTTTGTGCCCGTCTTTTCTTTAATAACACCAATTTTTTCCTTTGCCCCTTGATAAAAATATGCTATTCTCTGATATATACTCTAGCACAGTGTCATCTATGAATCAATCGATCCCAAATCGACCCGTCCATACGCCGGTCCAAAAAACAAAACGCAATTATTGGAGGATTCTTTTTTTTGTATTAATCGGGATTTCCGTTGCCCTCGCGACCATGACCTCAAAAACCCTGCAGTCGGAAAACCTCATAACCGGAATCGCACATCTCCCCATTGTTCGAGACGTGGCTGTTTGGACAACCGGAATCCAGCACACCATCAAGGGCGACGATGGTCGCATCAACGCGCTTTTGCTTGGTATGCCGGGAAAAGGACATGACGGATTTTTGTTAACTGATTCAATTATTTTTGCTAGTTACGACCCAAAAACCGACCATGTTGCCATGGTTTCCATCCCCCGTGACCTCTATGTTCCGGTTCCAGGGCACGGCATGCTCAAAATCAATGCTGCAAACGCTTATGGAGAACAAAATAATTACCCGGGCGGAGGAGGGGCGCTCGCTGCAAAAACCATTGAAGAACTCTTCGATCAAAAAATCCACTACTTCCTGAGAATCGACTCCTCCGGATTCGAACGCATTATTGACCTTCTCGGCGGTGTCGATGTATATGTTGAACGGTCGTTTGTTGACCATCAATACCCAACAGACGATTTCCTTACTGAAACAATTCAATTCGAACAAGGTTGGCAAAAGATGGATGGGGCGACTGCGTTAAAATTTGTTCGATCCCGCCACGGGTCAAACGGTGAAGGGTCTGACTTTGCCCGAGCCGCCCGCCAACAAAAAATTCTTTCTGCAACAAGAAGCAAAGTCCTATCTCTCAAGATTCTCCTCAATCCGAAAAAGATCGCGTCACTCGTCCGCGAAGTTTCCGACAATATCCAAACCAACGTTGATCCCTGGGAAATCGGCGACCTACTGTCGCTCGCGAATTCCGCCCAAGGCAACAATGTAACCAATGTCGTTTTGAATGATGCTCCAGGGGGATATTTGATCGCAAACAACACACCAGAGACTGGTTTTATTCTTGTGCCGCGCGATGGTAATTTCAGCCAAATTCGAGAACTCATCGAAAACATTCATATTGGAGGAAAACTTGAAATCGAAAACGCCCGAGTATACCTGTTAAATGGAACAGGAACAGCGGGTCTCGCCCGCGCGGAGCAACAAGAACTTGAGAAATGGAATACCCGCGTAATAGGAACAGGTAATGCTCCCGAATCGATCCTCCCCAACCAATACGAAAAAACGGTTATCTACGACCTAACGAACGGAAAAAAAGATGCCACCGTGCGATTTCTGAAACAACGTTATGACGGGAATGTCACAAAAAAAATTCCAGGATATCTCGCCAACTCAACGAACGAGCTGCTCCAAACCGCAACCAACCCCGAATTAACCGATTTACTGGTTGTACTTGGGAATGATATTCAATAAGCGTAAGGCGTGGAGCGTTTAGGGTGTTAACAAAAATCCTACAGTCGCTAAACGCTAAAAGCTAAACACTCTATGTCTCTTCCTCTTGTCCTCATTATTGGCCGAGCAAATGTCGGAAAATCAGCGATCTTCAATGCGATTGTCGGACGCCGCCAAGCGCTCATTTCAAAAATTCCAGGAACCACACGGGATGCGAACTTTGAACTTGTAAAATGGCGAAATGCGCATTTTAGACTTGGAGACTCCGCAGGATTGGAACACCTCAGTCACGTAACGCATATCATAGAACATGGAACAAAAAAGACCGAATTGAACAAAAATAGTTCCAAGCTCCAAGCTCCAAGCTCCAAGAGTGTACCTCTGGAACACTTGATTGAAATCAAAACGCTCGAACACCTCAAACAAGCCGCTGTCCTTATTCTTGTAGCCGATGGCGAAGACAGTCTCATGCCACAGGACCGCGAAATCATGAAATTCTTGCGCAAGCAACATCTTCCATTTGCTCTTGTTGTTAATAAAATAGACGGAAAGGCAGACGAACCTAAAGCAAAAGATTTTCTAAACTTGAACATCGAACCAACCATTCTCACATCCGCAATCACTCGGCGCGGAATCGGCGACCTTCTCGATTATATCGCATCACATCTTCCAGTTTCTCTACAAGCTACAAGCTACAAGCTACAAGCTAAAAGAACAATTCGCGTTGCCCTCATTGGTCGCACGAACGTGGGCAAATCTACTCTTACGAATACACTTTCAGAATCCAACGAGATGATCATTAGTTCAATCCCCCACACCACTCGCGAACCGCACGCAAAACGGATTACACTTGACGATCAATATGATATTGAATTGATCGACACCGCCGGTGTACGAAAAAAAGCAAAAATCGATCACTTTTTGGAAATCGCGGGAGTGCGCATGTCGCTTGAGCTCCTAAAGCGAGTTGACGTTGTGTTGTTTACCATCGATGTTTCCGAAAACCTCTCAAGCCAGGACCTCGCGCTCGCCCGCCTCATTGCTGAGCATCGAAAATCCTGCATTATTATTGGAAACAAGTGGGACCTCGTGCGCGCAGTGCGCACGGAACATGTCGACATTTCGAAATATCGAAATAAACAGAACACAAAACGTTCTAAACCCCACACCCTAGACCCAAAACCGGCGTTTGAACAATACATCTATTCGCAATTGAATAAACTCACCTATGCCCCCATTCTTCTCATTTCGGCGCAAACTGGTGACAACATCAAAACCGTCAAACCGCTTATTAAATCAGTATTTGAAAACGCGAAAACAATGTTTGAACCCGAACAAGTCAAAACCATTTTGAAAAAATCGTTAAAACTCCAGCCACCACCAATCGTTGGAGAGAAAAAACGTGCAATCGAAGTGCGGGGACTTTACCAAAATCCAGCAAACCCCAAAGAATTCATTCTTAAAGTCTACACACGAGATTACACGCCACCAAATTTCGTGAGCTTCATCGAGAAACAACTTCGCCAAACCCTTCCCCTCCAAGGAGTACCATCGTATATCACTCTTGAAAACGAACACAAAGGAAAATAATCTTATGACTAATAAAAAGCAAATAAATCAATCTATCCTCAAGGTAATTAACGAATACAGAAAAAAGTTACTCGAGATCAAAAAACAATTGAGAAATTATTCCAATAAAACTCGGGCAACGAACTGAATTTATACCCCTAAAGATGTTTCAGAGTATGGGAACTCAACCTGAACGCAAACAATTAATTCAACAGGCTACAAACCCCGTCGAACACCAAGATTCTGACGCTAGTCCTGAAGTCAAGTTACTGGAGACGTTGACTCTAGAAACTCATGTTGAAAATGCTGCTGAACAACTTTTGGAAAAACTGGGCGACAGCAACCAAAATGAGTCCTCAACAAAAAGCATTTACCGCCTGTTAGATAAATTACAAAACGAGGGAATTGCTTTCTTGAGAAACATCTCACGCGAACTTTCTCGTTACCCAAAAAGGGTGAATGACTCTTTTCGTGACCAATACATACTAAACAAGTCAGAAGCATACCAAAAAAAATTTGAACGAAGGTTTAAAAAATTTAACACTTTAAACGCTTCGCGCTATTACTCGTCACCATCCAGTCAAGCTGATCCAGAACAATTAAGAAAAGCTCAAAAGAAAGCTAACACAATTTTTAATGGTTTGTTTAAAAATATCCAAAAACTGCTTATTCTGATTCAAGGTGCCAATTGGGGCCTCTCCTCAAAAGCAACAGAAACTGTTTTTCGCGCTCAACAATTCGTTAGTGAGACACTAAAACAAGCAGTCATGTTAGAACGTGATGACCGTGAGATTATTACTCTTGTTGAAACACTTGAAAAGATGAGCCATAAAGACGGTATCAACCGTCATTACAGAGAAGTCGATGACTCCATTTCAACGGCTTCCAGTTACCTTAGTGAAAAACATCTTAAAAACATCGGCGTGACCGACTTAACCGCTGAACTAATTGAAACAACATTTAACAACAGTCCGTCGCTCATATGCTCTTTTCTCTACAGAAATCGTTCCGTAAGCGAAGGTGTAAAATCAGAATTGTTCACAAAGCAAGTTGAAAGGCTAAGAAAACAGTACCCCAACGCTGGAGTTTTTTCACAAACTGTTGATTTAGTACTTGGTGAAAAAGCGGCTCGATCTCCAGAACAATACATATTTGAATCCGAAACAAGTTCCTATCTATTTCAAGCGCTGAAACAACGGTTTCTTGCGTGTCCCAATCGAAGTAGCCAACTTATTGAAAAGGCCTGCTATTTTCCTGAACAACTCAAATCCCTTTCGCCAGATGAAACAATGCTAGCGATAAGAAGCTTGAGTCGTCATGATTTCTCAAATCTTGAAGTACAGCTACTTTTCGCTTCATTATCACTCACTTCCGAACATTATGAAAGAATTCACAAAGAGTATTGTGGGCATGATTTAGACATCGCATTTTCAAATGAGGCTTTCGTGGAACTTTCAGAAAAAAGGAAAGAAGGTGGAATGTGCATACCGTTGTTCAACTACAAATATTTTAATCTTACTCCTGCGAAGCGAATTGAGATGTTTAAAACGATCGTCAAAAACGTCAGCCGATCCAACAGCCTAAAATTCTTGACAAGCATCTTCATGAAATATACAGAAGTGTTCGATGGTATTGATGACTCAGAAATTAGCGAGACAATGAATGAACTCATTAATGACGCTATTAGTGGAGATTTTAGTGAATTTGACACACTCTGCATCGTTGCTGAACGATGTAACATTCCTCTAGAGTATCGAAATGCATTACCTCGTGTTTTCGCGAGTAAACAAACGAGCGAGGATTTAAAAACCTTATTCGCGCCGACAATGGGAACTACACAGGAAACGCAACCTCATTTCGGAAAGAGACTCCCTGAGCTTATGAATGATCTCGAACTTGAATTTTACCAAAAAGCAAACGAGACCGATCTTCGGCACCTGTTCTATGAAGTGCTTAGCGGACAAAGGCGGGCGGCAAACCTCGACAGATTAGTTACCGCTTATGCTGATAAACTATGGCGGTTGAGACCTGAGGAGTTTATTGATTTATTTATCACCGGAAAAAAACTAGACAGAAAGTATGCAAAATTTTTTGCCCCTAGATTGGATAGTAGTAATTATCAAGATTTCTTGAATCAAATTGACGAAGGTGTCAGGCTTCTAAACATTGAAGCTCTCGATCGTGACTGGGCGCTAACTCAGGTCACTACGTTCGGATCTGTCAATATTTGTCTGCGCGCTTTGCAGAAGCTGTATGAGGAAGAACGTATCAATAAAGACAACAAAACAGTCGTATTCCACGATGCTCTAACGAATGCCTTTGATAAGGCAGCCAAAAACGATTTAGATTCTAATTTAAACAGTTTTGATTCTGACTTTGGGCATTTATGGCTTTCCATAAAAGACGATGATGACAGAAGAATGGTATTGAGTGAATTCTTTAACGGGGCTATTATTCACCCGAATTTACACGATTTAGTAACGAAAAGGATCAATTATTTACCTGAGGCTTTCGAGGATACCCGCGAAAAGGATCAATACGTGGATACACTGCTAAAGAGCACCAACGCGAATTTTATTGCTAGCGTACTACAAGAGTATCTTGATCCGGACAAAGCAA
The DNA here is from genome assembly GCA_964470645.1 of uncultured Gammaproteobacteria bacterium. Lineage (GTDB taxonomy): Bacteria > Patescibacteriota > Patescibacteriia > CAYYDP01 > CAYYDP01 > CAYYDP01. Next base: position 17,700 of record CAYYDP010000019.1, read on the forward strand.
GCAAATCCAAGCTTTTTGCATGGATAAATCCAGAAAGAAGAAGGACATTTCTGAATTACGCATTAGAATTCGAAAATATTAATATCTCCAGCGTCTTTATTCGTTACCTAGGGACACTGGACACCACGGAACGGACAAAGTTCTTTAAAGCGTTAATTGCTAAAGATGATATTCTCCAACAAGCTAAGCCGGAAGAAGTAGTTAACTTTTGTATCCTCATAGTGACATACGGAGTAAAGCCTGGGTTTATAGATGATAACTCCGAGGTGATATTTTCTAAATTATTTTCAAGTAAGAGCATGACTGGTCAGATTTTGACAGAAATTGTACGCAATCAAGAAATTCGCGATTTCTTGCTTGAGCAGCAAGCTATTTTAGGACAATATGTCCACAGGTGTTTAGATACCACACCGCTTGACACGCTTTCGGTGCTTCAAAATTTTAGGTCGGATGACGATAGAGTATTATTAAAACCAGAATATGTAAAATTGTTATCCTCAAAATTACTAGGTGAAGCAACCATGAATGTGGGTATTTATAAGGCCTATACCTCTTCAAGACAAGATTCTATCCTGCTGTACATGGACAGAGAAAGCTTCAATGAAAACATTAAAAGAACAGCAGCAGATGCCGACACCGTCAGCACAGTTGCCAAACGAGAAGGGTTAATTGAATTCTTAATCATACAACGCAAACAAAGGATCAAGAATCCCGATAGTATTTCTTGCAGCAAAGATCAAGAAAAAAAGTTATTTAAACGATTAGTTGCATCATCCCAAAATCCGTTAAACGCGAATCAACTTGAAAAACTTTGGGCTTTAGATCCAGAAATTTCAGAACAAGCACTTAACGAAAGTATAAACGAAAGAGAACTATACACCGATGGTATCGTAGCCCTCCTTCAAACAAAAGAAGACGCATTTTCAACGAGCTCAGCAGAAATCGTGAGGTATTGTTTCGATAGCAAGATTCAAATCCATAAAGTATTTGTGTTGCTTTGTAAACGGTATGGAAACAATCCACTGCTTCTGAAAGCCATAAAAACATCACTTTATGGATTACAAGATAGTCATCTCAAAAACGACTTGAAGCTTGAGCTGCTCAACCTTGACTTATTAGATGCGACAGAACTCAGAGAAACTTTTCAGAATTTACGATCTCAAGAAAACGTCAGATTTCAGGTATTATCATGCGCAGAAGTATTTGGTTCTTTTATTGCCATCGGAGGCTCAGAAAATATCACAAAATTCTTCCAGGAGAATAACGAAACAGTGAAAGAATCCGTAGAATTCATCCGTGCTTTTGTTGATGAACACCCTATAGAGAACAAGGGTAGGACTATAGCTGTGATGCTGTTTGCGAAGGAATACTTACCTGATCGAACAATCGAAGAAATCGTTGAAAAAGTTGCAGCGCGTCTCAAGAAATATAAACAAGTGTTGGATAAGTTCAGATACAACGGCATACCGAAAAATTCACATCCTTCCATAGCAATGGAATACGAGATAACCACTTCCACGGCCCAAGGATACAATGAACTTACCGGAAATATTCTCAAATCAGACATCGCCCGCTTAAGCAAAGCAGCGCATATAGGCCAAGGAAGGGACGCGGTGCATGAAATTGCAACAAGACCCGCGATCAACCCCTATCTTTTCTTGCTTGAAATAGAGCTACTGAATGAACTTGAGTACGTTGACTTTAATTTCGACCGAATTGTTACTGTCAAAAAAACTGATGAGAACGGTAAACCAGTACTTGAAAATTCACATGCCTACCAAAGAGGAGCTCGAGGGTATCATTTAAACATCGGTGGAAGAAAAGGACTGAAAGTTAATGCAAATACATACTTTTTGCAAAATCTTCTCGTTGCTTCATCTTGGGCGGGGATCAACGCTGGAAAAACGGGACAAAGGATTACTGGTGGACGAGGAGTTGTTTTAAGAGGCAGAGATAATGATCACAACGTGCAAGTTTTTGAAAATTTATCTCCTTCTGTTGAGCTTCGGGCCACTTCACTTGACAAGCTTGAACCGTTTCAGCGAACGACCGTGACCACATTTCATGGCGCAATAGCTATTCAAACGCTTGAGGAATATACGCACATCACTACCGAATTGACTTCAGAAGTAGAGGCAAATAACCCAAAAAACGAAGAAGAACTAATTGATATTTTAGGGAGAAGGGGTTATATGAAAAAAGGTGTAGACGACCAGAAAGTCAAAAAAATCCTTTATGCGTGGTGGAAGTTAGTGAAGAAAGCAAAACAATCCATAGAATATCTCAACAATGATTCATTCCTAGAATTCGAGACAAACGGTTATTTAGACGATCATTCAACGTGGGTCGATGCCACTGAGTTCGGTGGTGAATATAACAGGAAACGATTCGAATCAGTTGTTGTGTCAGAGGATCCTACAACATCACTTGAGGCTTACGTACGATCACTCCAAACAACAACGTTTAATGATTTTTTTTCAAGTTTGAGCCAGAACATGTCAGATACCTTTACGAAATTGAACAATATGTATCTGAAACGATCCCAAGCTGGCGACCAGGCTAACGCAATATCAATGCTTCAAGTTACCAAATTGAATAATACAACCCTTGAAAGAAGAGATGAGCCCGCCTACCTAAGAGGGACCGTATTTACCACAGGCGGAGAACGAAGGAGAGGATATTACAATGTCCAAGGAGCGAGTGAGCGAATGTTAACTCATGCTATACAGAAAGCATTGCTTGAGTTTAATGAAGAAATTGAGGCGATTGTGAACTAAAACGGAAGCCGTTAAAACTTATATGCCCTGTCTTCGACACTTTCCCAAAACTGCTCATTGAAAATCAAAAAACCCCTGTAAAATGAGGGGGTCAGTTTGGTAAATGGGTGTCCCGTTGGTACAATTGGGGCATGTTTGTACGGTGCAAGAAGAACAAAAGCGGCTCGATCAGTGTTCAGCTTGTCGAAAAACGGCACGGCCGGTACGCCGTAATTCAGACGGTTGGTTGCGCCAAGGATCCGGATGAAGTTGCACGACTCACCCTCAAGGCAAAAGATAGAATCATGAATCCTGAGGGTCAACAGCGGCTTTTTTCAATCAAGTCGCGCAACGATCTGGTCATTGAAAACTTTTTGACACAGTTGAAGAACGCGGATATTCGCACACTCGGTCCGGAGATCGTTTTCGGCGCTCTGTTTGATCGGATAGGTTTCAACGCGATTCCCGACGATCTGTTTCGGCATATTGTGATCGCGCGGCTCGCGTACCCTACGAGCAAGCTCAAAACCGTTGACTATCTGCGCCGATATCGAGGCATTGAAATGGATGTCGTCGTGGTGTACCGTTTTCTCGATCGACTTGAATCCGCCTACAAAGAGAATGTCCAGCGCATCACGTACGAATACACGAAGAACGCTTTGAAGGGAAGGATCGCTGTCGTGTTCTACGACATGACGACGTTGTATTTCGAATCAGAGGATGAAGATGATCTTCGTAAAATCGGTTTCTCCAAAGACGGCAAATTCCAGCAACCGCAGATCATGTTGGGACTCCTGGTCGGAGAAAGAGGTCTGCCGATTGGGTACGATATTTTCAAAGGGAATACATTTGAAGGTCATACGTTGCTACCGACTTTGAAGAAAATCCAAGAGAAATACGGCTTTTCACAGCCGATCGTGGTGGCGGACGCGGCGCTTTTATCCAATGACAACCTTGAAAACCTTTCTCACGCCCACTATCAATTCATTATCGGAGCTCGGATTAAAAACGAGAGTAATGAAATCAAGCAAAAAATTTTAATGCAAGCTCTGGGAATGAACGACGGCGGTAATTTCACCATCAGAAAGAATGACAAGACCAAATTGGTGGTAACGTATTCAGCGAAACGCGCCAGGAAAGACGCCCATAATCGGGAACGAGGAGTACGGAAATTGCGCGAACAGTTGAAAACCGACAAGCTCACCAAGGAGCACGTCAACAATCGAGGGTACAATAAATTCTTACGTCTCACGGGTGAGATCAAGGTTGAGATCGACGAGTAGAAGATCGAAGAGGACAAATCGTGGGACGGCTTGAAAGGGTATGTGACGAATACGCATCTGTCCGCGAACAAAATTGTGGCAAACTACGGACACTTGTGGCAGATCGAAAAAGCGTTCCGAATATCAAAGACCGATTTGCGGGTCCGGCCGATCTTTCATCAGCAGCAACGCAGGATCGAAGCGCATATCTGCATCGCGTTTGTCGCCTACACGATCTACAAGGAATTGGAACGGCTTCTCTCTAAGCACCACGCGGGCATAAGCACGAAACGAGCCGCCGAGCTAACGCACACGATGTACGAGTTGTGGTACACTCTTCCCGGAGAAGCGCGGCAGGTGAAGATATTGCTCAAGATGGACGAGGAGCAACAAAAGCTTTACGATATTATTAGGAAATCAGGTTAATGTATTCATCGGGTGTCCCATTGTCGAAAACAGGAAGCGGTTGCCGCAGTGATGGAGCCAATATTCAGTCACCGGCTCTGCATTCAGGTCATCAGCGCGACCGACCATGACTCGCCAAGCGCGTGTACCAGATGGAATCCGTTTCTTGCGATCAATTCCGTCGCCGAATTCGATTTCGGTTTCAAAAAAACCATCCGTACCATCGGCTTTCCGAATCTGTCCACGTTCAACGGAAATCACACGCCGGTTCGGATCGCGGTAACGAAGCTCTGAAGCTAATGTAATAAGTCGCAGAGTTTCGACTGGATCGTCCGACAGTTACAACCGTAATGATAGCACTCCACGGAAGCCCACCATCGTCTTTCGGATCCACCTTCGCCACCAAGATCGAACCCTGTTCGACAACCCTGCTTGTAGGCCTCAGTGATCCGTACAACAGCGAGTCAGCAAGACCCCATGGTGTAGCCTTGATACCGATCTTCAACCAGTCACCGATGTTTAAATAGATCGGCTTAGGCGGAACTTTGGTTGAATCCCAACCAACGATGACGTCGGAGTTCCTGGGGACCAGCGTATCCGCGACGAAATGGTTCCATGACATAATCGAGTCGGCGAGTGCCTGGATGCGACTGTTGTCCTTCTGCTGAATCGAGCTTTTGGTTCCGGCGAAGCCAAGAACCATGGTGGCAAGAATAGCAACCAACGTGCCGAGCGAAAAAATCAATTTTCGCATGGGTTAAACCTCCACAATAATTGTGATGTGAGATGTGAAAAGAACACTGTGAATAAAATGTCAAATCAAAATTTTGATAAATTTTGTGACAATCCAACCTAACACAAATCCGTCAAAAAATCAAGAGTCTTTAGGTCTATTATGGCTAATACTAAACAAAAAAAGGTCTCAAAATGCTGTTTTGAAGCCTATAGCGTTCGACAATGAGCTGATTTCGCCCTAAACCTTGTCCTGATAAATCAATCAAATACCTATACCTCTTATATACTATTTATTTACAATCGTAATTGAAAATCTTAATCTCTCCCATCACCCCCAGGAAGCGGATTGAATCCCAGGAAAACCCGGGCCCCAACCACTTGATGACTAGTCGGATCGGTATAAGGAGGGGTTCCAATCCGTTCGTCGCTTCCGTGGGGAAAAAGAAGAATCAGAAATACTCTTCTGATGCATCAAGAGTAACAAACACAAAACATCATTGTCAATCGTGAACGAATTCGGTATGCTTCAGTTAATGATACTCTCACATGCTCAACGAACCCTTTTTAACCCACGAGGCAGAATATTGGTTGGCGTTTTCTCGGATTGAAAACGTCGGCGCACAACGTCTCAAAAAACTCCATTCCCACTTCGGCTCGATGAAAGAAGCTTGGGAACGAGGATCAGAGAGCGAGTATATTCGGGCTGGAATTGATGAAAACAACGCTAAAGCAATCAACAAACATAAAACAGCAGAGTATTTGGACGACGGATTATCAATTCTCCAATCAGAGCAGATCTCACTTATTTCATTTCTTGATCCCGAATACCCCCCTCTCCTCAAAGAAATCCCTGACCACCCCGCCGCGCTGTTCTGCCGAGGCGACTTGAACCTGCTCCATTCCCGATACTCCCTCGGGATCGTGGGAACACGCAAAATGAGCCAATACGGCAAAGATGCAGTCTCAACCATTGTTCCCCCACTTGCAAACGCGGGTGTCACGATTGTTTCTGGAATGGCAATGGGAATCGATGGCTTTGCCCACCAAACAACCCTCGATGCAGGCGGCAAGACCATTGCAGTCCTCGCAAGCGGTGTCAACAATCATTCATTGTATCCTAAAATACACTACCACCTTGGACAGCGAATCATTGAACAAG
>CAYYDP010000020.1:0-1090 GCA_964470645.1 uncultured Gammaproteobacteria bacterium
TCATTGCGGCAAGTTGCTCTTCGGGGTGTCCTTGCCAATCGGTGATTTCACCTATTACACGAAGTGGGTGCAGGGAACGATAGGATTTCGTCGGGTTCCCGGGGAACCTCTTGTTTGTGAGGTTTGGGTCATCTTCAAATGATCCGGTTGGCTCAACTTGGTAAATCCAACCTACACCGTCGCCTAACGCAAGTTCAGCTCCCCAAATCGCGGCATCCATGGTTGCGGTGAAATAGATGTACTTTGCCTTGTTCCTTTGTCCGTAGTTTGAATTGAAACCAGGTTCAATCAAGTCTCCTGGTTTCAGATGTGCCTTTGTGCCGTGAAAATATTTTTCTTGGTTTTGGTTGGTGATAGTCTCTATTGATTGGTTCATATGTCTGTAATTTAATTTCATTATATCATAATACATGTGATACCAGCTGTTGTGAAATATTCTTTCAATTCTGATGTAGAATAGTATAATACATTGTCAACCCCATTCCGAAGTTTTACGATTCTCCCTTTGAAAAAGAGAGTATCCGCCTTAAGCGGAGGAGGGATTTTTTCTCCCTTTCCTAAAGGGAGTACCCGGAAGGGGGAGGGATTTGAGTTTGAAATCCCCCTTACCCCTTTTAGAAAAGGGGGAATTATGCGGGGAGGAATTTATTCTCCCTTTTTTAAAGGGAGTGGCTGTAAGGCCGAGGGATTTTATGAAACTCCATTATCAACATTACCTTAATTCGTACGCGCGGAATTTACGACAAAGCGGAAACCTATCGGAAGTTCTTTTGTGGAATGAGTTAAAACAGGATAAGCTGGGGCATCGTTTTCTTCGTCAGAGACCAGTTGGAGATTATATCGTTGATTTCTACTGCCATACCTTGAATCTTGCGATTGAGATTGATGGTGCGGCAAGTCATGATGATAAGGTAAAACAAGATCAAGAAAGACAAAAGGAGATTGAATCAACGGGTATCACCGTTATCCGTTTTAATGATGCTGATGTTAGATTTAATCTTGAGGGAGTCGTCGAGCATATCAAAACAGAAATCCTTCGGCTCGCCCGCCCGTCGGCGAGGCAGGCAGACTCGCCACCTCCTTTAAGAAA
>CAYYDP010000020.1:1190-9579 GCA_964470645.1 uncultured Gammaproteobacteria bacterium
GGAGGAATGAAATCCTCCGCCCTTCGGGCACCTCCTTTAAGAAAGGAGGAATGAAATCCTCCGCCCTTCGGGCACCTCCTTTAAGAAAGGAGGAATGAATCGCTGATTTTCGTTGTCCACTTTAAAAATGAGGAGTACTATTATGAACCATTCAAAAAACATCACTTTGGTAATTGTGGGTGTATTGATTATTCTTCTTTTCAGCGTGTTTGCGTTTCGTCTCGAAGCTGACCGCGCGGCGGAGGTGAATTTCAGCGAGACGGAAGTGGGGTTTGAAGACGTGAATGGAATACTGGCGGAAGAAGAAATGATGGTTGCGGGTCAGGAGTTTGAAAATGAACCAGGACTCGATCCTGCCACAACCACTCGCGGATCAATGTTCCGCAGGTATTGGAGAGAATTTTCCCCGGAAGAAAAACAGTTTTATGATTCGTGGCAGCGTCCTATTGGACCGGTACGAGTTGGCGTGCAGGCGGGGCATTGGAAAAACGACGAAGTGCCAGAAGAGCTTTCGGGGCTTCGGGGGAACACCGGATCATCAGGGGGTGGGTACACGGAACGCGAAACTGTCCTTGCGATTGCCGAACGAGTGCGGACTCTACTCGTGGCGCGAGGTATTGCGGTTGATCTTCTGCCAACAACAGTACCCGTTGATTATGTCGCGGACGCGTTTGTTTCAATCCACGCAGACGGGAACACAAATGCTTCCATTTCAGGATTTAAGATTGCTGCTCCACGGCGGGATTTTTCGGGTAAGTCCGTTGATTTGGTGTCAGCATTGTATGAAACATATGAAACAGCAACTGGTCTTGAACGAGACCCGTCAGTGAGCCGAAGAATGAGCGGATATTACGCGTTCAACTGGCGGCGGTATGATCACGCGCTGCATCCATTGACTCCCGCGGCGATTGTTGAAACCGGATTTATGACCAATGCTTCTGATCGAAAACTATTAGTTGGCGATCCGGATTGCGTCGCGGAAGGAATCGCAAATGGGATTGTTGAGTTTCTTGAGTCGCAAGGTTTTTGATCAATTTAATGCCATGGGAGTAAGTGAATAATTTTTGACCAATACCTCTATATGTCGTAGAATAACACCATGAAAGAAAATACACTCAATATCACAATCATTAGACCGGTTTCCGAGGTGTTCGCCTTTACTATCAATCCTAATAAAACTCCTTTATGGATTTCCTCAATTGTAAAAGAAGAGGCAGAACAACCAGTCGGTACGGGAACAAAGTTTCGGAACATCAACAGACAAGGAGAGTGGTCAGAGTATGTCGTTTCGGCTTTTGAGTTAAATAAACTGTTCGAACTTTCAGCATTGAACTCAACCTAAAAAGTCCGATACACGTACACGCCGATTGATGATCGCTCTACAATTATGGAATATTTTGAACGGGTTGAGGAAGGGGAGCTTGCTGATCCGTTTACTATGTCAACCTTGGAAAACCTTAAAAGGGTGCTTGAAAGTGATTCAATTTAAATAACCATTTTTTTGCATGCATGAAGAGGTTATAAAATAATTTCATATACTATGAAACACACCCCTTGGATCGCTCTTGGCGCGGTCATCGTTCTTCTCGGGGCATGGTTCGTGTTTGGAAACATGAATCAACCCGTCTCCGCACCATCTGACGAAGAAAGCATGACCAATTCTCAAATGCTTGAAACAGACAATCAGACACCGATCATCACAGAATCAGACGTTGAATATTTCCCGGGGGCAAAAGGGTATTTTGCCCGACCCGAAGCAGAGGGAAATTATCCTGGAGTGGTGATGATTCATGAAAATAGAGGTTTGCGGCCAGAGATTCGAGACACCGCCGAACAACTCGCGCGAGAAGGGTATTTGGTCTTGGCGGTTGATCTCCTTGGTGGAACTGCGGAAGATCAGGATGGCGCGCGGGCGCTCACTGCGAATTTCAGTCAGGAAACCGGAACAGCGAACATGAAAGCCGCCGCTGCGTACTTGCGCGAAAAGGGCGCTGTGAAACTTGCAAGTCTCGGATGGTGTTTTGGCGGACGGCAATCGGTGAATTTGGCAATTTCGGGAGAACCGCTTGACGCGACGGTTGTGTACTATGGCGGCGGCATGGCGACCTCTACTGAATTATTGGCTCCCATCAAGTGGCCAGTGCTTGGCGTGTTTGGAGATCAAGATCGGGCAATCCCGGTACAGATGGTGCAAGATTTTGAAAATTCGCTCAACACACTTGGCATTGAAAACGAAATTTACATTTATCCGGGTGTTGGTCACGCGTTCGCCAATCCTTCCGGCGCGAACTACGCAGCCAACGAGACCCGCGACGCCTGGGCAAAGACAACCGCGTTTTTGGAAAAACATTTGAAATGAGACATGAGGGCGCGCTTCGTTTTTGTTGTTAACATAGTATGCCCATTCATCCAAAAACAACCATCGGACATGTGCATTTAACGGTTTCCGATCTTGAACGGTCGCTGAAATTTTACCGTGATATCCTTGGATTTGAGATAACTCAATGGTATGGCGATTCGGCGGTGTTTCTTTCAGCTGGTGGGTATCATCATCACGTTGGACTCAACACTTGAGCGGGGAAGGGAGCAAAACCTCCTGAACCAGGAAGATCGGGGCTCTATCACTTTGCAATTCTTTTGCCATCACGCCAAGAACTCGCGCGAACACTGAAACGCTTAATGGACGCCAAGTATCCGATTGAAGGCGCAAGCGATCATGGAGTTTCAGAAGCGATCTATCTCCATGATCCTGACGGGATCGGACTTGAACTGTACTGTGACCGTCCGCAAGAAGAATGGCCGCGGGATGAACAAGGTAATCTCTCAATGACGCTTCAGCCGCTTGATATTGAAAAGCTGTTGGATGATGCGTGAAGTGTGGGAATAAGAAAAGTATGATAATATAAGAGTAATATGTCCAACATGTTCAAACCAGTGAAAGCTAAAACGGTCGCAGAATATTTAAACGCTGTTCCAAAAGAGCGCAAAGAAGCGATTGAATTTTTGCACGCGTTCATTCAGAAATCTGTACCAAAGCTGAAACCGCATTTTGCGTACAACATGCTTGGGTATGGAAGTTTTCCATATAAGAATTACAAGAAAGAATTAATCAGTTGGCCGGTGGTCGCGCTAGCAAATCAGAAGAATTATATCTCGATCTATGTTTGCGCAGTGGATAAGGGGAAATACATTGCAGAGAAGTTTAAAAAAGAATTGGGGAAGGTAAGCGTTGGCAAAAGTTGTATCCGATTCAAGAAGCTTGAAGATGTGAACCTCGTGGCGCTGAAACAGGTTTTGAAACTCGCAGTGAAATTTCCCGGGTTGTTCTCTGAAAAGACTTAGCACTCACAAGAACAACAAACGAGTGTTTTGATCCACTCTCTCCACTGAGGACAAGTCACTTTAGGTTCATGACCACAACGATTATCCAAGACTTTTGCGAAGTTTTCCAGTCTCGATCATGAGGTCGCTGAGTTGTTTTGGTTTGCGTTTAAGCAGGAGGGCGTTTGACGTTAGGTTGTAGTGAAGCGAGTGAGCTGTGGTTGTTGGGCCAAGGTTGACGCCGAGTACCTGTTCAGTGTATGCGATGTCATTAAGGATGTCATTCCACGAGCTGTTTGTTTTTGCAAGTTTTTTGATATTTTCGCGGTTTACAAACCCTCCAGCAAATCGAACATCATGTTCAAGATTCACATAGTGTCGTTCGAGTACTGCGCGTTCACGGCTTGTGAGATGCTTGAGGGTTCTCCCGAGTCCAATAAACTCGGGCGGAACACCAATGGAATACAGGGCGGCCGTGAAACTGATTGCACGAGGAAGATTGAGCGCTCCAACGTTGCGTTGATACGACAGCAGGCCGATGTGGAGTCGTCGTTCGCGTCGTTTGGGGACTGCGTTAAAGAAGGGAGTAAGATCGTGAACAATGTTGGAAAGTGTGTGCTGGTAGTGTTTTGTGCTTGTGCGGATGATGGAATGGAGGTGTTTGCGTTCTGATTCGGTAACGTGTTTAATGGTTGTTTTGGATATATGATGATTAAGGTACTGAATTGAATCTTTGACCCGGACGAGTGGGTAGTCGTACCGGAACGCTGATTGTACTGTTACCGTTCTCACTCCGCCATATTCTGCAAGAAAATGTTTCACATTGTCAGGATTCAGTCCGCCCCGAAATGGTAGTCCGCCAGCACCGATGATGGGAAACATGGGAATGTTGTGTTTTTTCGAACACTCATGGATGTCATTGAGCGCGATCTTATTTGCAAGAATGTTTGAGAGCATTCCTGAAACAAGTGCTGGATCCGATCGTGCAATGAACGGTCTCAAGAGGTGTGGAATGATTTTAAAGGCTCGTTTGTGCAGCACGATGAATCGATCCAGAAGATCTCCTATCTTCAACTGATCATCCACCGCTTCAACAAGTGGAATCATTTCGAGAATTTCTGTGTTTCGAGTGGATCGATGATTGAACGTTTTCGCTTTGAATTGTGCTAGTTTTTGAAATGCACGTTGGATGTAAAGAAGTTGTTCCGCGCGTTCGGTCATGGGGAGGATGACTTCAAAGAGGGGTGGCGAATGGAACTTCAGATCTTGAGCAAAATCTTCACTTGTGAGAATGACGGTTAGCGCGCGCATGAGGCTATACCCTTGTTCTTTCCAAATATTTGGAATACGAAACGTGAGGAAAACATCACGTCCGATGTGGTTTCGCTTTACAAACGGATAATGACGAGTAAATAATTTATCGATGACAGCTTCGTCTGTATGTTTTCCTTCCCAATCCCACATGTACTCGCGAACACCAAGCGTTTTGAAGCACGCAATGCACTCATCGAGTTCTTCGTGGGCGCTAATAAATCCATCACCATCTCGTTCCCAGAACGGCGCGTTGGCGTTGTCCGGGTGTTGTGTTGCCATGGTCGCGGGAATGTGTCTCATAAAGGATGGCGGCTGAGAAAATGTTTGAGCCGTGTGAGTCCTGTGGTTAGGGTCTGTTCATCGCACGCGAATGACATGCGAATCCATCCTGGAGCGCGGAATGTTTCCCCGGGAACAAGCGCGACGCGCTCGGTTGAGAGTAGCCGTTCGCAGAACATGTCCGTTCGTGGTTCGATCTTGCTGACATTGATGAAAAAATAAAAGGCTCCTTGTGGTGTGTGCCAGGTGATGTTTGGAATTTTCCTAAGTGCTTTTTCGACGAGCGTTCTTCGTTTGGTGAGCACACGAAGAAACGAACGTGAGGCGTCACGTTTGAGGGCGGCAAGCGCTGCGTATTGTGAGGGTAGGGGAGCATTACCGTTTATGTGACTTTGAATGGTGCCAAGCGCTTTGATGAAGGATTGTGACGCGATGAGATATCCGATTCTCCATCCGGTGAGCGCGTGGCTTTTTGAAAAACCATTCACAAGAATGAGCTGGTCAAGTGAAGATACGAATGTCGCGAAGGGATGGTAGGGTGTTGTGTAGAGTAATCGATCGTAGATGTCGTCGGAGATCACGGTGAGATTGGGGTTGCGTTTAAGCAGATTCGCGAGCGCGCGCAGTGACGCAGAAGAGATGATCGCGCCCGTTGGGTTGTGGGGGGAATTGATAATGAGAGCTTTTGTGCGTTTGGTAATGGCTTTTTTAATCGCGGAAATGTTGAGATCAAAGGATTTGGTTAACGGGACAAACATGGGCTTGCCACCACACAGTGTCACTTGATGTTCATAGCTCACCCAGGCGGGGGTTGGTATGATCACTTCGTCTCCTGGATTCAGGAGTGTCATCATGATGAGCGAAAGCGCCTGTTTCGCGCCCGCCGTTACAGCGACATTTTGAGATTTAATGGGGAGTTTGTAGTGCTTGGTACAATCTCGCGCAATCGCTGTTTTGAGCTCTGGTAGACCGAGGGTTGGCGTGTATTTGTTTTTTTTGAGTTGTTGTGCGACTTCTGCTTGGATGAACGATGGAGTTTCAAAATCAAGTTCTCCAGCGGTGAGGTTGGCAACCGGAATTCCTTGCGTTGCGAGTGCTTGAGCTTGGGCGTTGAGACGGATGGTCGTGCTTTCCGAGATGGAATTTAATTTTGAATTGAGGAACATAGTGATTTGTCGTCACAACAATACCACGAGCACGTGAGTTCTCCAAGAGTTTTGAAATGGGGAAAAGTGAGTGGTTCGATTGGATCGTTTTTCGTTTCTGGTGTTTTTTGAAGCGGGGGAGTAGAATTGGGATATGGATATTCGAATTCATCCTGAAGTTGAAAAGTTTGTTGAGACACTTGATAAGCGGACAGTTGCGAAGGTATTGAGGACGATTGATTTACTCGAACAGTTTGGTAACAGGCTCGGATTACCTCACAGCAAAAGTTTTGGAAGAGGATTGTTTGAATTACGGATTCGCGGTCAACAAGAGATTCGTTTATTCTACGCGTTCCACAAGGACGCGATTTCATTGCTCAGTGGTTTTGTTAAGAAAACGCAACAAACTCCAGCAAGGGAATTACAAAAGGCGTTTGACAGAATGAACGACTTGACATGATATAACATATACGTTATATTGCTTTCATAATGAGAATATCCATATGAAATCATATAAAACGTTCAAAAATCAGTTATTGAAGGATAAAACCACACAACAGGCTTATAATAAGTTAGAGCCTGAGTTTGTGTTGATTCAAAAGTTGATCGAAAAACGCTTGAAGCAAGGTTTGACTCAAGCGCAACTTGCTAAGAAACTTGGCACAAAGCAAACGGCCATTTCTCGCCTTGAGAGCGGAACATATAACCCAACCATCGGGTTTCTCTCCAAAGTCGCCGTAGCCCTTAACGTGAAATTGATCATTTCATTTAGCTGATTTATTTTGTGGAACCCTTCGCCCGAAGGGTACCATAAGTCCGAAGCGGCTATTATCCAGGAAAGTAGCCGTTTTCGTTTCTGGTGTTTTTTGAAGCGGGGGAGTAGAATGGGTGTATATGGGAATTCTTTTTGCTATCTTCGCTTCCCTGTTTCAGGCGTTCGCTTACGTCAGTATCAAGAAAAGTTTTGAAAAGTTTCCTCCGTCGATCGCCTTTTTTCTTGATGTCATGTTCGGGCTGCTCATCTGGATTCCATTTTCTCTCATTGTTGGATTTGATGAGAAGCAGCTATTCATGGTATTTGGTTTTGCCCTTTTGAGCGCGATTCTTTCCGAAGCGTTTGTGTTTTACGCATTTTCAAAAGGGGAGATCAGTGTTACCGGAACCATTTTTGCGAGTTATCCAATTTATACCATCCTGCTGTCTGCGTTCCTGGTTGGCGAACGATTGATTCTTTATCAATGGGCATTCGTGTTATTGACTATTTTCGGGACGCTCATTGTTTCATTCCCGGAACGATTTCAATGGAGCGAAATGAAGAAAAAGGCTTTTGTACTTTGGCCGCTGGCGGCCGCTTTTGCCGTTGGTCTTTCGGATTCACTTTCAAAAGGCGTTATCAACAAAACATCAGCAGAAACATTTCTGTTCGCGCTTGCCATTGCACAAATTCCTGTTGGCATCGCATATTTGAAATTTGAAAAGCAATCATTAAGGCAGTTCACCGGCATTATTCAGAATTTTCAATCGTATAAGTTCGCTATCATCGGGTCGTTCGCGAATATTGTCGCGGTTCTTTTTCTTTGGCTTGCGTTTCAGCAAACACTTGCCTCGATTGCTTCACCCATAACCGCGACCTATCCGGGTATTATTGTCCTACTTGCTTTCGTCTTTTTGAAAGAACGGGTATCGAGGAAGGATTTGATCGGGATTTTTTTGGTGCTTCTTGGGATTTTTGGTGTGAGTTTGTTTTGATTCTTTCGTGTCCGGGGAGTAGAATGAAACTATATGAAATCACTCTTTTTTGACGTTGACGGAGTCTCGCTCCTTCCAAGAACAATGTCATTGTCGGATAAGTTGCGTCATGATTATGGCGCGGATAGTTTCAAGCCACTGTTTCAAAAAGGTTTCTATGATTGTGTTGTGGGGAAATCTGATCTCAAGGAGCTGCTCATCACAGAGTATCTTCCTAAACTCGGGTGGACAAAACCTGTCGAATCATTTCTCGAATATTGGTGGTCGTGTGACGGAAAACCGAACCTCCCATTACTTGCAGAAATCAACTCTCTTCGAAAAAGGGCAGTACATTGCTACCTTATCTTGGATCAAGAGAAATATCGCGCCTCGCATTTACTCAATACGTTGGAATTGAAAAACTTTTTCGATGGATGGTTTTTGTCAGCTGAGATCGGGGTCAGAAAAACCGAGTCTGCATTTTGGGATGTGGTTCTGCGATCATCCGTTATTGAAAATCTTTTCGAGGTGTACTACTGGGACGACGAAGAGGAAAATCTTTCGATTTTGAACAAATTGGGGATGAACGGGATTCTCTATTC
>CAYYDP010000020.1:9589-23871 GCA_964470645.1 uncultured Gammaproteobacteria bacterium
GTAAAGATGGGGATTGCGCCCTTCACCTAATGAGGTTTGTTATTAAAAGGCCTTCTCCGAATCGGCTCTATCCCAGGGATGTAGCCGTTGGGGCACGGTAACAACAATCTCGCGCGTTTAGATGTTCAAACGTTTGTGGCACCCTTCGCCCGAAGGGTTCCATGAGGTTTTGGATCGTTTTTCGTTTCTGGTGTTTTTTGAAGCGGGGGAGTAGAATTGGGATATATGAATGGTATGGATCTTGTAACGATAAAATCTATATTGGGCGCGATTGCTGTTGTCATCTCAATTTTTGCGTTGGTTCCATACTTTCGAGATATCTATCGCGGTAAAACAAAGCCACACGCATTTTCATGGTTTATTTGGGGAAGTTTTGCAGCGATTATCTTTGTTGCCCAAATCACCCAAGGTGGAGGCAGTGGTGCCTGGGTAAATTTGTCCGTCGCGATACTCAATTTGTCCATATTCGTGTTAGCGTTAAAATGTGGAGAAAAACACATTACCCTCTTTGACTGGGTATGCTTGTTTGCTGCTGCTGTCGCTGTTGGATTATGGATTATCACAGACGATCCCACGGTGGCGGTGATTATTGTGACCTGTATTGACTTGTTGGGAGCGTTACCAACAGTACGCAAGATTTGGAATAAACCGGGCGAAGAAACGGTTTTGACATACGCTCTGTATTTTTTTGCTTGGATCTGTTCAATCATAGCACTCAACAATTATACCATTGTAACAATATTGGATCCGGTCGCATTACTACTTATGAACTTTTTGATTGTTTGGATCATACTTTCTCGAAGACGGGCACTTACGTAAATATGAAACATAACAACAAAATCATCCTCATCACCGGTGCTTCGAGCGGGATTGGGGCGGCGACGGCGGTGTTGTTTGCGCAGCACGGCGCTGATGTCGCGATCACGTATAAAGAAAATAAAAAAGGCGCGGATGATGTTGTTGCTCCAAGGGTATGAAAAGTCCGATTTCTTCGTCTCCAAAGTCAGTCTTTGACGAGATTGAAATGGTTGATCCGTATAATTCTTATTTACGGGACTTTTTGGTGAAAGCAGAACACTTGGCGAGGTATTTGTGGGCTGCCAGGTTTCTTAGAAAGCATTTCAATGGTCAAGCGGTTGTGTTCGATCTGGGATGCGGAAGTGGATACGGCACGAGAATTCTTTCAGAGTCGGCGAAAAAGGCAATCGGGTTTGATTATAATCAAGAATTTTTGAACATAGCCCATTCAACATATCTATGTGATCGAACAAGGTTTCATCTCGTCGATTTTAATACCCTAGAAGGTTTGCGATTTCATTCATTGGTAGGTGGTGAGCGACCAGATGTCGCTGTGTGTTTTGAAGCGATTGAGCACTTGATCCACCCAGACAAGTTTTTAAGCAGAGTGTTTGACGCGCTCTCGCGGGATAGGTATTTCTTATGCTCCATCCCCAATGAGCGTTGGGAGCCGAAAAAAAGTGGAAAATCGAGAAATCCGTTTCATAAACATTTATTTTCTTTTGCTGATTCGGTACGTCTTTTGAAGGACGCTGGGTTCCAGATTGTAGATGTCCTTGGTCAACCGTGGCCGAATGTGCTGCTTCATCTGTTTCCGAAATTTCATCATAAATTTGACTCTTTGTTTCTTGCATCGCACGCACGTCTAAGATTTGGATCAAAACTTCTCGGCTGGCCAATTCACGTGCTCAAAGAGAAAAGTTATTCCTATATTTTCATTTGTAGAAAGTAGAAGATTCTCCGTCTTATAACTTTTTGATTTTTTGAACTCAAGACAAAATCTGACAAACGGCTATAATTGATTGTATGAACAAAGACATTACTGCGTACAATAAAGCTCAAAGTAAAGAATGGAAATCGATTTGCACTCGGCTTGCGAAGGAAATTCAGGTCGGACTTCCTGATGCGGAGAATAAGATTTGGCACGCGCATCCGGTATGGTTTCTTGATGGGAATCCCATTGTTGGGTACAGTAAATTGAAAGACGGTGTGAGGCTGATGTTTTGGAGCGGAGCGAGTTTTGATGAAGTAAAGCTCGAACCAGGAAGCGGAAAGTTTAAAGACGCGTCGATCCTCTATACCGATGTTGACGAGATTAATAGTCGTGATTTGAAACGCTGGCTCAAGAAGGCAAAGTTGATTCAGTGGGATTACAAAAACATTGTGAAACGAAGGGGGAGGTTGGTGAGGGTGAAATAGGTGTTTGGAGCTGTTCGTAATTACGTTTTGGAATATGCAAGGGACAAATGAGGGGAAGCACAATTTAGCTTTTATTGATGGGCAAAATTTATTTATGGGTACCCGGTCAGATAGACCCGCCTGGGTAGTTGATCTCGCCAGATTTAGATTGTACTTGTTGAAAAAATATCATGTTCAAAAAGCGTATTACTACCTGGGATTTGTTGATGAAAAGTACCAGTACCTCTATGAACAAATTCAGTCAGCAAATTTCATATTGGTTTTTCGTCAGCACAACTCGGTCATGCTTGGGAAGAAAAAAGGCAACGTTGACTCTGATATTATTTTCAGCATCATGAAAAGGTTATACAAAAGAGAACCTTTTGATAAAATAGTTCTGGTTTCGGGAGACGGGGATTATAAGATGTTGGTGGATTTTTTGATTGAAGAAGAAAGATTGGAAAAGATACTCTTTCCCAACAAGCGGTTTGCCTCTTCTCTGTACAAGAAACTACCTTCTCACTACTATGATTACTTAGGTAAGCCGGAGATACAGGCGAAAATCAAAAAGGGGTCCCCTTAGGTAGTTAACCGTTCGGATTCCCCTTGTCTTGATAAGACAATAATATAGTGAACCTGAGAATATGTCAAGCTGTTGCCTGAAAAGATCAAGATTCATTCAATGGGATTACAAAAACATCGTGAAATGAAGAGGGAGGCTGGTGAGGGTGAAGTAATACAATCTATGACTAAAAAAGAGTCCAACTCCTTGATTAAACAAATTTTTCCTGGAAAGGTAGTTTCTGCGCGTTCTGTCGGGCTTGGATATGGCGGGAATGTTTTTGTCGTTAAGTTACATGGTGACGAAAAAGAGCGGGTGGTGAAGTTTGTTGCCAATCACAAAGAACCGGTCATCGGGAAAGAATCGACAACTGAGCGTGTTTATGGATCGCGCTGGGATAACTTTAGTCCGTCGTATGAGCTGTTAAGAAAGCGTGGTTTACTGATCCCAAGGCTTTTTCACGTTGGTCTTACCAAAAATGGGAAATTCCATTTTGTTATTATGGAATATTTGAAACATGAAAACGTTCCGAGAAATAATGAATCTGTGCAGATACTCATCGCACGTGCTCTTTCAAATCTCCACCAGATCAAACGAAGGTACCAGGGGTGGGTACATCAAAAGAAACCATACCGGCAGGCGTGGAAAGAAGCCTTTATGGATTCTTTGAAAAAACATTTACACGAAACACAACGACATCACTTATTTGAGAAAACCCTTCAGTCCACGATACAACAATTTATTCACCAGAAAGAATTGATCCTTGATGAGCCAAGATCTTTTAGCTTCTCTCATCTCGACGGTTTTCAGGGGATGATGGCAAAGACCGCCAAGGGGTATGCTTTTGCCGGTTTTGTAGATATAGAAGACTATCAATTTACCGATCAGCGTTTCGCATTAGCCGGAGTTGAATTATCGTATTTGATGAATAATAGTCATCTTTTGGATGTCTTTTGGCGCGAGTATCAAAAACGAGTAATAATTCCCCAAACCTATGAACGGTTGAAAGGTTTGTTTCAGGTTTACTATCTGCTCGTTTGGCGATGCGTCTTCCACGATTATTGGCATGGAGCGGCGAGTGATCGTAAAAAAGTTATCAAAAAAGTTACTCAATTGCTTGGGGAAATAGTTTCAAGTTAATTTTTGAGATTTTTTGTTTAAGGGATTATTTTTTTTCGATAAATTGATTCACGCGTCCCTCATCTTGCTAAAGGGAGTGGCCGTAAGGTCGAGGGATTTAAATTCCCATTTCCATTAGAAAAGGAGGAAGAAATCCTCCGTCCCGATGCAATATCGAGACACCTCCTTTAAGAAAGGAGGAATCAAAGCGTATATGAACAAAACAGCAAAAAGAATTTTCAGTGGAACAGTGCATAAGCTACCTGCGGATTTGAAAAAAGCAATCGAATCCGATTCGAAAGTGAAAGATTTGTGGGAGGATATTACACCGCTCGCGAGGAATGAGTGGATTTGCTGGGTTACGTCCGTGAAGCTTGAGGAAACGCGAATCCGCCGCATCGAGGTTGGTCTTGATAAAATGCGCAAGGGCATGAGGAGGCCGTGTTGCTGGGCTGGCTGCAGGCATCGCTTTAAATAAGATTTGAAAATTTGTTCTCCCTTGCAGTGTCCTCCTCAGACGGAACTACGGGGCAGGCACGAGTGGTAGTAAAAAATATTACAGATTTTTTAATTATGTTAACGAGTTCAATAAATACGATGAACAATCGAAATTCAGCAACGCAAATTCTCTATGGTTTGGATGGGATTCGTGAAGTGTTTTCTGATATTTTGGAAACAAAGAAAGAACTTGTTGGGTGGGGTGCAACCGACCGAGCGCGTTGTTTATTGCCAGAATATACTGATCAATACATCCATTTACGCGAGCAACGAAATATTCGAGCTCGTCAGCTTGCGGTAGAGGGGAGTCAGGTTTTGCAGACTCCATATTCAAAGTTTAAATTTATCCCGAAAGAGTATTCGAGTCCGGCCACTACTCTTATTTTTGGGAATACCGTTGCGATAATGATGTGGTTTTCTGAACCAATAATTTCTATCCGAATTGTAAACGCTCATATAGCGGAGGCGTATCGCAATCATTTTGAGTTTTTATGGGGGACTAAGTTATTTAATGCTGAAGAGATATTGGCAAGCCGATTGGTGCAGAACGAAATTAAAAAAATTTTTGGTGATCAAGCAACCGCCGTAATTAAGCGAAGAACATCTTGGATTATTCGTCTTGCGCACGAGTCGCATGGTTTGGTGAAACGAATCATTATTCTTCCGCCGGGGGGAAGAACGTCAGGGGAGTATTCTGGCATATTAAAAGATCATGAATTATTAAGCCCACATCCGGAAGCGCTTAAGGCGAAAATTACCATTCGGGGAGGGGTTGCTCCAGGGCGAAATGGATTCCGTAAGATTGATCGAGGGATTACGTTTTCTTATTTAACAAAGCGTTCATGGCGTTTTGGGATCGATATACCCAACGAGGAGTACAAGTCCTCTCATACACCGCCGTTTACAGCCGTGAAACAAGACGGATATGGATTTTGGCACAACGTGACCAACGTGAGCAATGAGTGGGTCATGCTGGTGCTTGAAAAAGAAATGATCCCATCAAAACCCCTCATACTGAAAAAAGTGCTTGAACGGTTTCCCAAACACAAAGTTCATTTGTTTGAAGAACTCGCGCGTAGCATTAAAGAGAAAGGCGATCATGTTTTTGAAATCAATCACAATCCGCTTGAGCCATTTGTTGGTGTTGAACCAGAAGTTATTGCCCAGGCTCTTATTGCATTGCTCAACCTGCCTGATACGGGAAATCACGAGCAATGCACTGCAGTGGCGCTACTGTTAAAGTTGGGAAAAACAGAGAAGAGTGAGGTAATTCGTTCTTGCCGTGTTGCTTTACGACAAAATCAAGCCCCTGTTTTTTATTTAGAAGAGATAATACGAAAATTGGGCAATTAATTTTTGTTGACCACGGTCACGAGGTTTACTGGATAGATGGTATATTGGGTTTTATGCCCACTATACACACCACTCGCCCGTAATGAGTGGATTTGTTGGGTGACGTCTGCAAAACAAGAAGAGACGAGAAATCGTCGCATAAGGTTGGTCTTGATAAGATGCGCAAAGGCATGCCTGCCTCGCCACAGCGTCAGCGGAGGCGGGCGCCGGCCGTGTTGCTGGATTGGGTGCGTGCATCGCACGGATAAAGAAGTGAGTCCTTCGGTGCAAGGGATGCTCAAGAAACGAAAGAAGAAATAAACCGATTCGACTGCGTGGACGCGCAGCGTCTGGAATCGGCTCTCTTCCTGCGATAGAGCCGATTGTATTTCCCCCTCTTAAGATAAGAGGGGGTAGGGGGCGTTATGGGATTTGCTTGATTTTTGAAGGGAGGAGGTGTAAAATAGGTACATTACTACCTTTTTATTTTTCTGAATGGGTAGTGTATTTTTTTAAAGAAGCAGCTCCCTATTATGCAGGATTTTATTTCACAAGAAGATTTATCCCTTTTTACCGACGGCTCACGATTTAACTTAGCTTCTATATATTTGCGGGAGGGGATGCAGGACACCATAGCAACCTTTGACCTGTTTGTACGAGATCTGCCGCAAACACGTAATTTCCTTGTTTTCGCCGGGCTTGAGCAGGTAGTAGAGTACTTGTGCGACTTTTCGTTTACCAACAGGCAACTTGGTTGGATTCGTGAGCAATTTCAACTGACTGATCAGGAAATGGGGTACTTTGAGAAATTGAGATTTAGCGGCGAGGTGCTGGCAATGCCGGAAGGAACTATCTTTTTTCCGAATGAACCGATCGTCCGAATCACGGCTCCGATCATCGAAGCACAGCTCATTGAGGTGTTTTTAATGAATACGATATACCTTCAGACGCTGCTCGCTTCAAAGTTTGCGCGATTTGTTCACGCGGCACAAGGGAAGCTCGTTGGAATTGGTGGGAGTAGAAGCTATGGCATGGATGCTGCGATGAAGTCAGTTCGAATTAATGAGATGTTTGGAAACAAGAGTTCTCTCGCTTTGAGTCAGTTTAGAAAGGGGGCGCAATCTTCTCGAGGAGGAACTTACCACTACTTCATAATGTCGTTTGATCGGGAGATTGACGCGTTTAGATCCTACTTAAAGCACACATCGAGTGGGCACGCGATATTGATTGACACCTATAACGTGAATCAGGGCATTAACAATTTTATAAAAATCGCCAAAGAGGCTGAAGCAAACGGAGTGAGAGTTGGGTATCTTCGAATTGATAGCGGAGATTTATACGAACTCAGTGTGGTTGCTAGGAAAATGCTTGATGATGCTGGTTTATCATATGTCAAGATTTCGGCAATGAGTGATCTTGATGAGTGGAAAGTGGACGCTCTTGAAAAGAAAAACGCTCCCATTGATTACTATGTCGCGGCAACGAATGTTCTTACTCCCTTGGATGCCCCAACGCTTGAATTGGTGTACAAGCTATGCGAAACCCGGAGTGGTTCACGGATTCGTCCAATCATGAAAATGAGCACGGGCAAGGTATCGTTACCCGGACGGAAACAAGTTTTTCGAGAAACGAGTAATGGGAAATACACTGGAGACGTGGTTGGTTTTGAGGAAGAGCAGAGGAATGGAGAACGATTGCTGGTGCCGGTTGTGAGCCAGGGAGAGCTGGTGCGGCAGCTTCCTAAGATCGATGAAATCCGGACTCACTATTTTACCGAAAAGGGGAAGTTTGATCCTGCATTGTTTGATTTGAATACGAAGTTCGATTATCCGGTCAGGATCAGTGATTCATTGCAAACGCTTGCCAATACTACGCGCGAAGAAATTAAACGCACCCACGCTGGCGGCACTGACTGATTTATTGAAGGTGGAAATCGGCTCTCTTCCTGCGATAGAGCCAATTTTATTTCCCCCTCTTAAGATAAGAGGGGGTAGGGGGCGTTATGAGATTTGTTTGATTTTTGAGGGGAGAGGGGTAAAATGAGAAGTATCAACGCACCTCGTATGCCATTCGTCAACACCCTTCCCTATATTAGCAACCCGATTGAAGAATTCAAAGATTTTGTGTTTGTGAATTGGGAGCACGATATTTATCCGCGATTTAAAGGAGGAACAAAAAAAGAGGAGATTTCATTCTTCACAGACATTATCAAACAAAGAGCACTGAAGAAGATACTCGATTTCGGTGTTGGAGGAGGCGTTGAACTCAGTGGTATTCTGGAATCACTCAACGAACAAGGTTGCGATGTTGAAAGCGCAGAAGCGAATGAAGTGGATGATGAATTCATCCGCCAGGCAGGGGCCTTGTTTTCGCAGAAGCGACAGAACGTCGTTATTCACCGTGCCAACTGGCTCGACTTGCCGAATGCGACCCCCGAATACACTCACCTCTTTGATTTCGGCTTTCTCACAGGCAATTCTCTCACCTACATAGGCGGAGGTACGAGGGAATATACGAAGAGCGCACAACAGAGCATTGTGAGTAAGTTCGCTCAACTTATTGAGCCCGGTGGTTATCTTTTTGTTGATGCGCGGAATTATGATTACATCAAGTCACTCATGCATTTGCCGAAAGAGAAAATTTTTGAAAACTTCATGTTTGATTACACGGTGTATTATCATGGTTTCCAAGATAAAGTTCTGGTATTTCCCGCCTACATCAGCGATACGGTTGTGGTGCTTCATTATTATGACAAAGAACGCAAGGTCTGGAGCAAGCTCGATCTGTATCCTATTTATCAGGATGACATGATGGATATTTTGAGCAAGGACTTTACGGTCGAAAAAGTGTATTATGATTTTGGCGAGACGCGCAAAGAAAAAAGTCTTTTTGTGCAGTGGCTCGCGAGAAGGAAATGATGGCGGAAACACTGATGGAATTCTAATTAACGTATGCTCTCTATGAACATCAACCCTGCGTGGCACAAGAAGTATACACTCAAGATACAGACCACACCCACTGAACACTTATGACTCTCTACAAACATACGCAAATCGGGTACTTGATGCTGGCTGTCATAATGGCTGTGCTGGTGTTTTTCGCGTGGCTTCAGATCACCGCCCGCGCCGAGCCGCCATCGGTTGACTCCGGCGCCAATTTTGCCATTACTGCCATCATGGCATTCATTGTGCTCATTCTCGCATCGTTTGCCGCACTGACTGTGTCCATTGATGAAAAGTACCTGCGGATCAAATTCGGCTACGGGATTTTCAGAAAGAAATTTTCCCTTGGCGAGATCACTTCGGTAAGAGTTGTGAAAAACCACTGGTATTACGGCTGGGGGATCAAGGTGTGGTTTTGGCCATATATGTGGATTTATAATGTTTCCGGCTTTGACGCTGTGGAGATTGTTCTCAAAAACGGGAAAATATTCCGCATCGGAACCGATGTTCCCCAAGAGCTTGAACGAGAACTCAAAGCGAGAATTGGGAATATCCTAGAGTAAATAATATGGTCTCAAAAATACGAGTAGCAGTAGTCCAGTACGACGTTCCAATGTCCGTCGAGTCTTCATTCGTAAAACTTGATGATTTAACCCGGGAAGCTTCAAGGAATTCGGTACAATTATTGGTTGTTCCCGAAACGGCAATTGGTATGTTGGGGGATGTCAAAAGTGTCGGAACGGACTATTTGAGCCGAGTACAAGAGATCGCCCAACGTAATCATATTGCTTTCGCTTTGAGTTTTTATCGCCGACTAAATGAGAATTATGTAAATCAGGGTTATATAGTTTCAGAATCAGGAACCGTTTTACATTCGACGAGAAAAGTTTATTTAGCTCCGCCTGAAAGAGATCATGATGGTATTACCCCAGGGAGCGAGGTAACCGTTTCAGAGACACCGATAGGTAGGCTGGGCATGTTGATATGCAAGGATGGTTTTAATCGATTTTCTCATTTTATGTACGAACGATTAAACCAACTCGGATGTGAAATTATGTGTGTTCCAACATGGTCAATTGGTTGGAAAGATTTTGATGTTATACCATACGTAAAAAGTCTGTATCAATATGGAGCATTCGCAAGCAGGGCGTTTGTTCTTGTGTCGGGTAATTTAAATACAGGGACGCGTTCGTTTGGAAACTCTTTGATCATTAGCCCAATTTCAGGAATAGTACGAGAGGGTTCACCAGATAAAGAAGAAATACTAATAGAAGATATTGACCTCAATGATGTTAAGAAAGCGCGTGAGTTTGATTCTTGGTGGCAACCGAATGTTCGGATTGTATAAATCTGTTTCTAGTACGTCTCGGTGTAATCTTTTTCGAAATGTGTGGTAGTGCAAAAGGTGTACTTCTATGAACTTTCAGGACATTATTGATTCCGAGCGCCAGATGATCATGGAGGCAAATAAAAAATATGGCACATTCTTCACAAACAGCTTGGAGTTTGTTTCTCTAACTCAAGAGTTTATTGCAGAGGCAAAAATTGATAGTTGGATGTTTCAATATTTTTTTGCGTACATGAAAAAACATCAGTTGTTGAGCTGGTTTTCAATGTTAAGAAGGCATCACGTTCAATCGTTTTTAGATTTGAGACAAGTTATCGAAGCTACGTCACTAGCATGCTATGCACTTGCATTTCCTGATAATAAAGTTTTTGCTACTCAAGATGAACATGGAATTCTTTATATTCCAAAGAATTTGATTTCTGACTGCTACAGTTGGATAGAAAATAATTATCCCGAAGCGAGTGAGGCGCTTATGTTTGCCAAAAAGGAAATAAACAAAACATGTGCCCACTGTAATCTGATTTATGCCATGTATCATTCAAACTTATTAAGTGAAAAGAATGTTTTTGAACACGAGTTTTTTGATAACGACGATCCGGATTTGATAAACGGAGACTTATGGTTTCTTAGCTTGGTATCTGGAAATGTCATGGATATCTTTTACGGTGTTAATAGGAAGTATAGTCAACTTACTTTTTCCAGTGATTTTGTTGTGAGACTCAAAGCTAACCGAATCACGCTTGAAAAGTTGAGAAATGAGATGAGAGAGAAGGAACGCTTCAAGAAATGGAAACCTATATTAACAAACGAAAAATAATAATTTTATGACCAATAGTGACATCAACCAAATCGCGCGAACGATCATTCGAGAGAACAAATACTTAACGCTTGCGACGGCAGATGGGGAACCATGGGCGGCGCCGTTGTTCTATTGTGTTGATGATCAATGGAATTTCTATTTCATCTCCCAAATACACTCTCGGCACATTCAACATATCTTGAAGAATCCCAACGTCGCGTTTGCAATTTTTGATTCTCATCAAGAAGAAGGAAAAGGAAATGGTGTCCAAGGATCAGGTAGTGTGAAGCAATTGGAAGAAAGTGAGCTCGATGAAGCATTTCGATGGTATCGTACAAGCTTTGTTGAGATGAACAAAGAATCATTCACTGGAGATGCTCCGTATCGATTTTTTAAACTCATTCCAAAAAAGCTCTACGTCCTCGATCCCGAGGCAAAGGTAGATAAAAGAGTTGAAGTGTTTGTCAGTTGAATGTGACTTTTGAGAGCTAACTCCCGCGCCGAGCCGCTTCGATAGCTGCGACGTCTATTTTCTGCATGGTCATCATCGCGTCGAACGCGCGTTTTGCTTCGTCGCCGCCTATGGCTAACGCTTCGGTCAACACACGCGGCGTGATCTGCCATGATACTCCCCAGCGGTCTTTGCACCAGCCGCAGGCGCTCTCCTGCCCGCCGTTGCCGACGATCGCGTTCCAGTAGCGATCGGTTTCTTCCTGATCATCGGTTGCAATCTGAAAAGAAAACGCTTCGCTCTGCTTGAATACCGGGCCGCCATTGAGGCCGATGCAGGGAATCCCGCAGACGGTGAACTCGACCGTCAATACATCGCCCTTTTTCCCACTGGGGAAATCGGAAGGCGCGTGAAAAACGCTGCCTACTTTACTATCGGGAAAGGTCGCGGCGTAAAACTCTGCCGCGGCAAGCGCGTCTTTTTCAAACCAGAGACAAATGGTGTTTTTGGGTTGTGTATTCATATGCGGGTATCATACGCTTTTTTGCCTTTCCTGTAAAAACATGGGAGAATATTTATGCGCGGAGAATACATGATAACGTTAGAATAATAAGAGAAATATAAGTATTATTTTTTTGCCGCATT
The DNA here is from genome assembly GCA_964470645.1 of uncultured Gammaproteobacteria bacterium. Taxonomy (GTDB): domain Bacteria; phylum Patescibacteriota; class Patescibacteriia; order CAYYDP01; family CAYYDP01; genus CAYYDP01. Next base: position 21,482 of record CAYYDP010000020.1, read on the forward strand.
TCCGTTGGTCTTGATAAGATGCGCAAAGGCATGCGTCGGTCGTGCTGCTGGGCGGGGTGTATTCATCGTTCAAACAAGCCCATGAATGCTTCACAACAATGGATACACGGAAAGCGGATGAAATCCAAGTGATTCATTGGTGGATAACTGTAGACGGAAAAAGTGTTACAATGAATTAAATTTCTAAGGGTGAGTATTGTGTAATTTACACAACCCTCATCAAAGCATCATATGAATTCGGAAAAAAGCAACACAACTCTCGTTCTACGAGACATCGTAACTCTTGTTCTTGTGGCATTTGTCATCGTTGGTTTTGTTGTCTACAAGAAGCAGGCCAGCGAACCGATGAATGAGGAGCGATCGGTTGTTGAAGAGCCTGTGGCAAACGACCAGGGGGAAGTAGAAGGCCAGTTCCGCGAAATTGCCGCGAATGCGTCATTCACCGCGCCGAGCGGCGACCATATAGACCGTTTTTCACTCTTTCTTGATGCGAATGGAGAGGTCAGGGGAGTGAAAGTGACCGACACGCTTGAGCCGGGAAGCGCCCATGAAAAACATCTCGCGGAGTTTTCTGAAGGCCTTCTGATCAAAATCAAGGGCATGAAGTTGAGCGAGATTGAACCCGTTGACCGTATCGGTTCATCATCCTTAACAACAACAGCGTTCAACAACGCCCTCGCTGAACTGAAAACATTGTAATCTCATCTCGCGCGTGGCTGTGTGCATCTTCTCTGATTTGAATCGGTAATGACCGATGACGGCATATTTGAATACCGATTCAACTGCGTGGATGTGGTCGTGTCTGGAATCGATTCACAACCTGGTCGCGAGCCGTTTTTTGTTTTTTTCTGTGTCAAAGAGTAAAATAACGGATAATAGTAGGTTGAACCAAGAATAGTATGAAATTAACAACTACCCAAAGTAAGAAAAAGATTATTATATTTGTTTGTATTATTTTGTCTTTAACACTTGGCAGTGTCATGCGCAGCTTTGTTTATAAAAATTTTTTATTGACTTTTTATGAAGCCCCAAGGCTGTTTGTACCAATATTTTTTTTAACCGAAATTTTTGTTTATATATTATTTGGATATTTCATCGGAATACTAATTAAATCCAAACGATATAGAGAGGTACCTAATAATCATAATAATTCTGAAAGTTCAAATCCGCCCAGGAATATTCTAAACCGTCGTGTGTCAACTCCACTGTTTATTACGGTTACCACATTACTTATCGTGATGATTATATTAATTATTCGTATTGTTGTTTATGTGATAAATTTTATGAAGGGAGATGTGTCATCGTTTTAATAAGGTCCATAAAATAACTTTTTAGATAATTTATTTGAAGATGATTATTTCAGGGTTCATCAAGACTATGCGTTACCTATTCCAGGAATGATGGTAATGGAAACAAAACAACACGTGAAAAGAATTACTGATTCTATCGATCAGGAACTTGTGGGCTTTGTGTCTGTTACAACGAGAGTTCGCAGTGCGATGATGCGTGCAGGAATAGAAGAAGCTGTCTTGATTCAAGAGGAAAAAAGCTCTCACTTTCACGCCTATTGGCTGCCGATACTTTCGTGGATGAAAGAAATCACTAGCGGAGAAATGAGGAATATACAAGTGATCTTTAATCACGCGAAAGAGAAGCTGAACACAAATGAGGATAGAAAAGTTATCGATGAGATGACGCAAAGAATAAAAAAAGAGTTACCATAGAGGCGGGTATGCAGATCATTTCACGAAAAATTGCCTATGAGTGCCCCGTGCTTCGTGTTGAGGAACGGCAGGTGAAGATTGGTGATGGGCCGGAACAAACGCACTGGGTTGTGGTGCGTCAGCCGAATATTTCGGTTGTTGCTTTAACAAACGATAAAAAGATCGTGTTAACTCGTGAAGCAGTGGGTGAAAACGATCGGATGGTTTTGGGGTTGCCAAGCGGGAAAATGCATGACTGGAATCCAACCGCAGAACAAATCAAAAACGAAGCGCTTGGTGAGCTTGAGACCGAAGCGGGCTACAAGGCGAAGTCGATTGAGTTATTGCGCGTTCACGAGGTGATGACGGGGTATTTTGAACGACAGTATCACCAGTTTATTGCATGGGATTTGGAGCATGTTGGTCAGAAACTCGAAACTGGTGAGTTGGTTGACGTTGTGCTTGTTGGTGCTGACCAAGCCTTGAAATGGGCTGAAGATGGATCTATTGAATTTGCTCACGAAGCCGGCGCGGTGAAACTGGCGATTGAATGGTTTAAGAAGAGGGGATTGTTGTAATAACTTCTCGTTATTTATGAAGATTACAATTATCGGAACCGGAGGTGTGGGTGGATATTTTGGAGCAATGCTCGCACGAGCTGGGGAAGCGGTTGTGTTCGTTGCTCGT
>CAYYDP010000021.1:0-23538 GCA_964470645.1 uncultured Gammaproteobacteria bacterium
TTCCGTTCTCGCTTCCACACCCATCGATTCCGAGGTTAAACTCAACCAACCCCACTGGTACGCCTTCGCCACGTACTTCGAAATCTATCCCGTCGAGCCTTCTCAACAATACGTTTCGCAGGTCGAGCAAACTATCAAAGAGAATCAGTTACCTCATGATTCACGAGTTAATTTTTACGTAGTCAGGCACATCACCGCAGTAAAAGAGATTGAAAGCCGAGAAGAATTGCAGGCGTACGAGACTGCACTTAGCAATATTTCCAAGAAGTTAGCCACGTATACCCCAGTAGTAGAACACTTCGTGTTCACTACGGGGCAGGCCTACGACCAAGTCGGGAACATTACGCAGATTGTGGATGCTTCGCAGACGAGTACGGGGAAGACGATGACGTATGGGTATGATGATTTGCATAGGTTGACCAGTTCAACAATTACTAACTCCGCAAACGGCGATAACACGGGAAGAACGTACACCTACAACGCGATTGGAAACATCCTCACGGCTTCAGATCAAGGGACGTATCTCTATGAGGGAACGAATTACGCCAATCCTCATGCAACAACGAAGGCTGGAACAGCTGTCTACAGCTACGATAACAACGGAAACCTCACATCTGACTCTGTTTGGACTAACTCTTGGGACTACGACAATCGATTAACTCAATCGCAGAAGACGGGAAGTACGGTAACGTACCAATACGATCACACAGGTCAGAGAACCAAGTACAGTAACGGTACTAAGACAATCAGATATGCGAACCGTTTGTACAACACCGACGGTACAACTCCAACAAAACATATTTTCGCTGGAGATCAGCTTGTTGCAACTATTGAAGGTGCTTCTACCCTCCAGTACATCCACACCGACCATCTTACAGGTTCGAATGTTGCTACAAGCAACACCGGAACAATGATCCAGTTGCTCGATTACCAGCCGTACGGAGCGATGAGGGTGGATTGGAAGAGTGGGAGTTTTGATGAGCAAAGGAAGTTCACGAATCACGAGTTCGACCGCGACACAAACTTAACGTACGGAAATGCACGGTACTACAATCAAGGGATTGGAAGATGGTTGTCACAAGACCCGTTATTCTTGAGTGTTGGCGGAAATAAATTCAAAGAGGAAATTAAGGGAAGTGTTTTTGAAGTAAAAAATGATGATCGAAATAAAACCGGACAACAAAACCTTGGTGACAGTCAGATAGGACAAGAAAACAAAGAGCGAACGAGTTTCAAGTTGTATCTTTCCAACCCTCAAGCACTCAACTCATATTCGTACTCGCTCAACAATCCGGTAAAGCACGTCGACAAGACAGGTAAGGCAGTCGCAATTTTGGCTGCACCTTTATTGATTCCCGCTACAGAAACCTTGATAGCAGCAACGGCCGGCGCCTTGGCTGGGATCACGACCGCAATACTCGCGAAAGATAGAACCATTACTTGGGATCCGGGGAAGCAAACTTTACCTGATTTGGGTTTGCCGGATAGTAAGAAGTTGTTAGATCCACAAATTCCAAATAGTTCAAAAACTCCCAAATGGCTGAAATGGATTATTGGCGGTGCGATTGTGGCAGAAAGAATAATCGACACGATAAATGATTTTAAAGATGCTAAACAGGATTATAAGCAGTTAGATACAAAAATACAAAACGATAATAAGTATAAAAACGGTCCAGTCTGGATCAATGATCCAAGTCGAGAAACAATCAGGGCTAATAATTAATTTTGAAAAATATGGAGATAATAACTACTTTAGTTTTAGTAGTGGCGTTAATTGTAAGTTTTTATTACTGGGGAAAATATAAGGAGCGAGATGTTTTTTGGCTGATGATTTTAGCATTTGCATCCTTGCTATTAAAAGGATGGAAAATAGCAGAGGATATTTATTTCGAATTCTCGGATCCAGTGCAAAATATATTTTTTATCCTAAGAACTCTATTTTCAACGACAATTGTAGCTGTAATAATAAAAATATTATTTTTCCGAAAAAGGTAAAAAATAAGGTACTTACTATGCAACAGGCAAGAGTTGAAAAATTTCAAGGAAGTCAGGAACTCCTACTTTTCGGGATACCCCTCACCATTATAGGCATTGTGTTCAGTTTGTGGGGACAAGACATTGATAGTAACGTTATTAAAGGATTAGGTTTATTTTTGGTGGGTCTTATTCTGGTTTGTTTGGCGGGTCTTTTCACATCAACTACAATTGTTGATAGTAAAACGCTCGTTAGTAAAGTATTTTTAGCGAGAGGTTTCAAAGCGGATATTCATAAAATTACAAAAATTGATAGGACATCGGTATTTGTGTTTAAGCATTGGGGTAGTAGGTTGCAGATATATCATGCCGATGAATCCGGTCAAGAAACCTGGCACACTATTCAGGAATCGATGTATAGCGTCGAGACCATCAAGAAGCTACTCAAGCGACTAAAGGAAATAAATCCGTCGATTGAATTACACAAACAATATCAGGATTTAATTGATGGGAAGATTGAAAATGAAAAGTCATTCAAGCGGCTACCAATAAAGTAAGGTAATTTTCGGTAAACGTGATGAATAGCATCATTCAATATATCATTGAACATGAGACGATATTATCTTTGATAGCAAGTTCGTTTTTTGGTGCATTTTTTGCTTTTTTGTTTTTTGTTGTTGGTGAGATCTGGAGAGGTAAACGTGCAGGAAAAAAAGAATGGCGTAAAATATATTTGAACGAACATGCGCATCTTGAGCGATATTTGCAGTACTTGATTACGCTGTTGGGACAAAATATTGAATTTCAGAAACATAACGAGGAGCAATACAAGAATGGACAGTTGGCGATGCGCCATTTAACGGTACTTCCAATCAGAGATGATTCATCAATGAAAATTGCCGATATATCATTCTTGAATAAAATCGAACAGCTGATGACAGACGTCAGAAATCTTAATGGTGATATTGAAATGTTTAACAAGATGCAAGACCGAATGAATACGAATGTGGAGAGATTTATCCTAGAACAAAAAAGAGAGGATTTGCGAGGAACGATTGAGAAAAGTATTTCCATGTTTATGGAGGAGAGCCAGATAATCCTTAGGTATGAAAGAATGCTGAAAGATGGCTTGGTTGATCTACTCGCTGAGAATATGTTTTTGTGCTACACATATAGGAAATTGATACCAATTCGATTGATGCGTCAATTCAAAATGAAATATCAGAAAGATTACAGGATGATTGCGATCAACAAACAAAAGGGGGAGATTTTGCGACAGGTAGAAGTTAATAAGATAGAAGCGAAAGAAAAGTACATAAAGTACGGTTTAGTATAGCAATGAATAGACCTAAATTTGAAAAAAGAAAAATGTTTAGACGCTTACTCGTGTGGTTTTTAACTTTCTTTTTAATATTTCAACCGATTTCCACCCTCGCCTCCACTCCCATTGACTCCGAGATTTACCCCGTACCGTCTCGTTATCAAGAGACTGGTACTGGGGTTCAAACTTCTCAGCCCCATTGGTACGCCTTCGCTTCGTACTTCGAGATTTATTCCGTTGAACCGTCTCAAGAGCACATTTCACAGGTTGAAAAAACTATCAAGGAGAACAAGTTACCTGATGACTCACTTGTCATTTTTACTTGATTAGGCATATCACCGCAGTAAAAGAAAACCTGTGACTATAAATATGAGTGAAGTTTATAAAATCAGCCGGAGAGCAAAACGTTTGACTCTATCTGTGCGTCCCGATCAAACCGTTGTGATGACCCGACCTCGTTGGGTGAGCGAGCGATTTGCTCGTGCGTTTTTTGAAAAGCATAGAGCCTGGGTTGAACAAAAGCTTCGAGAGGTACAATCACGAAAACAAACATACACTCCCCACGGTTCGTCAATGGAGTATCGCGCGATGAAGCAGCGGGCTGCGCAGCTTGTGGCGTCTCGCCTCGAATACTTCAATCAATCATATGGGTTTGTGTATCATCGAATCTCCATTCGCAATCCGCGAACGCGATGGGGGAGTTGCTCAAAAAAAGGAAATCTCAATTTTTCGTATAAGTTGCTCACGCTTCCGCCAGAGCTCGCGGACTATATTATTGTCCATGAACTGTGTCACTTAAAAGAATTCAACCATTCAAAACGGTTTTGGGAGTTGGTTGGCCAAACACTTCCGGGTTATAAAAACTTGAGAAAACAACTTCGAAGTTCAAGTGTGGAATAATTTGAACGGATTGGTGGCGGGTCATGTGAACTAACCGGCAAATATTGTATACTGATAAAACAAAACATAATAATTATCCACATATGGCAAAAGGCAACAACGCCCAACAAAAGAACGTGAAGAAACCAAAGAAGAACAAAAAGAAGTAGCTTTGTGTCCACCCTTTAGATAGGGTGGATTTGTTATTGATACTCAATAATGCACCTATGAAAATCATCATCACGCTGTTTGTGGTTCTTGCACTAGGAATACTGGGTTTGTTTTCCATTCAACAACGAAATCCAGAAAGCCTCGATGCTGTAGGTCAATATGTAAATACCATGACCACGAGCGTTGATAAAGCAAAAGATTTAAACCGATTGAGCTACACAGCAAACATGAGCAACAGGGGACTTACAGAGTTTCCCTTCGAGCTTTTGGATCAAACTTCAATCAAATTTTTAGATCTTTCCAACAATCGCCTCACTTCGCTGCCGTCAGAACTCGGGAAGCTGACCGCGTTGGAAGAATTGAATGTGAGCGGAAATAGGCTCACAGGCGCGCTTCCCGCGGAGATTCGTCAGTTGACACGCTTGAAGGTTCTCAATGCCGCCAACAACAACCTCACCGGAATTCCTGCAGAGATTGGACAGATGACTTCGGTGGAGATCATTGATTTTTCAAACAATAAGCTTGACACATATCCACTTGAACTTGAGAATATTTCTTCAAATCTAAAACAGCTATCCATCGTTGGTAACGCCTATTCTCCGGACCAAATTGAAGCAGTGAGGAACATGCTACCAACAACAATCGTGCGGTATTGATTTCGCTGTTTCCAAGGCGTATACTCAATCAGTAAATGGCGTGTTGCGTTGAATAAGCCGTTTGTTGGAAATCTTCCCAAACGCCCTATGGAAACCGCGCTTCGAGTCGAACATCTCGTAAAAAGGTATTCACGAACAGTTGCCGTGAACGACGTATGTTTTTCGGTTGAAAAAGGTGAGATTTTCGCCCTTGTTGGGCCAAACGGAGCGGGGAAGTCCACCACGCTTAAGATCATCGCGACCGTGCTTTCTCCAACCGAAGGATCCGTGCGAATTTTTGATCACGACATTCGCGAGCAGCCAGAACGCGCGCGCAGACTCATAAGCTATCTTCCCGAAGAGGCGGGTGCGTATAAAAATTTGTCAGGCAGAGCATATCTTCAATTCATGGCGTCGCTCTACGCTCTGAATAACAGCGAGCGCGACGCGTTTCTTTCCCGGGCTGAAACAATTTGCGGACTTGGTGATCGGCTCCGAGACAAAGTGAAAACCTACAGCAAGGGCATGGCGCGCAAACTCCTCCTTGCCCGCACGCTCATGAGCAATCCCGCGCTCGCGATCCTCGACGAACCAACGTCGGGACTTGACGTGGTGAACGCGGTTGCTATCAGGAACATCATCAAATCCCACGCGCGCGAAGGCATGGCTGTGCTTCTCTCAAGTCACAACATGCTGGAAATTGAATTTTTATCCGATCGCGTGGCCATCATGGACGCCGGTGTTATCAAAAGCGTTGGAACCGCAAATGAACTCAAATCACAAACGTCGTCTGCCAACCTTGAAGAAGCATTTATTGCGCTCACGCGGCGCAACGCTTAGCGAATCCTATGAGAATTTTTTTCATTCTTCTCAAAAAAGAGCTTAAAGAACTCCTCACCCCGCAATTTGTGCTTCCACTCATTGCCATGGTGTTGGTGTTTGCGTCGGTGGGAGGACTGCTTCAAAAAGAGACCAAGAAGTCTGCAAAACCCGTGCCGGTTGTCGTGGTTGACGAAGATCGCGGAGAAATAGCGAAACGGTTTGTGTCACGAATCGGCGAACAGGGATTTTCTGTGGAACTCATGGAAGGTGATGTCCCGTCAGTACTTGAACGCGCCCGCTCAATCAACGCGGCCTCAGTGATCGTGATTCCAGAGGGCACAAGCGATCGGGTTTCGCGGTTTCAGTCGTTGGAGATTCAGACATACACGATTCTTTCCAACATGTCCATGACAGCGACCCAGCGTGTCACGCGGCTTTCGGGCTTACACCCCGCGCTCAACGCATTGGTTCGGGATGAGTGGTTCAGGCAATCCAAAGCACCCGTTGGAAGTGAATTGGCCGAACAGCCGGTCGCCCAAATCGAACATGTCGTGATCGGAAGCAGGAGCGCGCGGGTGGGTTTGACGCAGGTTTTGGCATTTGTCCAAAAACAAACCATGTTCGTGCCCATTATTCTTTTTCTCGTAATTGTCATCGCGTCCCAGATGGTGGCTGTCACTGTGGCAAGTGAAAAAGAAAACAAAACACTCGAGACGCTTCTGAGTACCCCCGTGAGTCGGAAGTCCGTCATTGTGGCGAAAATTACCGCAGCAGGGATCGTTGCGTTCGTGTTCGCGGCCTCATATCTCTATGGGCTCAACTCCTACACCAAGGGTGTGACCGGAGGGATTGGATCGGAGACATCCATCGAACCGGCGCTCCGCGCGCTCGGTGTTGAATTCGGGTTTGTGTCATACGCACTTGTTGGAGTGTCGCTTTTTTTGGGAATTGTCATCGCGCTTTCCATCGCCATGATGCTCGGAACACTTGCCGACAGTGTGAAAAATGTGCAAGCGGTCACAACCCCGCTCATGATCCTGATTTTGATCCCATATTTTCTCACGCTCATGCTTGACGTCCATACATTATCGCCGGTTCTTCGGTATATTGTATACGCCATTCCGTTTTCACATTCGTTTTTAACGATTCAAAATGTCGTGACCCACGATTACGTTGCGATTATGGCCGGACTCGCGTACCAGTTTGTCGTTTTACTGGTTTGTGTGTGGCTTGCCGCGCGTTTGTTTTCGTCGGACGCGCTGTTCACATTACGTATCGGAAAGCGTAAACAATCTTAATCATCGTAATCAATTTTTATGCTCATACGCGTTTTTCTCATTGAGCAGAAATGGATATAGACCTATGGACATGGAACGTCTTGAGCCTAGCCAACGCGACACCGCTCGGTTTGCTGTACAACGTGAGCGCGCGTTGCGAGAGTTTAATAAACATGGTTCTGAGCGAGGCAGCTCAGCGTGGATATTTTTTCATGAATGGATGCAGGCGGAAGAACGATACGCAGAATCGTTAAAAACTTCGGAAAATCGAAAACAATTTGTCGATGCGCAGGTGAGCCTTAGCCTGAGAACCGCTTTATTTTATCATGAGATCGAGCACAGAGAAGCTGCGATTGACGCATTCAATAATGCATGGCACCATGCATTTTATGAAAAACATGTTGGCGTTTGTTGGTTCTGCGAGGCATGGTTGCTTCGTCTTGGGTCAAATGTTTATCCCTTGGATGAGGCACTCGATATTATGCCAAAGTATAAAAGTGTTCTAGACTCAGAGAATTTGATTGCAGTAAAGATCAGAAGAAAGATTCTAAGAACGAATTAAGGAAATCAGGAACGTTGTTTGTTGATCGGTGTTTGAATATGGTATAATCTTTTTAAAGAGAGGATTGTAATATACTGCGATACACAGGTAACATTACATTCTTTTCATAACATTATGTACACACTTTACACATCATTCGTCATCATCCTGCTGTTGTTTTCAACCGGCTCAATCCGCGCACAAGAAACAAACCAGCAACAGTCCAGCAAAGCGAGTGTCGAACTCGCCGCGCGCCTTGCCCCGAACAGCACAGATGGCGAACCAGACGAACAAAGGGACGCCGATGGTACCAACATTGGTGTCAGAGAATTACGGGCAACATCCAATACCGCTGTTGGTACCGATGTGACGCGCGACGAGACAGAAGCAAAAGGCAATGTCGAGACAGGGTGGAAAGTCGAGAAGGGCGAAAAGCTTGAAAACACCGGCATCGAGCCTGACGAAATTGACGCGGCGGCAGACGGTTCGGGGGCGCGCAAGGGAAATGTCGAGATGAACTGGAAAGTAGAAGAAGGAGAGTCTGCGTCACAAGGCAACGAGTCGGCAATGGATTTTATTCAGCGTCGCGCTGAAATCAGAGTACGCGCAGCAGAGGTGCGCGGCTGGGACCCGGAGCAAAAGCGTCAGTTTGCGGCAGAGGCAAAAGCATGGGCGCAGGTTCGAAGCGGCCAGGATCTCGAACGTTTCGCGCAGGGAATCCTCGCGGACAATGAACAGATCGAATCGCTCTCGCTTAATTACGAAGAAATTAAAGCTCGGCATCGGCATACGGCGAAATTCTTGGGCATATTCAATGCCTCGATCAGCCAAGATATCACAATCGGTTTTGGCGATGGCGAGCGCGGGCGCGTTCCTGAGCGCGTGGAAGTGAAATTTCCCTGGTATCGGTTTTTGTTCAAGGTTCAAAATCAATTAAACTCCGAGGACGCGCAGGATCTGTTGAATCAGCCAGTGGTTGAGACGGAGCCGCCGAGTGAAGGATCGCAAGATGTGTCTGCCGAAGCTGAACTCACGGTGTACGCGCAGGCGCTTGAGAAGCTGAACAGTATCCTGAAAGCGCTCGAGTAAAGCGGGTTTTAGTTATTTGATAATTCAAAACACTCAATAGCCGGATTTTTTCCGGCTTTTGATCTCACGTTCATATTTTTGAACGAATCCATTGATACGTGGAGTTTTAGCCTGTGTTGTGATCTAAATGCGGGTTTTTTTGCAAAATGTGTGGTTTGCGTAGTTTAACGGTATTGCTTTTTTGAGAAAAGGTGAGAAACTATTAATATTAAGAGAACCCATGTGCATGCTTGATTACATTTTATGAATACAATTTCTTTTAACAATCCCGGCAATCCAAAGATCATTGCCATGGTTCATGTGCATTCAAATAACATCTTGCGGAGCACGATATATAATGAATGTTTTAGAATCCCCGTATTCTCTCAAAAAGACTTTGAAGTACTAGAAACAGCGAGAAAGAAACTGATTTTTTTACACGATGCGTTGGTTGACGAGACCAAGCTTGATTTGATCCGGTTTTCGAAGAGTTCCGTATTTTTGCTGAAACAAAAGGAGTTAGCAGATATCGCAAATGAGGTCTCGTCTTTACCGCCGGTAGATTTTTTAATTAAGCGAGCGCTTCGAGAGGTTGAAATTTATCAACAAAACGGTATTTCGATAATTGAGATTGAAAACATTGGGGCGCCGTACTTTTTGAAGCATGAGGTACGGTGGGAGGATTTGCTTATCATGTACCTCGTGTGCCAGGAAGTTCGTCACTCGTTTCCAGAATTGGTTATCGGCGTGCACATTTTGTCAGCGGACGACCTTGAAGCGCTACCAATAGGAATTTCAGTTGATGCGTTATTTATCCGTTCTGAATCAACGCTTTTTTCCGGTTTTCGACCGGAGGGATACACCGGAAATAATGGAGACCTCGCAAAGTATTTTTACTTTCGAAGTTGGTTGCATTTACATATGGGAACCGGCGACCCCGTGGAGCGCCGATTTCCGTATGTATGGTCTGACCTCCAGAAAAAGCACACAGTGTTTCAAAGCGAGCTTCAAAATCTTGATGTATGGCTCCGTAATCTTTTGTTTATGAAGCTTGAAGGGGTGATTTTGAGCGGAAGCGAAACCGGAAAAGATGTTTCCGATCACGATCTTGAGCTCGCCCGTTTGCGCGTAGATGAGCACAGGAAATATACCGCTGAACATTTTGGCGAGGAAGTTGTGATTCCTGTTGTTACTGGTTCTGGTTTACACGTACCGACATACAAAAAATACGCAGATTTTGTAATTTCCGGTACATCGCTCAAAAAGAATCGTTATTGGGAGAACGAAGTTGACGAGGACAGCGTGAAACGGCTTGTAGAGCAATTTTTTTGATGTGTTGTCGAAGGATTTTTATCAACCATACTTATTTGATTGAGATTTTCGAAACCAAAGAACACCAAATGAATTGAGTTTAGCAAAGGCGATTTACTACTCGGCTTGCTCGCATGTTATCGATAAGAGTATACTCACTGGGGTGAGATTATGGGCAGGAAGTGATTGTTTTAAAGCGGGCGTAAAATAATGCACCGCGATAAGGTTTTAAATTGAATTGTTGCTTATGAAAAAAGTTTTTATCGTTCATGGATTTGAAGGTATTCCAAACGGCGAGTGGCGGCCGTGGCTTATGGGCAAACTCGAACAGCAGGAAATTTACGCGTGTGTTCTTGCAATGCCTACGCCAGAACACCCCGTCTGTGCTGAATGGGTTGATGAGATTTCAAGACACATTGAGCGCGCCGCCGGTGATGAAATATATCTTGTCGGCCACTCTCTTGGTGTGCCGGCAATTTTACGGTATTTAGAAAGCGAACCGGCAAAACAAATTTCCGGCGCGGTCTTGGTTTCCGGACCATCAGAAAAAAATGATAATAGAGCAATTGATAATTTCTTGGATAAAAACTTTGACTTCAAAAAAATAAAATCTCGTTGTGAAAAATTTGCGGTTATCCATGGCGACAATGACCCGTATGTTCCATTGGATAATGCGCGTTATTTATCCAAAGAATTGAACGGTGAGCTGATTATTATTGCAAACGGCGGGCACCTCAACGGCTCGTCGGGTTGGCATGAGTTGCCCCAATGTTTGGATGCCTTACATAAAATGTATAAATAATATTTGGCAGTGAAATACGACATTGTTTTAATATGGTTTTGATTGAAAGCGCGCCGGGAAAAGTTTGGATTATTGATATGAAGCTATCGTAGGGGGGGGTTAGAAATAATATATGGGGAAAGTCCAATGACCTTCCGTCAATACTATGCCATCCACAAAAAAGAAACTTAAAATATGCAGCCGTGGGCACAAATTCCGCAAATCAAGCGATTGCCCGGTGTGCCCCGTTTGCTGGAGCGGGTACTATCGCGAGAAAAACAAAGGAGATTTTCCCGAAACGCTTGCCGCGCCAGCCCTGCGTGCTTTGCTAAACGCCAAGATTTTCAGTTTGTCGCAACTTACAAAACACACCGAACAAGATATCCTGAAACTGCACGGCATGGGGCCAAGTGCCCTCAAAACCCTCCGCCTTGCGCTCAAAAGAAAGGGGATAGGGTTGAGGAAATAAGTTATGACGTCTGTTACATTCTCAAAAGATATTGGTATCAAGCGTGGCGGCGCAGTATACGTTTTTATCGACGCCTCCAATTTGTGGCAAGCGCAGAAGGCAAAAGGAAAGATGTTTGATTACGCGAAATTGAAATCATATCTCAAAGGACATTTCGGAGCGGATGATGTGACTGTCTATTACTACACCGCGTATCCTGCAGAAGGCTCGCGCGAGTATAGCCTCGATGGAAAACATAAATTCTACACCTATCTTTCTAAAGCGCTTGGATTTGTCGTTAGGAAAAAAGAGCTTAAACAGATTGTAGTTCACAATGTATCGGGCGATACGGTTGAAGAAAAGGGAAACATGGACGTTGAAATGACCATCGACGCAATCCATCATATGGGGAAGTACCAGACCGCGGTATTTTTTACCGGGGATTCGGACTTCCTCGCCTTGGTAACCTATCTCAAAAATGGCGGGAAACGAGTGTACATCTTTTCATCAAAGAATAATGTTTCGCAGGAACTGCGAACCGGAGGCGATGGCTATATTGACGTGCTCACTATCCAAGATGATATCTGGGGTAGGGAGCTCAAATATCGCAAAGCCCGCGGCGACTAAAAAAGCAGCCCTCCTCGCGGAAGGCTGCTCTTGGATGTAGAACCCTTAGAGTCTAAGACTAAACTCTAAGACGATCGCAGTATACCAATTCATTTTCATACTGTCAATGCAAATGTCATCACGTAAGAGCTTTCTATCCCGGGCAAGGATTGTACAATGATATTTAAATCACTTGTTTATGGACGAACCCACCCAATCAGAACCCTTGCAAACTCCGCAAACCCCTCCCGCGCCTCCTCCTGCCGAGACTCCACAAACCGCTCCAACCAGTGAAGATGCCACCGTCCAGCAGGAACAACAGCAAATAGCAATACCAGCAGCGGAGCAGCCAGTTCCGACTGAGCCTCAGGCAACGGAGACTGCTGAACCCGAATCTGAAAAGCCGCAAAGTGTAGATGAAAATGTAAATGTTGAATCGGAAAAAAGTACATCTGAATCTTCGATCGTCGATTCAGGTGGCTTTTCTGATCAGGCGAGCGAAAATCCCCAAAACAATCCACAAAGCTCCCATGAGTCTCCAAATGAATCCTTCACGCGGCCGGAACAGCCAGGACAGAACGTTGGATTTCAAGAGCGAATCATTGAGCGCGTGCGCGAGCCCAACGAAGCTGAGCAGGATCTATTGTTTACATCCCGCCTCAAGTCGCTTTCTCCCAAAGGAGTTGCTGCGCGCAGGAACAAGAGGCAGGCGAAGTATGACAAGATTATCGCGCATCTGAAAACCAGCGGATTTATTGCCAACAACGAAGCAGAGAAGCTGTGCAACGTGAAAGATTCCACCGCGACTGCGTATCTACGAGATCTCGTGAAACAAGGGCTGATCATGAAGATCGGGCGCGGCAAAGCCAGCCGCTACCGCCTCATCCAAGCCATCCCATAACATACGGCTATCAACCAGGTAAATAGCCGTATTTAGATGTCATCCTGCTCGCCTCGCCGGTAATTTTAGTGAAGACGGGAGCTTGCCCGCTTCGTCGAATTGAGGCGAGTCGAAGGGCAGCCGGTCCGACGAAGCCTTGGCGAAGTTGGACTTTTCCTCCGTAGCTTTAGCGACGGCGGATTGATCTTTCGGCCAAAAGGCTTGTGCCGTAGCTCCGTTTGAGTCGGATACTACTGGGGTAAGAAAGGGTTAGGGAGAGTTATGAAATTAGGTTGCGTTCCCAGCCAAAAAGTGGGATTATGAGACTGAACAACTGCGGTCGCGGGCGTGAATACGGCATGGGTGAAAGCACCCTCAAAACCCTCCGCCTAGTGCTCAAAAGAGAGGGGATAGGGATTAAGGATTGGGGAATGCGATCCAGGGATCAAGATTGTGTAACTACAACCGTCCCAGGACGGTTACTAACCAGCTATTAACCTTGATAATAGCGTTATTTAGATTGATATTTAGGGCTAATAATGGGAAAATGACATCAAATCAATCCGTGCCCACCTCTATTCCATGTATCGAAATTTAAACGTTATGTTCGAACAAGCTTTCAAGAATATAGACAATATTCTCCACACCGATTCTGGTTCAGCGACCGAGCTCGACTATGTGGAGCAGACTTCATGGATTCTCTTTTTGAAATACTTGGATGATCTAGACGAGACAAAAAAGACAGAGGCGGCACTGGCGGGCAAGAAATACGAATACATACTTGACCCGCAATACAGGTGGGATGCCTGGGCGTGCCCTAAGGGTAAAGATGGCAAGATAGATCACCACAAAGCAATGACTGGTGACGATTTGAATGATTTCGTAAACAGCAAGCTATTTCCGTATTTCAAGAAGTTCAAGAACCCTGATGCAGACGCAAACACTATTGAATACAAGATTGGCGAAATATTTAGCGAGTTGAAGAACAAGCTCGCCAGTGGGTATAGGTTACGAGAGATTTTGAATATCGTAGACGGAATGCACTTCCGCCTCTACGAGGAGAAGCACGAGCTTTCACACCTCTATGAAAACAAGATCAAGAACATGGGTAACGCAGGGCGAAATGGTGGAGAATATTACACTCCACGTCCCCTCATTTCTACTATTGTTAAAGTTGTAGATCCGAAAATCGGAGAAACTATCTATGACGGAGCGTGTGGATCCGCTGGATTCTTGGTGGAGTCATACAACTACCTCACAGAGAATCAAGCCAAGCTCTCGTCTGCGCAGATGGCGATTCTACAAAATAAGACCTTCTACGGAAAGGAAATAAAATCACTCGCCTACATCATAGGAATCATGAATATGATTCTGCATGGCATTGAAGCACCGAATATAAAGCATGCAGATACACTGGCACAAAACATCAATGATATTCAGGAAAAAGATCGCTATAACGTGGTCTTGGCGAACCCCCCATTCGGAGCAGGTATAGGACGAGAGATACAGCAGAACTTTCCCATTAAGACTGGTGAGACAGCATTTCTATTCCTCCAGCACTTTATAAAGATACTCAAGGCAGGAGGACGAGGAGGTATCGTTATTAAGAACACATTTCTCTCCAACACAGACAACGCATCGGTGAGTCTGCGTAAATTACTACTAGAAAATTGCAATTTGCATACAGTACTAGACCTGCCGGGTGGAGTATTTGCCGGAGCAGGCGTGAAGACAGTGGTGCTTTTCTTTGAGAAAGGTAAACCAACTAAGAAAGTGTGGTATTACCAGCTCAATCTTGGCCGAAACTTAGGCAAAGGCAATCCTTTAAATGAAAAGGATCTAGCTGAATTCGTAAAACTACAGAAAACAAAGGCTGATAGCGAGAATTCGTGGAGTGTTGATATTCCAGAAATCAATCACGAGACTTTTGATCTGTCGGTAAAAAATCCAAACAAGAAAGATGAGACTGTGTTGCGCAGCCCGGAGGAAATAATAAAGGAGATGGACAAGCTCGATACTGAAATCAAAAGCAGTATTTTGAGTATCAAGAAAATTATATGAAGTTAAAATCAGTCAGAATTAAAAATTACAGAAGTATTGAAGATTTACCATTTGAAATCGAACCGCTGGATGATGGTAGTTTTGCTTATGGGTTAATAGGCATTAATGAAGCGGGTAAGAGTAGTTTTTTAAAAGCGCTGGCGCTACTAGATGATCATACAAATATAAAGCCTGAATTAGGAGATTTCCATAATAAGTCAAATCCAATAACAGTTGTTTTTATTTATGAACAATCAGACAAGGAGATTTCTGATTCTAAGAGATTAATTCTAGAAAAATTCCCAGAATTAAAGATTGCTAATGAAGAATTAAAATCCGTAACCTTATATGTAAATTTTGAATACCCGTCTCTTGAAAAGAAAATGTCTCTAGTTTGTGCTCATATAAAATCTGAACAAAAAGATGACATCGAGAATTTATTAAAGGATCATATTTATACACAAAGTCACTATACTATTTTTTGGAAATCCGAAGATAGATATTTGATTAATAAGGAAATAAGTTTAAATGCTTTTTCTGCTGATCCAGATAATGTCTCTATCCCTTTAAAGAACTGCTTTTCATTATTAGGATTAGATACAAAAGAGAAAATTCAATCAAAAGTTCAGGAAATATCCTCAGACTCCACAGAGAGACAAGTCCTACGAACAGATTTGGGTAATAAAGTAACAAAGTTAATAAAACAAGTTTGGCCAAATCATCCAATTACAATAACTTTTGATATATCAGGCGATATAATTAATTTTCATGTTAATGATCCGAATGGGAGACCCAGAACAACGAACCAAAGAAGCGATGGCTTTAAGCAATTTGTGTCATTTCTATTGAATGTTTCTTCCCAGAGAGAAACAAGAGAACTTTCCGATTCGTTGATACTTTTGGATGAACCAGAGACGCATTTACATCCCCAAGCTCAAGAATACTTTTTATCTGAACTCATTAAGATATCTCAAGGTGAAAATAATATTTGTTTTTTTGCTACCCACTCAAATTACATGATAGATAAAAATGATTTATCTAGAAATTATAAAGTGGTAAAGAGTGGTCAGACAAACAAAACAAGTATAGAGAAATTTGATAAGAGTATTTCAACTTATGCATCTGTTAATTATGATGTTTTTGGACTACCCTCAAGTGATTATTTCAATCAATTATACGGGAAACTACACGAAAGGTATGTAGATGAAAACACGAATGACGGTAATAGAAATTTTGTAAAATACTTTGATCAGAATTATTTATTCCCAAACTTACAAAGTAAAAAAATCAAAAAGGACAGAGCATGGAAAGGTTATCCTAATGAGATAACATTTATTACTGAAATTAGAAACAGTATTAATCATTATAATTCTAATAAACCAAAAATTGATGAATTAGAATTGAAGAAAGGGATTGAATACATGTTGGAACTTTTATAATTTATGAAATCTAATTGGCAAACAAAAAAACTTGGTAGGGTATGTACTGTAATTGCTGGTCAATCCCCGGAAGGCAAGTTTTATAACAGGCATGGGAAGGGTTTGCCGTTTTATCAAGGCAAAAAGGAGTTTGGGGATAAATTTATTGGTGAGCCTTCCGTTTGGACAACTAAAGTTACAAAAGAGGCATATGCTGAAGATATTTTGATGTCGGTTCGGGCACCTGTAGGGCCAACTAACTTTGCTACCGAAAAAATATGTATCGGTCGTGGGCTTGCGGCGATAAGACCGTCAGATGCAATCAATAAGGATTTCCTATACAATTTTCTAAAAATGTACGAGAGTCAGATCGTCGGGAATACGGGCGCCGTATTTAATTCTATAAGCAAAACTCAGATTGAAAGTATAGAGATCCCACTGCCTACCCTTACTGAACAAAAACGAATTGTAAAAAAGTTGGATGAGATTTTTGAGAAAGTAACAAAGGCAAAGGAGGCGGCGGAAAAGAATTTACAGAATTCAAAAGATCTTTTTGAGTCGTATCTGAATGGTGTGTTTACGAATTCTGGTAAGGACTGGGAGAGAAAGAAATTAGGGGATATCGGAAAAGTGTCGATGTGCAAGAGAGTATTTAAACAACAGACAACGAAGACTGGCGATATTCCTTTCTATAAAATTGGGACTTTCGGAAAGAAGCCTGATGCCTTTATTTCAAGCGAAATATATAACGAATTTAGGAAAAAATATCCATTCCCTAAAAAAGGAGACGTATTGCTATCTGCATCAGGAACAATTGGAAGACGAGTACGATATGATGGCGAACCGGCATATTTTCAAGATTCAAATATTGTGTGGATTGATAACGATGAAAAGCAAGTGTTGAACGATTATCTATATCAGTTCTATGGTGCTTGTAATTGGAATCCAGCAAAAGGAGCTACGATTTCTCGACTGTACAATGACAATTTGAGGAAAATAGAAATTTCATTTCCTAAATCTCTTGCAGAACAAAGGGCAGTCGTTAAAAAACTTGAGGAGCTTTCAGCCGAAACAAAGAAATTAGAAAAAATATACGAGCAAAAGCTTGTGGATTTGGAGGAGCTTAAGAAGTCGGTCTTGAGCAAAGCTTTTTATGCTGAATTATAATTATTTATATGAACGAATCTGAAACACGAGCTGAATACATAGACCCAATGCTCAAAGCGAGCGGATGGGGTGAGGTGGAAGAATCAAGGGTTCTTCGTGAATTTCGCATAACTGACGGAAAGATTCAGGTGGGTGGCAAGCGAAGCAAGCCGGAGATTGCTGATTACATCCTCGTATATAAGAATCGCAAAATTGCGATCATTGAAGCAAAGGCGGTTGATTTACCAGCCACAGCGGGAGTAGCACAAGCCAAGTCGTATGCGGAAAAACTGCATATTGATTACACCTACTCTACGAACGGCAAGGAACTCTATCAGATATCGATGAAGACTGGCACAGAGGGAGATGTAAAGGCATTCCCTACGCCAGATGAGTTATGGGCGAAAACATTTTCAGATCAGAACGAATGGAAGGAAAAATTCGCATCAGTACAAATAGAGGGTGACCATGGCAAACGATACTACCAAGAACTGGCAATCAATAATGCGCTTGATGCTGTAGCAGAGGAGAAGACGAGAATACTCATCACTATGGCGACAGGCACAGGCAAGACGGCAGTAGCGGCACAAATCGCATGGAAGCTATTTCAAACACGCTGGAACTTGAAGCGAGATGGCACAAGGAGACCACGCATTCTTTTCTTAGCAGATAGAAACATTCTTGCTGATCAGGCGTTTGGTAATGATTTCTCAATATTCCCAAGTGATGCACGAGTACGCATAAATCCGCTCGATATTCGCAGGCGTGGAGGCGTGCCAATGGGTGGGAGTATCTATTTCACAATCTTTCAGACATTTATGAGTGGAGCGAATGACACTCCATACTTTGGAGAATATCCACCAGACTTCTTTGATTTCATCATAATTGATGAGTGTCATCGTGGTGGAGCAAATGACGAGAGCAACTGGCGTGGAATCTTGGACTATTTTGCTCCGGCAGTACAACTAGGACTCACAGCAACGCCAAAAAGAAAGGACAACGTAGACACCTATAAATATTTTGGTGAGCCAGTATATATCTACTCACTTAAGCAGGGGGTGAACGATGGATTCCTCACGCCATTTAAGGTGAAGCGTATCAAGACGACACTTGATGACTACATCTATACTTCTGACGATCAGATTGTTGAAGGAGAAGTGGAAGAAGGCAAGATTTACGAGGAAGCTGATTTCAATAAGATCATTGTGATCAAAGAGCGTGAGGCGAAGCGTGTGCGAGTGGTGCTCGATGAAATAAATCAGAATGAGAAGACAATTATCTTCTGTGCGAATCAAGATCACGCACTTGCGGTGCGAGATTTGGTCAATCAGATGAAAGAGAGTAAAGACCCCAATTACTGCCAAAGAGTAACGGCAAATGATGGTGCTCGTGGCGAACAGTATCTCCGAGAATTCCAAGATAACGAGAAGACTATTCCTACCATCCTCACGACATCACAGAAACTCTCGACAGGGGTAGATGCAAGAAATGTACGCAATATCGTGCTGATGCGCCCGGTCAATTCAATGATTGAGTTTAAGCAGATTATTGGACGAGGTACACGACTCTTTGATGGCAAGGAGTACTTTACTATCTACGATTTTGTGGATGCGTATCACCATTTTGCTGATCCTGAATGGGATGGTGAGCCGGTAGACGAGACAACAGAAACAGAGCCTAAACCGCCAAAAGAGTCTAATGGTATAAAGGAATCACACCTTCCACCAGAAGAGCCTGAAGAGCCAAAAAAGAGGCTTAGAATTAAATTGCGGGACGGTAAGGAACGTGAAATACAACACATGGTCTCTACTTCTTTCTGGAGTGCAGATGGTAAGCCGGTATCGGTGCAGGAATTTATGGACAATATGTTTGGCGCAATGCCGGAATTCTTTAAGAGTGAGGAGGAATTGCGGAAGATATGGTCAAACCCCGTGACTCGTAAGGCGTTTCTAGAGAAGATAGCCGCTATAGGCTATGGCAAGGATGAATTGGAGATGCTTCAGAAGATGATTGATGCAGAGAATAGCGATCTCTTTGATGTGTTGAACTATGTTTCGTTTTTAAATCCTACGATTTCAAGAAAAGAGCGTGTGGGATACACAAAGGCAAAGATATACGAGGGGCTCGAAGAGAAGCAGAAGGAGTTTCTAGATTTTGTCTTGTCAAAATATGAGAATAAGGGTGTTGAAGAGTTGGACGAGGAGAAACTCCCGGTTCTCTTGAATCTAAAATATCATGCTATTGCCAACGCTGTGAGTGTACTTGGCGACGTAGATAAGATCCGTTCAACATTTATAAATTTTCAAAAAGTATTATACTCAAAAATTGATCAGTATGCGGTCTGACACTGATAGTCAATGATATGGGAAAATATAAGTCGTGAGTCTCACGGTGTTCATACTCTTTTTTGACATGGCTCTGTTTGAGGCGTTTCAAAGAAAGCGCTGGATAGAAGTGGCATTTTTCTTGGCTTTGGGCGCATTGTCTCTCTGGGCCTATTCTAAAAGAAAAACCTAAATCGTTCATGACCTCCCATAAGTAAATTACCACTCTACACCCTCAACACTAACATCCTTAAATACTCCAGTTTTTAAGGATGAATACAGTAACCGCAATCCGTGAATTGAACTTCGAGGGGGAAGGTGGTAGGCTGGGGATAGTGAAGAGGAAATATGAAAAGTCCGATATCTTCGTCCCCGAAGTCGGTATTTGACGAAATTGAAATGGTGGACCCGTATGACCCAACCCTACGGGATTTTTTAGTAAAAGCAGAACATCTTTCCCGGTATTTGTGGGCTTCAACTTTTGTTAAAAAACATTGTAATGCCAGATGCTTCGTATTTGATTTGGGATGCGGAAGCGGATACGGAACGAACATTCTCTCGCAAGCAGCAACGCGAGCTGTTGGTTTTGACTACAATCAGTCG
The DNA here is from genome assembly GCA_964470645.1 of uncultured Gammaproteobacteria bacterium. Taxonomy (GTDB): domain Bacteria; phylum Patescibacteriota; class Patescibacteriia; order CAYYDP01; family CAYYDP01; genus CAYYDP01. Next base: position 20,246 of record CAYYDP010000021.1, read on the forward strand.
TTTTTGGATATTGCACGGGAACGGTATCAGCACGACCGCATATCGTTTCATTTGGTCGATTTCGATCAGATACAGGAATTGCGAGTTGAATCGGCAGCCAATCTCGGCTCGCCGGAGTTCGTGGTATGTTTTGAGGCGATTGAACATTTAGAACGTCCGGGCCGGTTTGTCCGTTTGGTGTTTGAAACATTGTCTCGCAATGGATATTTTTTATGTTCCATTCCCAATGAACGATGGGAACCGAAAAAGAATGGGAAATCGAGAAATCCATTCCACAAACATTTATTTGCCTTGAAAGATTCCGTGAGTATGCTTTCTCAAGCGGGATTCCAAATTGTTGACATTCTCGGACAGCCGTGGCCGAACACGCTGCTGCATCTGTTTCCCAAATTTCATCACAAGTTTGATTACTTTTTTTTGGGGTCAGACGCGCGTCTGGAATTCGGTTCACGACTCCTCGGATGGCCCATTCACCTCTTGAAAAAACAAAGCTATTCATATATTTTTATTTGTAGGAAACAGTAACCACCATCCGCGGATTGATTTTGATGGGGGAGTGTTATTGAAATTATGAATACGATTACGTTCATCACCGGAAACAAGAATAAGTTTGCGGCGGGGAAAAGGGCGCTTGAGGGAAGCGACTTTGACCTAATCCAGGAGAAGTTGGAAGTTCCTGAGATTCAGTCGACAAGTGTTGAAGAAATTGCTTGTTACTCCGCTCAATGGGCATCAAATAAAGTAAACAAACCCGTTGTTGTGACTGACGCTGGGTATTATATCAGTGCGCTCAATGGTTTCCCAGGTCCTTTCATCAAGTTCATGAATCAATGGCTGAAAGCGGAGGACATCCTTAAACTTTTGGAAGGGAAGAGTGATCGCTCCATAACCGTTCGAGCCTGCCTGGCGTTTGCACAACCAAAGGGTGAGCCAGTTCCATTTGTGATGGAAGTGCACGGAACGCTTGCTGATCAACCCGCGACGATTCAAGAAGGAACCGAAATCAACAGACTGTTTATTCCACCCGGTCGTGATTCTGTTATTGGTCTTTGGAGTTACGATGAACAAAGAGCGTATTGGGCAAGCGTCGAAACATTTTGGCGTGATTTGATCCAATATTTACAAAACGAATAACACCATCCGTGAACTGGACTTCGCTAGGAATCTGATCAACGGTAGTTGGATTGGCAATAGTTTTCGTGAGCCCGCGAGAAAGAATGTTTAATCATCAAATCCCATGAACGCTTCAAACTCAACCCAGCCGTCAGACGCATGAATTGATTTTCCCTATCCACTCAACCTTTCTGTCATTACCATTGCCATTGGCTAACCCAAACAACACCCATCCACCGAACACACAAACATCCTTAAATACCCAAGAACTTAAGAATGTTGGTATATTGATATATCAAACATTCTGCAGAATGTTGAAATATTGCGTTAACTAACTCTATGCCAAAAGCCAGATACTCCATACGCATAAGCACGCCGCAGGAAAGGTGGTTGATTTCGTTTGTTGATTTACTATAAAAAATATATTAATGATTTGTGAAAATGTATGAAAAAGTTCAAAGAACTAGGTAATCGCATATATGATCGTTTTGAGCAAGTTGCTAACTCAGACAGGCGTCCACTCGAAAAAGGGTATTCACTTTGGCAATTTTTACGTCTATGCAAAGGAGAAATGCTGTTGCAAATTTTATTTCATATTAAAGATCGATTTCCTAAAGATTTTTTAAGTCAAGACGACATCCGAAATCGTTTTTATCATCTTGGGAATTTACCCTTTGACCCGAATAAATATAGATTCGGCGTTCTTTTGGGGCGGGGTATTTCTTCAGTAGTTTACTTACTCGAAAGCCAGTCCGATACCCAGAAATCATTAGTAATAAAAATTTTGAGCGATGAGTATATTCGTGAAGAATTTGGAAACGACCCAGAAGAGGCATTGGTTTTCTTACGAAACGAAATTGCTACCGTAAAATTTTGGTATGGACCAGAACTAGAGCACATTTTTTTGCCAGAATATTATCTCCAAACGCAAAATCCACGGAAAAAATTACCCGAATTTATCGCCACATTTCGGAAAAAACAAAATTCAGCAAAAAATAAGCCACAGCGCCAACAAGAGAAAATGCGACGATCAGCGGTAATTCTCCAGCCCTTTGAAGGGGATCAATTAAGAGATTTATTAACTGAAATTGACGATAAAGAATTTTGTTCTATTGCTCAAAAAGACCCAAAATTCAAACAAGATGTATTGCTTTTTATCCAAAAGACTTTTGACCATGAAAAAACCCACCAAGAAACGATCGATTTAATTGGTAGGTTGAATGTCGCAGTCGCAACCGGTAGTGACAAAAGCAAACCAGAATATAGATTAATTATTCTTGATCCACACATGATTCACTCAACCGTCGGAGATGATAAAAGCGTGCTGAATACCAAAAAATGCCTCAGACGACTAAACGAAATACAAAAAATATTATTAGCATCATGACTTTACAGTACACAAAAAGCAAAATATTCGAAATTCCATACGCATCAGTTTACGTGCCAGGAACCATTTCATTCATTCGCGAAAGTTGCTGGGGACAGGATTGCTTTGACGGACACGTCGGAAGGGAAGGCTACCGGACAGATGAGTATGGCATCAAACACAAACATCCTTAAATACCCAAGAACTTAAGAATGTTGGTATAATGATATTGGCGAAAACTTTGTTCCAACATGCCTATGGCAAAATATAAGTTCGTCAACCTCGCGGTATTCATCATCTTTTTTGGAATGGCTCTGTTTGAGGCTTTGCAACAACAGCGCTGGATTGAAGTAACACTCTTCTTGGCCTTGGGCATTTTGTCGCTCTGGGCCGACTCGAAAAGACTGATTCGTAACCCAAACATTTTTAACCCCATCAACCCTCGATATAAACATTCCAACATTCTGCAGAATGTTGGAATATGACGAAATCAAACATGGAGTTTATCGAACAGTCAATCTTGCACGAGTCATTTATGGTAACAGGCTAATTTATTAAACTTAGAAATATATAACTATGAAAATATTAGTCACCGGCGGTGCGGGTTTTATCGGTACAAATCTTCTAAATTATTTACTTCAAACTTATCCAAATGCAGAGTTAATCAGTTTTGATATTTCACAGCCTTTTTTTCCAGTTAAGGGAGTACGGTATATGCGTGGCGATGTGCGAAGTCTCACGCATTTATTGGAAACAACGAAAGACGTTGATACAGTTTTTCACCTTGCGGCTGAACTTGGGACACATGAAACGT
>CAYYDP010000022.1:0-22681 GCA_964470645.1 uncultured Gammaproteobacteria bacterium
ACGGTAAAACACCAATCCCGCCCTACATTAAGCACTCTCCTCTTTCGGAATCCAAACTTCGAAGCGAATATCAAACGGTGTTTGCAAAAACCAAAGGCTCGGTTGCCGCACCAACCGCATCGCTCCATCTGACTAAACCATTATTAAATCGACTCAAAAAACAAGGTGTGCAAATTGAATATATCACCCTTCATGTGAACCTCGGAACATTTGCAACACTTACTAAGGAACAACTCAAAACAGGAAAGCTTCACCAAGAACATTACGAGATTTCACAAGCAACGGCACAACGATTGAACAAAGCAAAACAGGCTGGAAAGCCGATCATTGCCGTTGGAACAACCGTTGTGCGCACCCTTGAATCTGCGTCAACAAATCATTCGTCATTTCGACCAAACGACCAAAGGGAGAGCGCGGAGAAATCTCACACGATGCGTTATCGAAGCATGATGAGATCTCTCGACTACGCTCGAGATGACAGGGGATGGTTTTTAACAAACCTGTCAGGCACTACTGATCTATTCATCCGTGAAAATTATTCGTTCAAATTCGTTGACGGAATTATTACCAACTTCCACGTCCCAAAATCCTCCCTGCTAATGCTCGTGTCTGCCTTTACCGGGAGAGAAAAACTCCTTAAACTCTACCAATTCGCCATCAAGCATCATTTCCGATTATTTTCCTTCGGCGATGGGATGATGGTGTTGTAAAGGAAAGCAACAAACCCTTGACACATAAACTTTATATGGTAAACTTAAGATGAACATAACCCATCAACAAAAAATATGCAAACTCAAACAATCACCACAAAAGAACTCCGTCTGAAACTCCCGAAAATCAAGAAGGCCATTGACCGTGGCAATTCGTTCGTGCTCATCTACCGGTCGCTTCCCTTCGCGCAGCTTACTCCCCTGCCGAAAAAGAAAACAGACCGATCGGGAATCAACATCACGGAATTACCCGCATTCGGAATGTGGAAAGACAGGGTTGAAAAGAGTGGAGGTACGAAAAAATTCCTGCAAAAACTTCGCTCCCTTGCCTGGACATAACCCCCTTATGTCCAACCTTCTGCTCGATACCACCGTTCTCATTGACCTCTCACATGGAGACGAACAAACTGCTCGTTTTCTTAATGAGGAGCTTGCGGTAAATGAACCTGCCGTCTCTGCCGTATCCGTGATGGAATTACTTGTTGGTGTTAAAAACAAACAGGAGATGAAAGCGGTGAGCGAATTGATTACCTATTTTCGACCAATCCCCGTCACGGAACCCATCACCGAAACCAGCATTGGACTGATCAAAACATTCATCTTAAGTCACAGGATGAGCATTCCCGACGCACTTATAGCAGCAACAGCGCTTGTCCACAATCTCACACTCATCACTTCCAACGTTAAACACTTTCAGATGATCCCCAACCTCGTGGTCAAAACTCCACTATAGTCTGCTATGTCCTATCTCAAATCATTCAACGTTCGCGGGAAAACGATGCACTTCCCCGTCTTCTTCCCCGATGCAACACGGGGCGTGATCCGGAGTCTTGATAGTGAAGATATCAAAGAATCAGGAACCGAAGGGGTGATTGTGAACACCTATCATCTCATGAGCGAACCGGGAACGGAGGTTATTCAGAAAGCTGGTGGTATCAAACAATTCATGAATTTAAATGGATTCGTTATCTCGGACTCCGGTGGATTCCAAGTTCTTTCACTCATTTACAAAGACCCGAGTTTTGGGAAGATCAACGACGACGGAGTAACATTTCTCAAAGGGTCCAAAGGTAAAAAAGAGAAGTATGCGTTTACGCCGGAACGATCCATTCAGGTTCAATTCGCACTCGATTCAGATATCATGATTTGTCTTGATGACTGCCCGCCGCAAAAAGCGTCACGTGAAAAAGTGGAAGAATGCGTCAACCGCACGATTGAATGGGCAAAGAGATGTAAAGCCGAGTTTGAAAAACAAATTACATTAAGAAATGTCATTGCGAGAAACGAAGTGACGAAGCAATCTCGTGTGTTGCGCGGTACAAAAAGATCGCCACGGTCGCTCACGCTTCCTCGCGATGACAACGCAAACCACCCGCTCCTCTTCGCTGTCATCCAAGGAAATGATTACAAAGACCTACGAAAACGATGCGCTCAAGCGTTGATTAACATTGGATTTGACGGTTACGGCTTTGGCGGTTGGCCCATGACGCAAAAAAACACATTTAATGAACGAATTCTGAAATACACTGCTTCACTCATGCCCGACCATCTCCCTAAATACGCGCTCGGAGTGGGAATGCCCGAAGATATCGTAAGATGCGTCAAGATGGGGTACACCATCTTTGACACCGTTCTCCCAACTCGCGACGCCCGCCATCAGCGGTTATATGTGTTTACGAAGGATCCGCGCACAACAGACGTGAACAAGACCAGTCATCTCTTCGATTACGTTCAGATCAAGCGCGGAATCTATGAAAACGATCATTCGCCAATCAACAAATTCTGCGATTGTTTCACCTGCAAGCGCTATTCTCGAAGTTACCTCCGCCACCTCTTTCACATTGAAGATGTTACCGCTAGCCGCTTAGCAACGATCCATAATTTAAGGACGTACTCAAAAATCATTGAAATGTTGAGGAAATCTATTTCTGAATAAACAGAACTCCGTTCACTCGTTGTTCAATGTCGTTAAAATGGGATAATAATTTCTCAATATGTTCAACGTGTTCGCTCAACACAGGTTGACTATTCATTCGACGAGAAAAAACCGTACACGCACCTGACAACATCTCTGGAATATTCTTCCAAGAAGAAAGAAATACCCTGCCCGGAAAATATACTAGCTGAACATCTTTAACGTCTTCAAAAGTCTGGAGTCGCTTACGAACTTCCTCAATGGTCAACAAACCATTTCCCGTAAAAAATTTACAACAATCCTTACATGGTCGATATAATTTATTGATTGCGCACCGTTCAGACCAAAGAACGATCGTGGCAAGCCCCCCACGTTTCGTTAGACGAATCATCTTTTCTAAACATTGATTAGACTGATCGAAGTAATATAACGAATGAGTCGCGGTAACAATGTCAAACGTCTCATTGGTTTGAAAGTCCTCAAATCGTTCTTGTTGTACGGAAAACGACGGATATAATTTGTTTACCAGATCACACGACTCCTGATCCGGATCAATCCCGGTTACTTGTGTGAGGAATCCAACCCCCTCAAGTTCCTTAGCAACCTTGTGCATGTATCTGCCATCCCCAATTCCAATATCCAGCACGCTCAACGGTCTTTTCTCAAAACAACCTCCGATATAGTCAGTAATAATCTTCTTTTCGCTTCCGTCCAAAAACGAACCTTTGACTTGTTGCAATGAGTTAAAATAGTTCATATATTTATTTAACCGTACACCTGGCGACCTATTTTTGCAAGGAATGGTCTTTATTGATATGATGGTTATAAACTAAATTCACATGAACTATGTTTGAAACACTTCCCCTCAAACTCCTTCTCTCAATTCTCATCGGGGCTGCGGTTGGACTCGAGCGGGAAAGTGGGATCAAGGGCGGACAGCCCATCACCGCCGGAATCAGAACATTCTCCCTTACCTGCCTCCTGGGGGCGCTTGCGGGAATCTTTTACGCGCGGGAAGTAACAACCATCTCCATGTTCATCATCGCGGCGTTCCTTCTTCTGCTCGTCGCAAGCTACATCATGAGTTCGCTTTTCACCCGAGAAACCGGATTAACAAGTGAAATCTCTTTCGTCTATATTTTTCTTATCGGATTCCTTCTCACTACCGAACTTCTTCCCCTCCACCTCATCATTGCCCTCTTCGCGGTCCTGATGCTTGTATTAGCATTTAAAGCAAAGGCACAACAAATTCTTGGGGGTGTTTCAAGACACGAAATTGAATCGTTCATCAGTTACGCGATCATCGCGCTTGTTGTTCTCCCCTTTTTACCGAACATCGCGTACCGACTGGATGATATCACGTTCATTCAAACACTCATTCCCAATCTTGGAGAATACTCCGCGCTTGAGCTCATCAATCCGAGAAAGATCTGGTTTATCGTCGTTCTGGTCACGGGAGTTGATGTTATTGGGTACGTTCTCAGCAAGCTCCTTGGCACCAAACGCGGATTTGCTTTGACAAGTTTCGTCGCTGGATTCGTCTCATCCACCTCCGCGACACAATCACTCGCCCAAAAAAGCAAAACAGACCCTGTTTCACGATATCTTGTCGGTGCCGCTGTCCTCGCGAACCTCGCAAGCTTCCTTCAGGTATTTCTCCTTTTGGGTCCGCTCAATAGCGAGCTGCTCGTCTCCATTGTCCCCATCTTGGTCGCAATCATCGCAAGCTCCGCAGTTTTAAGTTGGTGGTTTTTAAAAAATTCAAAAACTCAACAACCGTCGGAAGAAGCAGGCACCACCAAACAGCAAATATTTTCACTCATACCCGCGATCAAATTTGGTATTCTCATCGTCTTTGTCCAGTTTGTCACGAACATTTGTTTAATTACGTTCGGTGAATCTGGGTTTGTTGTCAGTTCCATCATCGCCTCCTTTGCAGGACTCGATGCAATTATCATCAATCTCGCAAATCTCGCAGGAACAACTATCACCTTTAAACTTGCGATCGCGACCTTCATTCTGGTCAATGCCACCAACCTCATCAGCAAATCCATCTACGCCTTTATTCAGGGCAAAAAGACGTTTTCACAACCCTTTCTGATTTCCATTCTCATTATTATTCTTTCAAGCATTGTGGGGTGGCTCATAACTTGAGCAGGGGATTTTGACACCCATCCAAACCCATGATACAACAATCGTACTTAGAACCTCCTCATATGAATAAAAGCACAAAACTTATTCTCGGCGTGTTGGTTGCCATCGGAATCGCGTTGCTCCTATGGGGTTTACAATCGTCAAACACACCCGTTTCCACAAACCACGAGTCAATAGCAACCGATCAAACATCAGCGCAATCAATAACGCTTTCAATTCAAGACCTCTGGATCAATGAGCCCTTAACAATCTCCACTGACCAAACACTGCTTGAACTCCTCAAAGAGCTCTCGCAAACCAAACAAGAGCTCAATCTTGAAGTCAAAGAATATCAGGGACTCGGCACACTCATCACGAAACTTGGCAACCACACGAATGGCGAACAAGATGCGTATTGGCAATTTTTCGTGAATGGAGAACAGCCACTTGTTGGCGCGGATGTTTTTGTTCCTAAACCCGGAGATAAGATCGAGTGGAAATTTGCTCCATCAGAAATGTAATCCCCGTCGCCCCATGTCCCACGCGTCATCAATCTTCGCTGCCAAAAGCACAGATAAACGTAACCACATTATTACGTGCGTTCTTTGCGTTGGTCTCATTGTTGTGGCACGGATTGTTCCTCATGTTCCGAATATTGCGCCTGTTGCCGCGGTTTCATTATTCATGGGAACGCGATTCAGCAGACGATCAGCCATCGCGACCCCGCTTATTGCCATGCTCATTTCAGACGCCCTCGTCGGATGGTATGACTGGAGGCTTATGATTTCTGTCTATGGCTCATTTGCAACAATTGCCGTGCTGGGATACGCAATACGAAAACATGTTTCAACACTCACGGTCGTCAGCTCAAGCATTGCTTCATCCGTGCTGTTTTTTCTTACTACCAATACCGCTGTCTGGGCGCTTTCAACCTGGTACCCCAAAACACTCGATGGACTTCTCGCGTGTTTTTCCTTTGCACTCCCCTTCTTCCGCTACTCACTCGTTGGCGATTTGTTCTATACGACAGCCATATTCGCGATTCCGCACCTTGCTACCCTTATGTTAAAATCACTTCAAACATTCAAGACAAAATACGCTTCCGAACAGAGTAGGACACCTTAACAAATACGAAACAGCGCAACGGCATAAGCCGTTTTTTGGTTGAAAAAATACCAAAACATGATAGAGTTCAGAGCATGAAAACCTTCCATATCATCACCTACGGCTGCCAGATGAACCATTCAGACTCCGAGCGAGTTGCTTCAATATTTGAGTCGATCGGACTTAAATACATCGAACGCGCTGATGACGCGGATGTTATCGTCGTCAACGCATGTTCAGTCAGGCAAACCGCGATAGACAGGATTTGGGGAAACCTTGAACGATTCGATGCAATAAAGAAACCGCGCCCGCTCGCCATGATTCTCACCGGATGCGTTTTGCCATCCGACAAACCAAAATTTCAATCACGATTCGACGCCGTGATACCGATCAAAGAAATACAGAAACTCCCCGAGATCCTTTCTTCTCTTTCTGCTACCTATCCCAAACGGGTTGTTGGTGAATCATTTTTGAACCAGCCTCAGTTGAAACAAAATCCTTCCCCCTCTCCTTCCAATGCTCCCCAAAAGGGGTTTGGTGTGGATGAATTTTCGCACTCGTCACTGTTCGAGCAAGGTTTTGATCGCGGGTGGTCAAAGGGTAGTGTGAGCAGAGCGATCGAAACCGTTCCCGCGAAGCGGGATGCGAGTTTGACGAAAGAAAATTCTTCTCACCAAAACCTACACACCAAACCCTTTAACTATTTCACCAATCAACCCCTCACCCCAATCTCACAGAATGTCGTCTCAAACACCTATCTCAACCTTCGACCAAAGCACGCTTCCAACTACTCCGCTTTCGTTCCCATTATGACCGGGTGCAACGCGTTTTGCACCTATTGCGCAGTTCCCTATACCCGAGGCCCAGAGGAGAACCGAAATCCGGTCGAAATGATCCAAGAAGTTGAAAAACTGATAATGAACAAAAACTATAAAGAGGTGACACTCCTCGGGCAAATCATCAACAAATACAATGTCCGAGCGGATGAAGCGTTTTTTAAATTTCTTGAATGGTATCAAACGAAATACGAGATCACATTATCATTCTTAGAGCAACTAAAAAGCTCTGAAAAACGAATTTTTAAGTTCCACCATCTTCTTGAGACCTTGGGAAAACTCCCAAAGAAATTCTGGCTCCGGTTCACTTCCTCCCACCCGAATTGGTTTACCGACGAACTCATCACCACCATCCGAGATATTCCAAATATTCCCAAACATTTTCACCTTCCAGTGCAGGCGGGGTCAGACTCTGTATTACAACGAATGCGCAGACCATATAAAATCGCTCAATATCTTCAATTTATTAAAAAAATAAGAGAGCACATTCCCTTTGCAACAATCACCACAGATTGCATCGTTGGATTTTGCGGAGAAACTGAAGACGAATTCCAAGAGACTCTGCGCGTATTTGAAACCGCGCGCTATGACATGGCGTTTTTGGCACAATATTCTCCACGCCCCGACACTCAGGCATTCAAAGTTATGAAAGATGACGTACCGAAAGAAGTAAAAATAGAACGTGAACGGAAATTAAATGATGTTCTAAAACGAACGGCGTTTGAAAACAATCAGCGATTGGTTGGGACCACGTGGGATGTGCTCATCCACGAACAAAAAAATATCGGGGTCTATTCCGGAATCTCAGAAAATTTCAAACACGTTCATGTTGAATCTGACCGAGAGCTGCCAATCGGAGAATTTGCATCTGTGAGAGTTGCTGAAGCAAATCCGTGGAGCCTGAAAGGAGTGGTCTCTTAAAAAGTCTGTCATTCCGCCTTTAAGCCGGAATCCAGAAAATCAAAAACAAATAAAAAAGATCTTTTGGTTTTTTCTTTTTGTTTCTGGATCCCAAATCAAACTTTGGGATGACAGGTATGGTATTACACCAAAATCTTCCCGTCCTTTAATACCAATTTCTTATCAATCCAAACCTCACTCCCCTTTTTGCGGGTGTCTTTCACAATGTCCCAGTGGATCGCCGACTTATTTTTCCCCCAACCCCTTTTTTCTTCATACGATCTACCGAGAGCTGTATGAATAGTGCCGCCGATCTTTTCATCAAACAGCGTATTATACATGAACCGTTTAATGCCATAGTTCGCTCCAATGGCAAATTCTCCAAATCGTAGAGCTCCAGGATCAGTCGCCAAGATATCTTTTAAAGCCTGTTCGTTTGTTTCGGCAGAATATTTTACCACCTTTCCTTGTTTGAACTCCAAATACATCCCGGTGATAATCTTACCCGCGTATAAACCGGGAAAATCATAATAAATGTGCCCTTCCGTTTTATCTTCTTCTGGCCCCGTAAACGTCTCTCCGTCCGGAACATTTTTTTCACCAAAACACGGTTGTGCTGTCCGTCCCGCGATTCCAAGCGTCAAATCCGTTTTATATCCTTTAATCCGAATAACACGTCCTTTGTTAATCGCGTTGGTGACGCCTCGCAAGTCTCGCTCCATTTTTTTATAGTCCACGAGAACTGCGCTGTAATAATAATCGGTGAGATCGGATAGACCCATGTGCGCGTCTTGCGCGAACCCGATTGTGGGGACGTACGTCAAGACCCAATCTTTGTTGATCATTTTATCAAACACGCTCCGATACGCCTTCATGCGCCTGCCTATCTTTTTCGTGTCCACCTCAACGAGATGGCGGGTATTTTCTACAGCCGTGATGCGAAGAAATTTTTCACCCCACGACGCGATATCGTCATAAATTTTTGGAATCTGATCCAGATGATGATCCTGCGCGTAGGTATAAAATGTTTTAACCAGATCGCACGCTGATGTTCTCCCAATGAGAAAATTTGTTCCCATCACATCCATGTACACGTGCGCGCCGCGCTGAAGAGCTCCTTTGTAACACTCCCGAATTAAATCCTCGTGTTGAAGATCAGACGTTGAAATCACGAGTTTATCATGCTTCTTGACCTTGAGCGAATGATCAAGGAACACATCTGCTAATTGTTTATTTCGTGGATCATGCATACCCAGTAAGACAACTTTGGCTTTGAAATGTTGCCATGAACATTTCACAAACCATCGTTAATCAAATTTTAACTATTTCTATAATTAAGTTTCAATGTTGTTTATCTTTGAACCCAGTATACCGCCAAAGTTGCTCTACTGGGCATATACAAATTTTAACTTTTTGATTTTATAGACTTATTACTCTTTAAAATCTCATACCCCGCGGCAAGGATATAACACGCCTGCAAGATAATGAAGATAACGTTGTGGATTGAAATACTATACACCAGCAACGCAATTCCACCAACAAACTCAACCTTCGCCTGCTTGCGGTTGTCTTCAATGAAAATTGCAACAATAATGAGAACAAGCCCTATGATTCCAAAAATAATCATGCTCACATAGTACCACAAACTAAAAAAATCTCAACGTGAATAGTGACAATTGACGAACGAGACGGATTCTAGTAATCTCCACCAGTGGTGTACACTACTTATTGACTGATCAACCGACTTTCAAGATTATGAAAATATCGCGACTTAAAATAATTGCAAATTCATGCTTCCCAGGAGCAAATACACCATTATTCATAAATCATTCGGGCGAAAACCCCATGAATGCTCGAACCTACCTCTTGTCGCAAGACGCGCCAAGATCGTTGGTGAATCGCCTTTTTACAAACAACGGAACATGGCGCTATTACCCCAAACAACCACAACTGTACTCACTCGATCCAGGGACGTTAAATAGACGCTTGAGAGCTCTTCTCAAACCAATATACGAGCTTATCAACTATTCTCTTGATGGATCATTTGAACATGGTTTCAATCGACACGACCAAAACCACGTTGACGCAGTCACGCTTCGTGCCATTCATTTATTAAAACAAGCAAAAGCGGACGAACAAAGGCTTCGCAGAGTCATCATCTCTTGTCGGGCACACGACCTTGGCAACCTACTTAGCCGGAAAGCCCATTCATTGCTTTCCTCGACCATACTCGCAACCATACTTCCCATCCTTACCAAAGATCAAAAGCAATGGAAGGACATTCAACGTTCCATCGAGCTCCATGAAGAGCCCGTACTTGATTCATTCCTGCGTTCAATACGTGCATCAAGTGGTGCCAGCTCCGTTCGTGCGCTACGCAGGTTATGCCCCCCCGAAACACTGGCACTTATCATTGCGGATAAGACCCAAATCGGCCGAGATCGAATTAGTTTCAAAACAACAAGCAAAAGCGCACTTGACATCGATCCACACATTGAAGTTAATCTACTTGGTACAACAACTTTGTTCTCCATAACCAGATCATCCGCACTTTGGGAAATTCAGTTTACGCCACATCTCACGAAAGATGAACAACGCCTCTATCAGGTCTTCAAACGGAACAGAAGCCACCACACTGGAACCCGAGCGCACGTTTCAAACAATATCCAAACACGACATCGCTTTCCGCTACCCGTTCCGCACTTTGACTCATGGCGGCACCTTTTTTGGAAAATCTATATGGGGAGAACCATGCTTCTTGTACAATCAACATTCGCGCTATTCCAAAATATTCAATCGTTCAATATTATCATGCGCGACTCCGTTGCCCCCGGTTCGCGGGCGGGAGAAACGGTCATCCAAACATTTGAACGAAGTTTAATCGATGAGCACTTTAGCCTTCTCCAACTGAAACACGTCCCAAAAGAAGAACGCCATAATGGCAAAAATCATTGATTCGTGTACCATGAGCTATATGGTCCATCTTATCACCGGTCCAACCTCAAGTGGAAAAACCGAATACGCGGTCAAACTCGCGAAGAAACTTAATGGAGAGATTATCTCTGCAGACTCGCGGCAGGTCTACCGCGGCATGCGTATCGGAACGGGTGCCCCAACGCTAGTCCGTGGCATATACAAAGGTATTAAACACCACCTCATCGGTATTGCAAAACCAACAAAACCATATACAGTATTTGATTTCCAAAAAGACGCGTTCCGACTCATTGATGAAATTCAAAAACGAAAGAAAACACCAATCGTGGTGGGCGGGACCGGACTTTGGATTCGCGCACTAAAAGAAGGACTGGATTTCGCTGGAACAAAGCCCAATGTAAAATTGAGAAAACGTCTAGAGAGAGAATTGAAGCAGAAAGGATTGGATTATCTGGTGAAGCGGTTAAAACGCTTACAAAAAAAGACTATCCCTTCTCCGTTGTCATCCTCGACTTTGATCGAGGATCCAAAAATAAAAAACAAAAAGAATTCTTTTGGTGTTTCTTTTGGTTTTCTGGATTCCCTGCCTCGCCGGCAGGCGGGCGGATCAAAGCACGGAATGACAGCAACATTTGACTATAAAAACCCGCGCCGAGTCATCCGAGCTCTTGAAATCATGTTATCTCCGACACCTTCCCACCTTCCCACCTTCCCACCTTCTAACTCATTCCAATTCAAAACCATCCACCTCTCTCCCCCAAAGGATGTTTTACAAAAACGAATCAACAAGCGAGTTGATCAAATGATCAAGGACGGTTTAGTCGGGGAAGTAAAGAAATTGTTGAAGAAATATCATTTAGCTCTCCCCCTTAAGGTAAGGGGGATTAAGGGGGTTATGGATGGAACAAAAAAACATCATAACTCACCCAACCTCTTTTATTTTAAGAGAGGAGAAATACGAATAAACGAATCAAAACTTCAAAAATACCCAGCACTCACTGGAATTGGATACAGAGAAATTATTGATTATTTGCAAGGAAAAACGACCCTTTCAGAGGCCGTCGAACTCATCAAAATCCACACACGCCAATACGCAAAACGACAAAAGGCATGGTTTCGAAAATACAAATGACAAATCACAAGCACCAAATCACAAATAAGCTCCAATGACCAAAATTTAAAAAACAAAAGAAATCCGTTTGGGGTTTTGAATTTGAAATTTGAAATTTATTTGGAATTTGGGATTTGTTGTTTTGAATTTCAAACGCAGAGAAAGTCCGTAAATTACTTTTTGCTAATTCAATTGTTTTTCAAAAAGTCTTTTGAGTACTTCCGGATTACCCTTCCCTTTTGTTTCCTTCATGGCTTGACCAATAAAGAATTGAATGAGATTGGCTTTTCCTTGTTTATAAAACGTAACGTTTTCGGGGTTTTGCGAAAGAATCTTTTCGCAGACCGCAGATAATTCTGCTTCGTGTGATACCTGGCCGCCTCCGAGCTCTTCCAGGAGATTGGAAGGATCGCCGCCTGTTTCAACGAGTTTGCGAAGCAATTGCTGGCCAATGGTTGAGGAAATCCGGCTCGTGTAAATCATCGCCAGAAACTCAGCAAAATTTTCCGGTGTCACCTTCAAATCTCGAAGGCTTTCGCCTCGCTCAGCAAGCACCTCGAACAATTTATTCAACACCCACCCGGAAACGACTTTGGTGATTTTCGGCTTATACTTTTCCAAAATCTCTTCTCCTGTACCCTCAACTTCCGGCGACTGATCGAGCCAAGCAACAAACTCTGAATATACTTGCTCAATATAATCAGCAAGTTTCTGATCGTCCACAATCAGGGAAAGCTCGGCGTCACTAAACCCATACTCTGCTTTAAAACGGTTGTATTTATGCATTGGCAGTTCTGGAAGTTCTGAGTGCAACTTCTGAATATCAAACAATCCTCCTTCCTCACTTTTGACTTTTGACTTTTGACTTTTGACTTGCCGCGTTTGAAACAAACGCAGCGCAGGTATATCCGGCTCTGGCATGTATCGATAATCATCAGCCTCTTCTTTACTCCGCTGCTCCTCAGTAATTTGTCGAGCATCATTCCAACCTCTAGTTTCATTCAGTTTTGGATAGTTCCCTTCTTCAAGAAGTTTTGAAAGACGCACCCGTTCGTATTCAAGCGCGCGCTCCACATTACGAAACGAATTAATATTTTTAATTTCCATCTTCGGATTATACGACGTCTCACCAGCATAGCGAACGGAGATATTTGCATCACACCGAAGATGACCTTTCTCCATATCACCCTCAGAAACTCCTAAGTATCGAACCAGCGTCCGTAACTGCTGCATGAATTCTTTAGCCTCCTGTGCGTTCTGGAAATCGGGTTCTGTCACTATCTCAGCCAATGGAGTCCCGCCTCGATTATAATCAACCAACGAACCATACGCGTTGTGAACCAGTTTCGCCGCATCTTCTTCAAGATGAATCCGTTTAATGCGAATCTGGCGTGCCGCATCCCTCAACGAAACAGTCCCATGCTCTCCAACCGGCAAGTCAAATTGCGAGATTTGATACCCTTTGGGGAGATCCGGATAAAAATAATGTTTTCGGTCAAACTTAATAACTTCATTGATTTCACATCCAAGCGCCAAACCCAATCTAACGACCATTTCCAAGGCATGGACACTTGGGACCGGCAACACCCCGGGCTGACCAGTACACACCTCACAAACCGTCGTATTTGGTGGTTTTTGTTCACCATCGTTTGAGCACCCACAAAACATCTTGGATTTTGTTCCAAGCTGAACGTGAATTTCTAGACCAATGATTGTTTCGATTTCTTTCATGTCACTTTATTGTCATTCCAGCGTAAGCTGGAATCCAGAAAACAAAAAGAATTTATTTGATTAGCACCTCATATAAATCTCTCCATTCTGGATTGTCTTTTTCAATTAGGTTGACCTTCCAATCTCGTTTCCAAACCTTTAGTTGCTTCTCACGTTGTATCGCTTCACGAATATCCGAATACTCTTCAAAGTAAACTAATAAATGGATTTGATACTTTTGTGTAAACCCTTCGATGACGTCATTCTTGTGCTCCCACACTCTTTTGACAAGATTATCAGTCACACCAATATATAACGTCCCGTTCTTCTTACTTGCCATGAGGTAGACAAAGTACCGATGTTCCATACGATCTTTTCTTTTGTGTTTTTGTTTCTGGATCCTGAATCAAGTTCAGGATGACAAAACCTTAACTCTAGTCTACCTCACCGCTACATTATTTGCAAGAATTGGGCTTATTTGAGCCACTTTTTATTACACGGGGGTTGACTTCTTCTTCTGCTATACTCGGGCGTTCTCATAAAACGCGGATTCACGCTGATAAAGCGCGGATCAACGCGGATTTGAGAGCCGTCCCCATGTGGGACGTCACTCGTCGTCGCGGCTCTGTACTGACGGCGAGTCCAAATTTGCTCATTTCACAATTCACATACTCCCGCGTGCCGACACACGCGGGAAAACATCTCAACCCGTCATTGCAGTCTTTTCTTTGTCATTCCAGCGCAGGCTGGAATCCAGAAAGAAAAAAACCAAAAGATCTGTTTGTTTTGCTTTTGGTTTCTGGATCCTGAACGAAACTTCAGGATGACAGCAAGGAGAGACTTGCGATGACAAATTAACCGGAGTTTCACGTGAAACACAAAACACTGCTTTTTCTCGCCCTCTGCTTGGGCTTGAGCGCGCCATCCTGGGTGCTCGCCCAAGAGGGACGGCTCGACACCCTGGCTATCTTCTTTAAGCCAGGGGAGTACGAGCTCCCCGTAAGCATCACGCTCCCCCGCGACGCCCAAGTGGTCGGCATCTACGCCGGCGCTGACCGGTGGGAGGCGGGCGACGCCATCGCCAATGCCCCCATTCTGTTGGCCCGTGCCCGCAACCTGGCAGCCGCTGTTGGGCTGCCAAGCTTCACCCTGAATGTTTTGACCGGCAACGAGCGCGTGGCGATGGTTGTGTTTCGCCACAACGCCGTGGCGACTGCTCCCGCCGCAAAATTTGACATTTTTCCATGGCTGTTGATCGCCGCCCTCCTACTCGTCGCCCTCCTGGCGTTGCTGTACGAGCGCCGCCAGGACCGGCGGCATCGGCAGTTTTTAGACTTTTTGCAGACACCAAAAAACCAAGCGCCACCCAAGCCCCGCCCAATGCCGAGCGACCCCAGTGACCCCGACCTCTGGGGCGAACCCGTTGCATCGTCCGCCCCACCCGCCGTGCCTGCCGGGTACACAGCGATCTTTATTCCGTTTTCACCCGGCAAAAAAAAACGGACCGCAACCGTCACTGTTACCATGTAACCCACCTCCCAGTAGTGCGGTAGCTTCAGCTGCCGCACGATTCCCAGTGTCGGCTGGGAAAACCGCGAAGCCCCGTGAGAACACACAATCGTTCTTCCGGGGCTTCATTTCGTTTTAAAAACTAAATACTGTCATTGCGAGAAGGCTTTGCGACGAAGCCTGCCTCGACTGACAGAGATCCGCTTCGCCGAATCGAGGCAAGTCAAGGCGGGCAATCTCATTCTGCCGATTGCCAACATCTGAGATCGCCACGTTTCGCTCGACTACTTCCTCCCAGGAAGTACATCCGTTCGCGATGACAGTCTTTTTTGTTTTACTATTGGTTTTCTGGATCCTGAACGAAACTTCAGGATGACAAAAAAGAAGTGCTCTCGTCCCATGACCTACCTCAAACAAAAAACAGGCTTTTGGGCCTGTCAAAGCTTGTTCCAAGTTCCACGATCCACGATCCATGTCTCATGTTACGAGCTACGAGTTACGCGATCGAAACCTTGATTGCCGGACCCATGGAAGAACAAAGAACCATATTCTTAATAAAGGTACCTTTTGCGGCCGATGGCTTTGACTTTCGCACCGCTTCAACAAACGCCTTGACGTTTTCCTCAAGCTTATTTGCATCCCAAGAAATCTTGCCCACCACTTGATGGATATTCGCCGTCTCATCATTCTTAAACGGCACTTTGCCTTTTTTTAACTCTTCAACAGCTTTTTTAATGTTTGGGGTAATGGTTTCGTTCTTGGGAGACGGCATTAGCCCTTTGGGACCCAAAACCTTAGCGATCTGCGCCAAATCTTTCATCATATCGGGTGTCGCGATGGCAACATCAAAACTCACCTTTCCAGATTCTTTAATCTCACGTATCAACTCAGCTCCTCCAATGACGTCTGCACCCGCTTCGCGGGCCTCTTTAACTTTGTCGCCCTCAGCAAACACAGCAACTTTTTTTGTCTTTCCACTTCCCCACGGCAAGACAACGGTTCCCCGAACTACCTGGTCGGGTTTCGTGGGATCAATCCCAAGATTCATATGAACTTCGAGTGAGGCGTCAAACTTCACAGTTGACGTTTTCTTGGCAAGCTCAAGAGCCTCAACAAGCGAGTATGTTTTATTTGGGTCAACGAGTTTAGAAATTTCATCAAAACGTTTACTCATAAAGCGTTCAGCGTTCAGCGTTCAGCGTTTAAGAGATCGCGGGTAGATCTTTTGTATTACCCTGTACCCTATACGCTGTACCCTATACGCTATTCAATTGTTATTCCCATCTGTTTCGCCGTTCCTTCCACCATGCGCATCGCGGCGGAAACATCAGTTGTGTTTAAGTCAACCATCTTGAGTTTTGCAATCTCTTCAACCTGCTTCTTGGTAACCTTACCAACCTTTTCCTGTAAAGGCTTCCCGGAACCCTTCTCAACCCCAGCAGCTTTCATAAGAAGATTTGGGACAGGTGGAGTCTTCAATTTAAACGTAAATGTACGGTCTTCAAAAATGGTAATCTCCGCAGGAATCACCCCTTCTTTATCGCGGGTCTGATCGTTAAACTGTTTGCAAAAATCCTGAATATTGATCCCTTGAGGACCCAAGGCAGTACCGACTGGAGGAGCGGGATTCGCTTTTCCAGCCTGCAATTGCAATTTTACTATTGTTTTAATTTTCTTTGCCATACCTTAATGTAAATTCCAATTTCCAAATAAGTTCCAAATTTAAAATCTCAAATTTCAAACAATCGGGTATTATTTTGGATTTTGGTCATTGGAATTTATTTGTGATTTGGTGCTTGGAGTTTGGGATTTCAACATCTATTCATGTTTTCACCCTATATTTTCTTGACTTGTAGATAGTCTAATTCGATAGGAGTCTCTCTATTGAATACCGGCACCAATACTTTAACCTTTCCACGGGATTCGTCAACCTCTGAGACTTTGCCGTCAAAATCCCGGAACGGCCCGTCAGTAATCTTGACCGGAGCCCCGACAGAAATGTCCATCTGATATTTCGGCTCCTCAAGACCCATTCGCTTTTGCAGACCCGTGATCTCCTGCTCTGATACTGGCGTTGGCGTAATTCCCGTTCCCACAAAACCAGTAACTCCCGGGGTGTTCCTCACCACATACCACGATTCATCCGTCACAACCATATTCACAAGCACGTACCCTGGAAAAATTTTTTCCCGGATCGTCTTGCGCTTTCCGTTTTTAATCTTAATTTTGGTTTCCGTTGGAACCAACACCTCGTAAATATAATCGTCCATGTCCATGGACTGGATGCGTTGTTTTAAATTCGTTGCGACGGCGTCTTCATACCCCGAATACG
This sequence comes from uncultured Gammaproteobacteria bacterium, assembly GCA_964470645.1. Lineage (GTDB taxonomy): Bacteria > Patescibacteriota > Patescibacteriia > CAYYDP01 > CAYYDP01 > CAYYDP01. The sequence goes on from CAYYDP010000022.1 coordinate 17,195, forward strand.
TATGAAGGACGTACCAATGTCTTCCATGTTGTTCTGTTTGTCGAGGCATAATGAATCATGGATCATGGAACACGTAACATGGAACATTTAGTCCCGAAGAAACGCCTGATGTTCTTTTTGTTACGAGCTACGTGATGTGTGCTATGTGACTATTGTATTAACTTCTCCAATCCTAAATTAAACACAAAATCGAGAGCGCCTAAAAAGACCGCGACCGCAAGACTGATCCCAATCACCAACATAGTTGAATGAACCGTTTCCTGCTTGGTCGGCCAAATGACTTTTTTGAGCTCTACCCGAGCTTCTTGGAAATATTGTTTCAGTGATCCAATCATATTAGGGTTTAGGGTTTGTTTAGGGTTTAGGGTTTAGGAAATTTAACTATACCCTATACCCTTTTCCCTATCCCTTGATTTTCGTATTCTAAAAAGCCCCCGAGGGCCTTCACTCCCCTTATCCTAAAGAATAACAGATTAAATGTCAAGATTCTTTACATTCTTCGCATGGGTTTGGATAAAGTGCTTTCGGGGGGCAACCTCCGAACCCATCAGAATATCAAACACCTCATCGGCTTTTTCCGCGTCTTCAACGGTCACCAATTTCATGACCCGAGTTTGGGGATTCATGGTCGTTTCCCATAGCTGTTCAGGGTTCATTTCTCCCAAACCTTTGTATCGTTGAATATTGATCCCGGAAATATTTTCTCCAACACCAATTTCAGACACTTCCCCACTGGGCTCATCAACCGCTTCCATTCCCCCATCTCCCGATTTCTTGGCAGAGCGTTTAACCTCAGCCGCTTTTGACTTCATTATCGCTTGCGCGCTCATTTCTTTCAACAAGGCTTCTTTTTCTTCATCCGCGTAAGCGTATCGAATGTCTTTGTTTTTTTGAAGCCGATATAACGGAGGTTGAGCAATGTAGAGATGTCCTTTGGTAACCAGTTCTGGAAAATGACGATAAAAAAGCGTCAAGAGCAGCGTTCGAATATGGGAACCATCAACATCGGCGTCGGTCATGATAATAATTCGGTGATACCGCAGGGACTCAATTGCAAATTGCTCACCAAAATTCGTGCCCAGAGCGATGATCAATGACTTCACTTCATTGTTCGCGAGCATCTTGTCAATACGCGCGCGTTCTACGTTCATAATCTTTCCCCGGAGCGGCAAGATCGCCTGGAATTCCCGCGACCTCCCCTGTTTTGCCGAGCCACCAGCGGAGTCTCCCTCAACAATAAATAATTCTGATTGCGAAGGATCCTTACTGGAGCAGTCAGCGAGTTTTCCAGGGAGCGTTAATCCGTCAAGCACGCCTTTCCGAATCACGGACTCCCGAGCCGCTTTCGCCGCAATACGCGCTCGCTGAGCAAGCACGCACTTTTCCAAGATTGACTCTGCGTCACGGGGATGCTCTTCAAGAAAATGAGCGAAATACTCACCAAATACCGATTCAACAACTGTGCGGGCTTCTGGATTCCCAAGTTTAGCCTTTGTTTGGCCCTCAAACTGTGGTTCTGAAAGCTTCACGCTCACAATCGCCGTTAACCCCTCACGAGCGTCTTCACCAGACAAATTCTCATCCTTTTCTTTCAAAAATCCCTTTGAACGAGCGTAGGAATTCAGCACACGTGTCAACGCCGTTTTAAATCCAACAATATGCGTTCCACCCTCAGGGTTCAGCACATTGTTCGCGAATGGCATCAACGTCTCTTTAAAATCCTTGGTGTACTGAAGTGCCACCTCAACGCGCATGGGTCGTTCATCACGCGCGGTTTCGTCCACGGTTTTCGGATTTACTTCTTTATCAAGATAAAATACCTCCGGTTGCACCGGCTCTTTAAAACGATTCAGATGTCGCAAGTACGCAGAAACTCCCGACTCGAAATAAAACTCGTACTGAAACGGCTTATCAGCATCACGTTCGTCCTTGAGGACGATCCGAATCCCCTTTGTGAGATACGCCTGTTGACGGAAACGATCAAGGATTGTATCGCGATTAAACTCGAGGGTTTGAAAAATCTGGATGTCTGGTTTAAACGTGATCGTTGTACCCGTGGTCGAGGCCTTTCCCACTGGTTTCACTTTCGCTTTTGCTTTTCCACGAGCATACTCCTGCATCCACAACTTTCCCTCCCTGCGCACCTCTGCCTTCAAATGTTCGGAAAGCGCGTTCACCACCGACGCACCCACGCCGTGCAGCCCCGCGGATGTCTTGTACGTTTCATTATCAAACTTTCCACCTGCGTGAAGTTTGGTGAGCGCGACCTCAAGGGCTGAGGTTCCCGTTTTTTTATGAACATCGACAGGAATTCCACGACCATTATCTTCAACGCTCACATAATGATCAGGAAGCAGCGTGACAACAATTCTTGTACAAAACCCAGCCATTGCTTCATCAATGGAGTTGTCGACAATTTCCCAAATGAGATGATGTAACCCCGCCTCTCCGGTTGAACCAATATACATTCCAGGGCGTTTTCTCACTGGCTCAAGCCCTTCAAGCACGGTTATTTGATCCGCACCGTATCCTCCTTTTTTCTTTTCTTCTTTTTTTGACATATATTACTTGTCACCCAAAGCAACGTCGAAGAGCTACCTTCGTCATCCCTATCTTTCTCCCTCCCTTAAGGTAAGGGAGGGTTGGGGAGAGTTATGCTTCAACGCGTGAAACAAGTGTTTCCGATTATCAACGCCTTTCGCTCCAAACTTCATAACTCCCCTTAGTCCCCTCTTATCTTAAGAGGGGAAACGAAAGAGGAAGATTGCCGCACTCGTCCCGATGTAGCATTGGGAACTCGCTCGCAATGACATTTTTATGAAACGTTGAGATGACAACAAATTTTATTCTACCTTTTTTATTCTAACTTTCTAATTAACTCATAAGCAACGGTTCCCCGCACAGTTCTCTCAACTTCAAACTTCCGCCAGTTTGGCAATAAATCTTGATAGCTCAATCCCTTAATATCACTTTTGAAAAACTCCCATCTCCCATCTTTTAAAATCCTATATGGGATTTCCGTTCTCCGACTTCTAAAATTCCTTCAACCTTTGTTTGTTCAACTCCTATCTCTTTATCAATTGCCATAAATATGCTTTTTTACCTCCGCAGCGCGACGTTGAGCTGCGTTTCTAATTGTTTTAACGTTTTGACTGGAACTCTCGTCTATCCGAATCCGACCTCTTCCAGACAAACCTCCCTTCTTTCTTTGCCTGCTGCATGATCACGGATTCGTCTTCCAAGTGCGCAAACTCCTCGGGTGTATAGCCAAAAATGTCCATAGCAACTTGACGCGTCAACGGGGCGTTCCGGCGAAGTCTTGAGAGTAAAATCATCCGATCCAACGTATGCATATCCGCAAAATCTTTCGAAACCACAATCAAATCAACATCGCTGTCGTCCCGCTGATCTCCGCGCGCAAAACTGCCAAACAAAAACACGCCTTCCACGTCTATCCTGGGAGGAAACGTACTGACATACTGACGCACCATAGTATTCACATCAAATGATATTGTTTGATCCATATCAAAAATGCTTTCGTTTTTTGAAGATAATATTCCGCAACTAAACGATCATACCTTCGAACCGGGTCATGTACTGGAAGATCCGGATATCGTTGTCCCGGATAACATGGATTAAGCTCTTCGATAAACGTCGCATGTACTTCCGGTAACTCAATGCCAACAAGCTCCAACAGCCTCGTCAAATCGTGAATTTTCTTCACTTCTTTCCCTTGATGCACGAGAATGGCTTTAAGAAGTTTTTCAACCGCCTCATGACAGTGAAAGACAACCATCTGCCACGACCGATCTGACTTTGGGTGCTCAAACAAAACTTCTGCCGCTTCCAAGTCCGCTTGAACAAAATCCATCCATTTCTTGGTAATTTCACTTAACTCCATGTAATGTTGTCATTTCCGCAGCACGACGTTCAGCTGCGTTTCTAATTGTTTCAAAACTTTATTCAAACTCTCATCAACCTCCTCGGACCTAAGTGTCCTTTCCGGATGCGAAAATTCCAAATGAAACGCCAACGACCGTTTTCCCTCTCCTAACTCTTTACCCTGATACACGTCAAATAGCTCACTATTCACAAGATTTTCCGATGTCTTCAGTATAGCAAAAATATCAGCGTACGTCACCTGATTGTCCGCAACCAAGGCAATATCCCGTAGTACTGAGGGGTACTGGGGTAGTTTCTGATACTCCCAACGATTTTCTGTCAAACTAACCAAGGCTTCCGCATCAAGTTCAATATACGCAACACTTCGCTTAACTCCGTACGAATCGAGCATCTTCGGCTTTACCAAACCAATGATTCCGACTCTGAAGTCACCGATCTTCAACGAGACACTCTCTGAGCGCGATAACCACATCGAAGCCTCAAACGTCTTCGCCGGGTCGAGCGATTCTCTGGCATATTCATTTGAAAGTTTGAGTGTGTACACTATCGTTTCCCAAACACCTACCATTTTCCGAAACAACAATTCAGGAGAACCTGAATCCGAAACCAAACACGCAAACCGCTCTCGCTCCTCGGTTGGCCGCTCAAACACCTTCCCAACTTCAAACACATTGCATGCTTCAAATCTCCCCTGATTCAATTCAACAACCTTGAGCATTCCAGGAAGCAAGCTGGTTCGCAAATATTTCAAGTCTTCAGAAATGGGGTTTTGAACGACTACAAATTTCTGAGGATCAACGTTGAGGTGTTTCACGTCGCGTTCAGACCAAAACACATAGGTAATCACCTCGTTGTACCCGGATCCAACCAAGACATCGCGAAACATCTCTCGGGTTAGAATCCCCTGAGGAACAATTGGAGCTCGGAGCGGGGCAACGTGTTCGAGTGGCATGATCCGATCATATCCGTACACCCTCCCGATCTCCTCACAAATATCTTGAAAACCATGTACGTCTTTCCGATGGGTGGGCACACGCACGGTCCATGCGCTCTTTGAGGCTACGACGCCAAATCCCAGTCGTTCCAACATTTCTTTCGATTCGTTATCCGAAATTTCAGCCCCAAGCTGTTTCTGGACGGTCGTCGGTTCAAATACTATTTCCCGAGGCTCAACCGGTTTCGGGTATTCATCAAACCACTGGAGTAACGTCGCGTCCGGGCACGTTTCCTTCAAAAGCTCAAACATTCTCATTAACGCGCCAATGGTCAGGTTTGGATCAACTCCTCTCTCATAGAGTGAAGAAGCGTCAGTCCTGTGAGCCAATGCTAAACTCATTTTCCGTATTGTAATACGGTCAAACACCGCGGCTTGAAGCCAGATGGTTTTTGTTTGATCATCTACCTCGCTCTCCTTTCCTCCCATAATCCCAGGAAGATCGATGGCATTCCCGTCACCATCAGTGGCAACAAGCATCGATTCATTTAACTCATGTTCAATCCCATCTAACGAAACAACCGTTTCCCCTTTTTTCGCAAGACGCACGGTTTTTATGCCTTTCCCGATTTTATTCGCGTCGAACGCAT
>CAYYDP010000023.1:0-22315 GCA_964470645.1 uncultured Gammaproteobacteria bacterium
GTTGCCGGAAGACCGAGTTTAAACAGTAACGCAACCACATACGTATTCAAAACACCATACAAGCTAAACGTTTCATATAGCAGAGGTCTTCCCTGCGTTATCTCATAGGCCGGACTAACAATGTAATTCGCGAATCCGTCTTGAGCTGGGAAATTCGGATGAAAAATAACGAGTGTTAATACTATTCCCAATATCGGAATGAGCCATTTCCATGATCGCCAGTTTTTCAGCTCCTGAATCCATCCAACCAAAGACCATTGCCTCCAATAAGAAAACACAAGTACAATGAGAGCACCCGCAAATGCAATCTGGACAATATAAAGTCTTTTCGTGAATAATAACCAGAGGAGATGCCAGACGCTTTGGCGTTGAAAATAGGAAATAATGAAGTCGATAAAATCAGGACGAAAGAGATAGATTCCAAGAAGCCCTATTCCTACGATAGTCAAGATAAATGTCACCAACGTTGTCATCCCAAACTTTGATTTGGGATCCAAAAAACCAACAAAAAAACCAAAAGACTTGTCATCCCGAGCTTTGTCGAGGGATCCCTTTATTGGCACAAAACCCTTTTGAGAGAGACTTCTCGACTCCGTTAACACTTCGCTCGGAATGACAGTATGGTCTGTTTGTTTTTGATTTTTGGTTTCTGGATTCCCGCCTACGCGGGAATGACAGAGGGAGGAAATCTTATTAAAAATAAAATAAAGCAATAATGCCATCACCGGAATAACCACATATCCAGCCAAATATAGAGGAATCTCGTACGGTTCGGGAAGAAGCGGATATCCAGGGTATGGATCAAGACGCGAAGAAATCGAATACATCAGACTATCCTGAAACAACCTGGTTGCGATAAAATAGAGAATTGTCGCCAACGCAAGAAAAAAGACATAATATTTATTGCTCAACACCCCAATGATCTTGACAAATAATTGACTCATGATGTATATTGGATTTGAAAAAGGCTTTCGGCCCGTGGTTTATACACCACAACTAGCGGAAAGTCTTTTTCTTTTATTCAAATTTATCTCTTTCAACTGGGAACACAGACATCAGCCATTTTTGATTTGTACGCTTATCTTCCTTGATCTGAACGAAGAACATTTCGTGAGTTTTGGTTATGCCAGCGAAACGATGCAATAGCTCACCTCGTTTATTGGGATTTTCTTTCGATGAAGGTTCAAAGTGTGATTTTTGAATAAGTTCAACTCCGCATGCAAACAATTTCATTCTCCTCATCTGATCCCAATAATTCTTTTCTAACACATGAACCCAAAATAACTCGAGAAAAATTTTTTGTCTTCCGAAATAAGCAGACCGAACGTATGGTCGTCTTTTCGACTTCCTTTTCAACTCCTTGTAAAAGCTTGATGCGCTTTCCTTGACTTCTCGATAGTTACTCCCAGTAAATGGCATTACATGTGTTTTGTACACTTTCATAGCTTCATTACCTTCTCCTGCACCCCAGCGTCACGATCGAATCCGTTCCCTGAAACGATTCCCCGATCAAAGTCTTACCCGACAAACTCGCTTCCGTATCACCGCACTCAATCCCCGACTGTTTCATTTTGAACGTGAATATCACATCGCGATCGCCGTCACGATCCACATCGAGTCCGATCACTCTCTTTTGCGCGGGCGCGCCATCGGGTCCAAACTTCACCGTCGTTGGGTCAATCGTGCTAAAGTCAAAGTCTTCCGAAGTCTTCACGGCAACAAGGACAGTCATATTACTACCGGGCACAACGATATTTGGCTTTACAAACGGCCAAATGTCTATCCCAACTTCTTTCACTACCGGTTCCGGTTCACCAACAACTCTGATTCGGTGATTCACTTGATCCGCAATGAAGAGCCTTCCCATCGAGTCAACCGCAATTCCGTTCGGTTGATTGAGCAATGCCAACGTCGGGTCTCCTCCGTCGCCGCCAAAACTCCCCGCGCCAATTCCTGTTGGTCCAGAACCAACAACGGTCGTAATAATTCCGGTAACCGCATCAATCTTTCTGATCCGATGATTGTACTGATCCGAGAACAGAATATTCCCATCCGCGTCAAGTACCAACGCTGTTGGAAAAAACAATTTCGCGTCCGCCGCCGCTCCCCCGTCTTCCGCAAACCCTCCTCCCGCCTCCCCACTCGGTCCCGCTCCTGCAATTGTTGTGATAGTTCCCGTCACTGCGTCAACACGTCGAATGCGGTTGTTTGACATATCGGTAATAAGCAAATCGCCGTCTGGTTCTTGAATAATATCTTGAGGATTGTATAGCAAAGCGTCGGTCGCAAGACCGCCGTCTCCTCCAAAACTTCCTGGACCAGGCCCGGTCGGACCGCTGCCAACGATTGTAGAAATATTCCCTGTCACAGCATCAATACGTCGGATACGATGGTTACGCTGATCAGAGATTAATATATCACCATCAGCTTCCACGAGCACCGATGTGGGACCAAACAACTCGGCTAAGGCCGCCATCCCTCCGTCACCGGAAAAGCCAGCGACACCAGTTCCCGCTACTGTTGTAATGATTCCGGTAATCGCGTCTATTCTCCGCACTCTGTTGTTCGCGTTGTCGGCAAAATAGATGTTTCCAAGCGAATCAAAAACAATCTTCTGTGGGAAATTCAATGTTGCGTCCGTCGCTAATCCGCCGTCCCCTCCAAACCCCCCACCGCCCGGACCCGTTGTTCCGCTCCCTGCGATGCTGGTAATAATATTAGTCGTCATGTCAATCTTCCGAAGCCGATGGTTCACGTTGTCAGGAAAATACAAATTTCCATCCGGACCGAATATGGTAAACAACGGACCAAATAGCTCTGCATCAGTCGCCTGTCCACTGTCACCCGAGAAATCGGCAACACCTGTTCCGACAAATGTTGTTATTGTTTCCCCCGCAGCAAATAACGAGGTTCCGGCTATAAACAATCCGACGACAAATAAAACAAAAAACACTGACTTAATCTTTGCGTTCATAAAGAGGTCGCTTTGATGATATTATATTTCGACTTGATGCGTTCATTATACGTTTATAGATTCGGGGTTGTCAAAAAAGGTTTCAGAAAGTATACTGAACTTGTTTACTTGTCACCCTGAGCTTGTCGGAGGCTTCATTAGTATTAGTATAAGATCTATGAATATTCTCATCACAGGAGCGTCATCCGGAATCGGGAGAGAACTTGCAAAACTGCTTGTATCAAATGGACATACTGTCTGGGGTATTGCACGAAGAAAAGAATTATTAGAACAACTTCAAAATGAGTTACACTCCAATTTATTTCATTGGAGCGTGTGTGATACTTCTAACTCGGGCTCTGTGAACGAATCGGTAAAACTAATGCAAAAAGAACAGTTTGTTCCTGATGTTGTTGTGCTAAATGCCGCAATCGTGAAAGACGACACTGATCCAACAACGTTCTATCAAAACGCAATGGAAGTGCTGCGAACAAATCTTGAAGGACCACTCCTATGGGTCAACGCATTCCTGACAACATTCCGGGAACGGAAACGTGGACAGTTTATCGCTATCTCTTCCCTCTTCGCTCATTGGCCCGACGCAACAAGCGCGTCTTATGCCGCAAGTAAAGCTGGACTTGAAATGGTAATGAGAAGTTTGAAAATTAGATGCGCAAAAGAGGGAATCAAATTTAAAACCATCCACTTTGGTCCCATCAACACAACCATCAACCCCCGCTTTGCCGACAAAAGACCTTCGCCATTCATCTGCTCCGCAGACCGCGCCGCCCAATTCATCGCAAAAACAATAGAAAACTATCGATCCGATTTCTATTTCCCCTGGTACGTCTGGTTTATCCGCCATACCCTCTGGTGGCTTCCGGATTTGTGGTTCGAAACACTTTCAAAACCCTTCAGAAGGTGATATTATTTCGGTTTTGCAAAAACTGCAATTCCATTGATGTGAAGCATTTTTAAATTCTTGACATTCAACACATTGAAGTATTCTGAAATGATGTTCAATTCAGTCTCTCGTGACCGAATGAATTTACCGCGGTCTAACGATGTAATGAGTCTCCCTAGGATATTCCATTTGTCCTGTTTCACCGGATCAAAAAAAACAACAAATTTCGATGTAACCTTTTTCAGGTGTACCAATAAATCACGAAGATCGTCATCCGAGATGTGATGGGTTAAATCAACCATAAGAGACACGTCGTACTGTCGTTCAAAACGCGCGTCTTGCAGACTCACGCATTCAAATCGTTTTTTCTCTGAACCATATTTCTTCCGTGAATCCTCAATGTACTTACAATCCATGTCAATACCAAGATAGTCTGAATCGGTTATCTGTGAAAATTGTCCCGTACCACAACCGACGTCCAAAATTGACATTGAACGGTTGATTCCAAACCCCCTCATAATCTCGACTCGAATGCGGTAATGACCAAAACAGGCATCAAGAGCACTACGAAATAGGTTCCACAAACCGACGTTATCGAGTATGTGACTCATATTGGTTGAGAAAGCTTGTAACCTGTTGTTCGAGATAACTCAACTGCTTCGACGTAAGGCCCTGATGACAACCAACAACGAAACCATTCCTCATCACCCGCTCGGTATTTGGATAACTCATTTGAGCTTTTTTGTGGGGGATATGATCAAATCCTGGTTGTTTCACAATGTTTCCCGTAAAAATCGGCCTTGTTTGGATGTTTGCCCGCTCTAAATGTTCAGTAATTTCTCTTCTCGTAAATGGCGCTGAGTCTTTAATAATGAGCGGGAACGCCAACCAAGCAGTTACAGACTTTGCTGTCTGTCTGGGAAGGATAAAAAACTTTTCATATTTCCGGTAGAAACGATACAGTCGTGCAAAGTTCTTTCGACGAATGGAGACAAATTTCGATAGTTTCTCAAGCTGAACGAGCGCGAATGCTGACGACAATTCAAGAGGTAAAAAGTTATATCCGATCTCGCTAAAAATAAATTTTGCGTCATATGGAATCCCATCAAGCCGAGCGTAAAAACGATTTTTGAGCTGTTCGGAGGTTTCTTTTTCACCAAACAACGAAGATTCTCTTCCCCACCCCCGCAGCACCACAAGCCGACGAGCCCATTCATGGTCATTGACACAAATCATTCCTCCTCCGCCAGCGCCGTTGATGATGTGCGAACCATAGAAACTCGTGGTGGAAATATGCGAATATGATCCTGTCGGTCTCCCGGCATACTTCCCTCCGAGCGTGTCGCATGAATCTTCGATGAAACATAATTTATATTTCTTCGCGATCTGCGCGAGGCGCTGCATATTGGGAACATTGCCCAGTAGCGACGGGATCATCAGCGCTCGAGTCTTTCTGGTAATAGCTTTTTCAACTTGATTAATATCAACTAAGAACGTATCGGGCTCAACATCCACAAACACAGGCACGAGTCCCTTTTGCACGATTGGCGCGACAGTCGTTGCAAATGTCAACAACGGAGTGATGACCTCTGATCCTTTCGGAAGATTAAGGATCTCAAACGCTAACAAGTTCGCTGAGGATCCTGAATTCACCATGACTCCATATTTCTTCCCAAACATCTTGGCGATCTTCCCCTCAAATTCATGTGTCTTCTTCCCAAGGGCTGTATTCCCTTTTAAAATATCTACTACGGCCTTTATTTCATCCTTTCCATGGACAGACAGTCCATACGGCACTCGAATTGATTTTTTTGTCATACAAAATCGTTATCAAATAAAAGTGAATTGTCATTCCGTACTTGATACGGAATCCAAAAAACAAAAAAGAAAACGAACAGATCTTTTGGTTTTTATTTTGGTTGTTTGGATCCCCGCTTGCGCGAGGATGACAATCGTTACTTTACTTTCTCAACGCATCAACCGCCTTTCTAATAATTACATCATGATGTTCCACCAACTCTTTTGGCAGCGCATCAACCGAGAAAAACCTTCCATTCTTCATGAGACGATCGGGAGATTCATTGGATTGACATTGTGCAGGGAGTCAACGGCGGTTGACCCCCAGTGAGCGGTTACTCTACCTTATCTTTGCGTTGAATTCCCTCATGTTTCCCGTCTTCACAATCACATGGAACAAGCGGGTGACCGTGCATTTCACAGGATTCGTCTTGGCAATTTTGAGGCTTATCGCTAACTCCTTTACATGAACCGGTGCAAACGTAATGTTTCATAAGGTTGTTTGTCACTCTAAGCTTGTCGAAGAGCATTCTTAACGTCATGGATTCGACTAGCCCACCATGACAACTTTATGTCTGAACGACCTTTTTATTAAACACCCAAAACTTTTGACCAGCAAAGGAAATCACGGCGATCAACACAACCGCGAACGCCTGAACGACCAAAGGGTGAATGTGATTTTTTTCAATAAAGAACCACAGCAATGAGAGGTTGACCAGATATACGACAAGATAGACAACCGCAAATTTAGCAATTTCGATGTGTGTCGCTTTCCTATCGTTTTTAAACGTGAAAAATTTATTCCAGACATAACTATGCGCAACAGCAACAACGTGCGATGTTGTAGCGGCAATCGCATAGTGAACATTCAGTAGTACCAAGACGGTAAATGATCCGTAACCCACGATTGTATTCAATCCTCCAACAAACAAGAACTTCAACATTTCCGACGAACGGAATATATGCCAAAACCGAGCAACAAACGGAATCTTAAGAATTATTTGAACCATGCGTTGATTGCGACACAACATCTTTAACAATGTAGTTTGGCCGTTGCTTGGTTTCTTCAAAGATAATACCAATGTATTTCCCAAGAATGCTTGTCGCGAATAACTGCACCCCACCGAAGAATGTGATCGCAAGTAATAGTGTCATGGAACCCTTGATCGGATTACCAAATGCAAGCACCCAAATAACATAGATTAAGCTCCCAAGAATCGAAAGTAACACGAGACCAATTGCAAGATACGAAATCAGGTCAAGCGGAAGCGTGGTAAAACCAAATAATCCTTTTTCCGCGTGCTTCACGTATCTCATGAAATTGTACGATGTTTTCCCAAATTGTCGCTCCGGACGCTTGAACGGGACAAATGCCTGTTTGAAACCGGCAAGAGCAAGAAGTCCCCGATAAAACCTGCTCCGTTCCGGCATCGCTATAATCGCTTGATTTACTTTCTTGTCAATCAGTCCAAATCCTGAAACATTCAAAGGAATATCAACATACGACACTTTCCGCAATGTCTGATAAAACTTTCTCCGCATCCAAAGCATGAGCCTGCTATCTTGAGTGGAAATGATTTGTCCGAGAACCATGTCATATCCCTCTTCCCACTTTTTGATGAATCCGGGAATCAACGAGGGCGGATCCTGCAGATCGGCTGCCATCAGAATAATCGCGTCGCCCCGAGCGTGAGACAGACCGGCAAGACCAGAGGACTCCGGACCAAAATTCCGAGATAACAGTACGGCGGTTACGTTTGGATTCGTCCGCGCCACGTCGCTCATCAATTCAGATGACCGATCACTACTCCCGTTATCAACGAAAATAACCTCAAAATCGTACTTACCAATTTGATCTGTTATCCCCTTCACAACCCGATAGGTGTTCGGTATATTTTCCTCTTCGTTGAAACAGGGAATCACAACGGAAATAAGGCGTTTTTGATTGTCCATAATCATTACTTATCTATGAGAAGCAGTTCTTCAGGTATCTCAATTTTTCTCGACTCATACCAATCATACAGCTCTTTGATCGCTTGATCAACCGGAGTAAATTCAAAACCACCCATTTCCTTCATCAGCCGACTGTTATCGCCGGAATACTCGGGTTTAAACCCTGGAGAATCAACTCGAATCTCAAGTTGCTTACCTGATGCTTTGAGTATATTCTGCGCCAATGTAAACAAATCCACGGGTTTTCCGGTGCAGACATTATAATGCCTGTGCTCAAGCCTACCCTGTTCAATGAACCATTTCACGATCCGAACCAAGTCATTGACATAGAGGTAATCAAAAAATACGTTCTGACGCATTGTGATGTCAAGATCGTGGACAACTTTACAAATCGCGTTAGAAATAAAACGTATTTCCCAATCTTCATATTTCCCAAAGCATGCAAAGATTCGCAAATCATACACATTGGGAAGTTGGTTAATATACTGACCCATGATGTACTTGGAAAAACCATAATCATTTTTTGGAACAAAGGTCCCAAAATAATCCTCCTGCATCTGCGGAATGTAATGCTCGGCATCAAATTCCGCCCCAGATCCGAAATAGAGCATCTTGCCAAATGACCTATGACAGCGCGCAAGATTAACAAACATCCTTAAATTATTATAAAACACCATGCTCTGATCCTTTTTTGAATTCCTGCTCGCGTCATGAGTGGCGCAATGAATAACCGTATCGAAACGGTGTTGTTCCAAATATTCTTTTACGTTCTCACTGTCGAGTAAATTTAACTCTGTGCTCGTAGGCGCCGTGAGCGCAAAAGCTTCTCCCAGCTGTTCTGTGAGATTTCTACCAATAAACCCACTGCCACCAGTAATAAATACTTTATTCATAGGGAATCAATAAGTGCATTAATATGCGTAACACAAGTCTTCGGATATTGTTTTGTAAGATCCGCCATCAAGGCGCCCGTTGAAGAGCGCGTGAATAAAAAAATGTTATCCACGTGTTCTGTATCAAGGATCGAGGTGCGGTACAGCGGTTTCCCATAGAGCTCCGGAGTCGCGTTAATCAGAAAGTTGTCGATCAGCAATGAAAACACTTCGATATCGAGTTTCCCATAAGCAAGAAAAGCGTCCAGTACCCTCCCGCATCCAAACGCAACATTGACCTTGCTGCGACCCAAATCGCGAATCATTGAAGCAACGGCGGGAAGTTTGCTCCGATTAGTCTCAATGTTTGTCTTATATGAGCTAATAAGCTCATGTGTTTGTTCTACTGTTTGGGAGTCATAATCAATCTCACGTCGGAAGCCCGTTTTTTTCATGAGCAATTCAATCGTGTACGAACCCTCATTTTGCCCAACCAGCTCCATCCCCAAGCTTCGCAAAAACTGCGTCAAAATCGAACGCGTGAAATAGTATTTATGCCGATCATAAAAATACTCATCAATGTTTCTTCCATCCTGAATCGCATCGATGTTCGGAACATCAAGAAACAAAAACTTTCCAGGCTTAATCAGATTCACCGCGAAACGTAAGTATTTGGACGGATCCCGATAATGCTCCAGGGTATGACACGAATACACAAGATCATACTGTTTTGTGGTCTTCAACTCGTGATACTTCCCGATCTGTAAGTTGATCCTCGGGTCGTGTTGATAGCTCACCGTCATATAGAGATCAGGATCTATGCAATCAATCGAACCCAAAGAAAAAAAATCAAGCGCCGATAGCGCAAAATCACCTCGGGCGGAACACAGATCCAATACCTCCCGAATTGACTCTTGTTTCAAATGCTGTTCAAAAGATCGCAACGCGTTTGCAACCATTTGACCCTTCCCAACCCGGATATCAGAATAATCCGCGTCGCAACTCAACCGAAAAATTCGTGGGCTCTCATCAGAAACCGTACTCACTTGATGATCCAAGGATTCATCTGATATTGTTTGAACAAGTCCGCACTGCTGGCAAATAAAAACCATCAATGCGATCTTTGATTTGATTGGCGTGTACACATGGCTCAGGTTTGTGCTTTCACAAAAATTACATTTCATAACTCGTTATCTGGTTGTTCAATTATCTAAAAAGTTCATTAACTCTTGGTAATTTTCAAAACAGAGGATTGCTTTCTTTCGCTCAACCCCATCATCATACCCGGAAGTAAAAAAATAAAATGGAACTCCTGAATTCTCTGCTGTCTTTTGATCAACAACGCTATCGCCCACGAGGCAAACTTCACGTGGCTCCATTGATAAAAACTTTAAACATACGAATATATTTTCCGGATCTGGTTTTTTGCGTGCCAAATCACCACCTGCATTCATATAATCAAAATAATGAAGTAATTTCAAATCTGTGAGAATCTTTGTAACTAGATTTCTCGGCTTATTGGTGCTTATGCAAAGTTTAATTCCACTTTTTTTTAAACTCTCAAGCGTCTCTCGTACGAATGGATAAAGAATATCGTTCTTGGTAGGCGTCTCGAGATAGATGCTACGGAAACGTTTTACCGCCTCTTCCGATTCTTCATAAGGAATCTCCAGCGCACGGGCAATCAAATCACTCCCCCCTCTGCTAATTTCAGACCGAATGGCTTCAAAGTCAATTGGAATCTTTCCAAGATCATGGCGCATCCGATTTAAGATAGCGCAAACCGTTGGAGCACTGTCCACAAGCGTTCCATCATGATCAAATATAATGGCTTTAGGCAACTCTACCTTCATACCTCAGTGCACACCCCCAACAAGGCTCTTGTCAATGATCGTTCGATCAACATTCGATCCAATGAACTCTTCGAGTTGTTCGAACACGCTCCCCTGAACCAGATCGTCAAATTGAATGTTCAAGTGTTGATAACGATTCGCGCAATATCCAATCGCTCGTTCATAACGATCGTAGTAGACATCAAACGCCATATACCCGACCTTGTGATTGAAATGGTTTGAAACATACTGTGTACCCGGAATGAATTGTTGGGTAAACATCCGAGGCCCATAATGCTTGCGCATCGATCTCAGCACATCTTTTCTCCCACGTTTGATCCAAACAACTTTGACGTCTTGGAAATCATAAAGCGGCATTATCAATCCTAAACGCGGATCTTTCAGAGCCAGACGAAAAGGAGCTTTTTCAATGTTTTCTTTAAATCGCTGCATTTGTTTCACGATCCCCTCTTTCGTGTTCACCCCATTCTTACTGTAACATTTCTCCCATTTTCCCCCATTAATCATCCTCGTAATCCCCCACACGTCCCACGTCGTTCCGGTGAACTCTTGCACACGTTCAGCGAAACCTTCGGGAATAAACACTGTCGTCTCATCAACGTCATACTCATATCCTTCTGGGTATTTATCTTTTCTTATCTTCATGACACTCACAAATTCCTCAAAGGAGGGTGGAAAAAGAAAACTGAACTCCAACCCATAATACAGCTTTATCAACTGGTCGTTCAACAAGGTAAAGGGCACATCCTCGAAATATCCCTTTTTGTTAAATTCATGAGAAGCAAACGAACCGCCTGCACCAGAAAGCGTGGTCTGATACGATCCACTCGCGACTAATTGGGCGAGCAAGGAAGATCCCGATCTTGGTAGACTGAGAATGAAAATTTTGGGTGCGGACATGGGGATTAATGTTATTCGTTAAAGGTTGGAATCAACATGTTGGAACGAAACTCTTCTCGTGGCAAAAATGGATACAGATCCTCCAGTGGTTTTGAAACCATGCTTCCATCCGGCTTAATCTCTGATGAAAGCTTCGGAAGCATTTGTTCGCCTGGATCAAGATTGACGGTACACAACACTGGACCGGTGGTGTTCATCACTGCTTTGATTTTCTCGTCGATTTCTGCATTTGTGGTGATCGTATAGGTGCCTAAACCAAATGCTTGTGCAACCTTGACGAAATCAGGACAACTTACTCCACTTCCTCGATCCGAGCCGACTCTCAAACCACCAAAATACGTGTCTTGAGTCATGCGGATTGACAAATACCCATCATTTACCAATACAAAAATTTTGATAGGAAGCTGGTTATGAACAATGGTTTGAAGTTCTTGGATATTCAACATAATACTACCATCTCCCGCAATACAAACGGTATCCCTCTTGCCGTGAGCATAACACGCGCCGATTGCAGCTGGGAGATCATACCCCATAGCCGCACATCCGGAATTGAGCACTAATCGCTGGCCGTACTTGGTTTTAAACGTCTTAAAAGGAATGACACACGCCATACCATCCCCCATGGTAACCACAGCACCTGAGTCAAGTTGGTCTGACAACTTCTCAACAAAATAATACGCACTAACATACTGTTTCATAATTTTCTGTTCTTCTGTAACTTGAGGATAACGATCCTTAACCTTATTGCAATATGATAACCATTCTGTTTTCTCCTGGATTTCACTCGTACCGACCTGATTGAGTAGCTCTCGCAAAAATACTTTCGCGTCAACATTTATTTTCATATCAAACTCTTCTAGTGTCTTTTTGTTTAGCTCGGTCGAATCAATATCAATCACGACCTTATAAGCCTCACGAGCAAACGCCTTATAATTAAAGGAGATGATACGGATATTCAGACGGCTACCAATTGATATAAACAGATCAGAATTCTGAAGAATAAAGTTCGCGGCCCTTCCGCCAATTGTTCCAGGTCTACCAAAAAAATAAGGATTCTCGGTCCCCACAAGATCCATACCGTTAAAACTCCCCAGTACTGGTACATGGAGTTTTTGTATCACTTCCTGGAGTTCGGAAACTCCGTGAGCGAGACGGATGCCGTTACCCACAAACAACACCGGACGCTGTGCTTCTTTTATCTTTTGAATCACAAAAGACACTTGATCACGATGTTTTGACCCGTCATTACTCATTTGTTGTAATGTAATTCGCTCCTCTTCCGTCAACATCCTTAACCGATTTTCGTCAACCTTCGACGCCTGGACATCGAGCGGAATATCCAGCCACACAGGTCCCGGTCGCCCTGATTTGGCAATCACAATTGCCTTATCCAATTGATATTTGATTTCCTCAGGTTTCTCAACCATCACGGCATATTTCGTTATCGGCTTTACCATATCTACCAACGGTGCCTCCTGGTCTCCCAACTGACGCATGCCCGGACCCGCAAGCGTCTCCTGCTTTACCTGACCTGAGATAATAAGAATAGGAATTGAATCAAGCCAAGCCCCAAGCACTCCTGTCAATGCGTTTGTACCACCCGGACCGGTTGTCACCAAACAAACGCCCAGATTCTGATTTACTCGCGAATAAGCTTCCGCGGCAATAGCGCAAGCCTGTTCGTGATGGTTTGGGATATAAGTAATGTTAGTATTTCTCCCGAGCGCATCAACCAAATGCATGTTCCCGCCGCCAGAAATTATAAACACATGTTTCACGTTGTAAACTTCCGACAATTCCTTCATTAAATAATCTGATACTCTAATCATATGATTTTTGTTAAATGCCTCTATTCCGAATAATGGTTTTTTGTTCCTCGTCCCGGATATTCTCAGCCTCAATTATATCAACGGTGATCGGACTATCCTTCACGCAGTTACTTTTCAAACGATACGAATACCTATTCGGCCAGTACTCGCGTGTAGAAATCTGACCTTTCTGAAGCGGGATTGCCAAGAAAGTATTTGACTCATTGAGTGCATCACCCGCCGAAAGGTCGCTCTTTGCATACACGCCTCGCACATAGGAATCTAAATAGGCAATTTCTTTTGGCAAAAATTCCTTCCTGGTTGAATCATTCACTCCACACATCACCTTTGCTCGTTTATACGCGCGAAACCATTCGTCAATTTGATGAGGAAGCGATGAATATTTTGAGGGCGTAATACCATCATCGTTAATATCAATATGCCGTTCGAAGGTACGAGCTCCCTTCGCATACGCGATGGTAACGGAAGAAATCCAATCTTGATATTCATGCGAAGAATAGCCAATCACATGTCCTGGATAACGATTCTTTAAAAAATCAATCTGACTCAACTCGCATTCGTGATCTTCATGAGGATACCCCAACACACAATGATTAATTGCCAACGGAATATTTTTACTCTCAAAAAACTTCACCATGCGATCCGTGTCTTCCAGAGGCGCACCTCCTACCGAAACAATGACGGGCTTATTGGTTGAAGCTATTTTTTCCAATAGTGTCCAATCATTACTACTTGAGCTTGCGACCTTAATAATCGGCATGCCAAACTCCACACATTTGTCCACTGACGCGTTGTCAAAAGGAGTTGAAAGCGCGATGCACCCCGCGTCCTGAATCGCCCGCACGAGCGTTGCGAACTCATCATGAGAGAGTTTTGTCTCCTTCACTCTTCGTACATAGTAAATGTCTTTTCTCTGTTCAAAATCTTTTTGAACAAACGTGTCCACGTCCCTAAATTGAAGTTTAATCGCTGACTTCATGCCGTGATCACTGACGACCTTGGAAAACGCGTCGACAATCCGGAGCCCCCGCTCCAAGTTCCCTAAATGATTATTCGTCATTTCGAGAACAAACAAGTCATTGAAGATTTCTTGTGATTCCATATGTTGTTAAGTGTTAAATTAACATGTTTATTCATCGTAAACTAAAATACCAGCGACCGTCAACCTACTTATTATGGAGTAAACTGCTTCCGTTCGATCAGGAATCGGATTAATTGTTCAACACATTGTTCAGGCGAGTTCGCGACAGTGTCGAGAACAACGTCCGGATGTTCAGGGACCTCATACGCATCATCAACACCCGTAAGTCCCTTAATCGCCCCGGTTGCATTCTGTTGATACAAACCCTTTGGATCACGTTCTTTACATACCTCCACCGGGGTTGAGACATACACTTCGACATAAGTCCCATAACGTTCAATCGAGGCCCGGTTCAACGCGCGGGAAGAAGCGTAGGGAGCGATAGCGGAACAAATTGCAATTCCTCCGTGCTTGGTAATTTCTTTCGCCACAAAACCAATTCGCTCAATGTTTGCCATCCGATCTTCTTTAGAAAAGCCTAAGCCCTTCGATAAATGTTGTCGAACCACGTCCCCATCGAGCAGTGTAACCTCACGCTCTTCCAACTCCAAAAGCTTTGCGTACAGGATTCTCGCGATCGTGGATTTGCCGGCACCGGGTAATCCGGTAAAAAAAACCGTTAACCCGACTTTCTGAAGTTTTTTAGCCCCCCTCCTCAATTCAGCAATCACTTCTGGAAATGCGAACCACTCAGGAATCTCGTCACCATTCACGAGCATTTGTCGGACGCGTGTACCAGACAATTTCTTAATCACACTATTCGGTCCCACCTGATCCTCGTGAACAAATCCTTCACCATCAACATATACTAACTCTTTTGGCGTCAAAAATGTCAATCCCAGTTCCTTGGCGTACTGCCCTACTAGTTCCTGAGCCTCATAGGGTCCATAAAATGGTTTTCCACTCGAGTCGTTTCCTGGACCAGCGTGATCTCTGCCAACCAAAAAATGTGTACAGCCGTAATTACTACGTATCAACGCGTGCCAAATTGCTTCACGCGGTCCAGCCATCCGCATCGCAAGTGGTAACAGACTGAGATGTGCCCAATCACTCATATACCCATCAACGAGCCGTTTATAGCTCTTTACACGAGTAACATAATCAATATCACCCTCCTTGGTTTCCCCAACACTAGGATGAAGCAATACTTTGATCCCGTACTCCTTCACTGCGTTATGAATCAGGTTGACATGAGCCCGGTGAAGCGGATTTCGTGTCTGGAATCCCAGGATCTTGCCCCAATGATGATCCCGAAACCATGTTCGAAGCTCATTCGGAGAAAAACGATGTTCTTGAAAGTCATAATGCTTGACCAATCGATGAGTCTTTAACGTCCCGCCAACATAATACCGTTGAGTGGCCTCAAAAAGATGTCGCACTCCAATATGCGATGGATCGGTTGTCCCGTACACCATCTGAGCCTCGCGGCGTTTATCGGGTTCATATACCGAAGTAACGGTTAGCAAAGCGATTGGCGTACCGTACTCATCACACAATGTAATTCGATCCCCGGGTTGGTAGAGAGGAGCTGGTAGGTCAAGAATAACGGGAATTGGCCACAATGTCCCATCCTGTAACCTCATCGTTTCGACCACGCCATGATAATTCTCTTCATCTAAAAATCCCTTCAAGGGATAAAACCCCCCGTTCAACAAGAGTTCCACATCAAATTGCTGCCGGGGTGTGAGGTTAATCCTTGGAGACTGGATCATTTGACTCCAGATATATTTCAGCTCTTCCTGATCCGTAGCAACCAACTCAGGGAGAAAAGAAACGGCAGCTCCAGACAAAGATCTACGTTGAACATCGCTCATAACCCTCTATCTTCTAAAATATCCACGATACCACTCTATCGTTCTCCTCAATCCATCATCCAATGAAAAAGATGGCTGCCATCCAAGCATGGATTTTGCTTTTTGCGCAGAGAGGTACTGCTCCCTTATTTCGTTGCTTGCTAGGTTGAGAATCTCAGGTTCCATATCCGACTCCATGAGCCGAAGGATCTGATTGACTATCTCTAATACGGTAATCGGTCGTTCGTTGCTGAAATTAAACGCATTACCAAAAAGCATTTGATCGTCCATCCGTTCAGCAAGATGAAGGTAAGCAAGTGCTCCATCTTCAATGTAGAAATAATCTCGGGTAAAGTTTCCATCGCTGCGGATCACGGGGCGCTTACCGCAATGAACGGATCGAATCGTATCAGGAACGATCCTATTGAAATTTAAATCACCACCGCCATAAAAATTTCCGCATCGGGTGATGCAAACCGGCAAACCGTACGTGGTATGGTACGCCTGACAAATCAAATCAGCGCAACTCTTGGAAACATCGTACGGATGCTGACCCCGAAGGGGCGCATCTTCGTCGTACGGCAATGTCGATTGTGTCCCATACGCTTTATCACTTGAAGCAGCCACGACCCGCGTAACTTTCGGACTTCGACGCACGGCTTCCAAGAGGTTCCAAGTTCCTTGAATATTCGCTTCAAAGGTTGAGATGGGGTTCCGATTCGCAACTCCCACAATTGGCTGCGCGGCGACGTGAAAAACCGTGTCAATCTCATATTCCCCAAGAATACGCTCAAGAAGATACCGATCCGTCAAATCGCCGCTAACAGTTTTGATACGATCGGCATATCCGGAATAATACAGGTTTGACTGCGGCACTCGATCACGAACGAGTCCGACTACCCCCGCTCCAGAGTCGACAAGATATTTGACAAGCCAGGATCCAAGGAACCCCGTCACACCTGTCACAAATACATTCCGATGTTTCCAAAATTCCTTATTCATATTTCATTCCATACTTTCCATGGAGTATTTCCACTCATCTCCATTTTATTAATCATCTCCCAATCACGATAATTATTGATTCCGTGCCAAAAATCATCATGAGGGTAGGCAGCGAGCTCTCCATCCTGAACGAGTTTCCGTATCGGATCAAGCTCGAGGACGCTTTCATCTCCCGAAATATAATCAAAAAACTTTCTGCTGCAGACATAAAAACCGCCGTTAATTCTTTTCTCGAGAACCGGTTTTTCTGAAAAAGAAGTTACCACGCCATCCTGATCCTCAATGACACCATAGGTGGTCGGGATTTTTGTCGCAACAAGCGTTAAAACCCTTCCCTTATCCTTATGAAACTGATAAACATGCTGAATGTTGATCTTTGCGACTCCATCTCCGTAGGTGAGAAAAAAATCTTCATCCTCCCCAATATATTTCCGTACACGCAACACTCTGCCAGCCGTCTGAGTTTCAGCCCCAGTATCTGCAAAGGTAACGTCCCAATCTTCGATGTTGTGAGGGTGGTGATGAGTCACGAGGTGATCGTGGTTGCTTCGCAATCGAAGAGTAAAATCGCTCGCTAACTCACGGTATCGAAGAAAATAATCCTTAATCATATCTCCCCTATATCCAAGACACAAAATAAACTCTTTAAATCCATAATGAGCATATGTTTTCATGATATGCCAAAGAATGGGTTTATCCCCAATTAAAGCCAATGGTTTTGGTTTGAATTCTGTTTCTTCGCGGAATCGTGTGCCTTTCCCGCCACACAAAATAACCACTTTCATAAAATGATTGGCTAGACTTCAGCACATATCATATCTTAGCACTGTTTAGTAGATAAATCTAGCTAATTTCCGGACTAGTAACCACGGAAGTATAGAGTTTTGATTTCCACTGATTTGCTCCTACAAACGTTTGAAATGAATGTAAGACGAATCGCGTATTCAACAGCTTCTTGATGGCCTCAAACATATCTTAATCATCTCGAAAAAAAAGTGTTTTGTCAAAACGGTTAAGAATATTGTTACGGTAATAGAAAAATCGGATAGCGAAACCGATAAACCCACTCACAATCGCGAGGGCAAAGACCACAACATGACCGGAGACGCTTGAAGCGAGGGCGATTTGTTTATCAACCCCCACGGCAAGGAATCCGGCGATGACCGGGGCTTCAAAGGTGCCAACGTGAGCAATCCCCTGCACCGGAACAATGAGCGCGAGAGCCGGAAACGCGATGACAAAAAACATTTGCAACAATGTGAGTGGAACACCAAGCGAAAGAAAGATCAGCCAATAGGAAACCGTCGCGCTGATCCAAACTCCAAGTGACGTGAGGATGATCTTGATGAGCGTCTTTTTGTTCATGTGATCTCGAAGCGCTTCAACAATATCGAGCGCGAGATGTTCAACTTTTTGAATAAGGTGTTGGAGTCTCTGAACCCGACGAAAAGGTTTCAAGAAAAACGAAAAAATCTGATTCGTGAATCGAAGGAATAACGCGAACGCAACAAGTCCAGCAACCAAAATCACAGGAAACAACCACACGTATTTTTCAATTCCAAACGCGTGAAGTCCTTGCGAGAGAAGAATCCCGAGTGCGCCAAATCCAAGCACAATCACCATCAAAAAATCAAACAACCTCACAACAATAAGCGAAGACACATTCTTCCCCGCCGGAACCCCCGCTTGCTTGATCATGTACAAATACACCAATTCCCCACTTCTAAACGGCAAAAACTCATTGAGAAAGTTATAAATGTTCACAATTCCAAATAGTTTGCCGAATGGAATCGCATTCCCAAGCAACGCCCGATACCGAAACGTCCTAAAAATCAGAATGCCAGCGTAACAGATCGCGATCCAGGGCAACAATCCTTTATTCAAACCCGAAAGCGTCTTTGCAATTTGATCCGGCTTGACGGATTGCAACAGCAGCCAGAGAATTCCGGCACTAATCGTGATAGAAAGGGTATATTTGAGAAACCTTGATTTCATATCTAGACCCTTCTGTCATCCCAAAGTTTCATTTGGAATCCAAACATAAATAGAAAAAACAATAAATCTATTTGTTATTTGTTTACTTTTCTGGATTCCAGCTTTCGCTGGAATGACAATCTTGTTTATTCTTTCTTTTTCTTCGCGATAAAATTATTCGCTTCAAGCCAGGAATCAAACGTCCCGGTGTCAAACCACGCGCCCTCAATCACCCCAACCGCAAGCTCACCCCTGTTGAGATACCAATTATGAATATCGGTGATCTCCGTTTCTCCGCGAGCAGATGGCTGGAGTGATTGCGCCACTGAAACAACGCGGGAATCATAAATGTAAATCCCCACGTTCGCAAAATCACTCACAAACGTTTTTGGTTTCTCAATCAGACGTTTCGGCTTTCCTTGATCGTCAAATTCAACAACACCGTACCGTGACGGATCAGGGACCTTCTTCACAAATATTTTCCCGCCCGACTGAAACGAAGAAATGTGAGATGAAAAATCGTCTTCAAAAACATTGTCGCCCAAAATTAGTGTCACACTATCGTCACCGATAAAATGAGCACCAATCTTAAACGCTTCTGGTAATCCATTGGGCGCGTCTTGAACTTCGTAGGTAAACTTTGCTCCGTATTCTTTTCCGGACCCCAAAAAATGCAAAAATTGTCCCGCGGTTGCGGGTGCGACAATAATCAAAATATCCTTGATCCCGCCTTTCAGAAGCGTCTGGAGCGGATAATAGATCATGGGCTGATCATAGATCGGCAAAAGTTGTTTGCTCGTGACTTTGGTGAGTGGGTACAGACGGGTACCGTTGCCGCCGGCAAGTATTATCCCTTTCATATTTTCTTCTTTAATGGAGTCCACCAGGATTTATGATCTTGATACCACTGAACAGCCTTCTCTAATCCCTCATCCAAACTCATCGTCGGCTCAAATCCAAGCTCTCGCTTTGCTTTTGACCAATCAACGGAATATCTTCGATCATGCCCGGGACGATCCTTTACATATTCTATCACATCTTCCCCTTTCTTCATGATAACCAGTACCTGTCTGATCAGTTCAAGATTTGAAATATCGTTTGTCAACCCTCCAACGCAATAGGTTTCCCCAATCCTACCTTTTTGCAAAATAAGATCGATTGCCCGACAATGATCTTCAACAAAGAGCCAATCACGAACATACATTCCATCTCCATACATGGGAATCTTTTTTCCTTCAATAAGATTCGTAATCGCAAGCGGTAACAATTTTTCTGGAAATTGATACGGACCATAATTATTACTGCAATTGCTGATGGTAATGGGAAGACCAAACGTTGTGTGGTACGCGCGAACAAGATGATCAGAAGCCGCCTTTGAAGCACTGTACGGTGAGTGTGGATGATAAGGAGTTCGCTCTGAAAACTTTTCGTCAGTCCCAAGAGGCAACGCTCCGAACACCTCGTCGGTTGAGACGTGATGAAACCGTCTCACCCCACATTTCACCGCAGCGTCCAAAAGCACCTGAGTTCCAACGACGTTCGTCATCACAAACGCGGCTGGATCAAGGATTGAACGGTCAACATGCGATTCTGCCGCAAAGTGAACGATCACATCACATCCTTGCATAATTTCATTCACACGTTTCGCGTCACAAATATCTCCTTGAACAAAGGCATAGCGAGAATTCGCTTCGACACCTCGAAGGTTCTCCAGGTTCCCCGCGTACGTGAGCTTATCAAAATTCACCATCTCATCCTCCGGATGTTCACGAAACCAATAACGAACAAAGTTTGAACCAATAAAACCAGCTCCGCCAGTAATAAGTAGTTTCATAGCATCAAACTCGAACCAACTTGCCCCGTACCGAAGAGCAAGCTTCTGGTACTGGGGTAAATCCAGCGCCACCGGTAATAAGTAATTTCATATCTCAAATTTCGCAATCTTCGTTATGCCTTTCGTGTGCAAATGATACTGGTACAAATTTCTAAGAATCGATAATCCATAAATCACGCTTCGTTTGAATCCAATCATCGATGCGCCCTTAAAGTACCGGGTGCTAATCGGGATCTCAACAATCTCAATTCCCGCAAGCTTATGTTGGATGATGATTTCTGTGTCAAAGACAAAATCATCCGAGTTTCGATCGAGCGGTAACTTCTCGAGTACCTTTCGTGAATACGCCCTGAATCCCGAATGGTACTCAGTGAGCGACATGTCCAAAACCCGATTTGCAATGAACGTGAGTCCTTTGTTGGCAACATACTTCCACCACGGCATACCACCCCTTCGGGCAGATCCAGGTTGCATCATTCGCGACCCAAAAACCGTATCGCCGTCCTCAAAAATCAAAGGGGCGAGCAAACGTGGAACCAGCCGTGGGTCATACTGATGGTCGGGATGAATCATGATCACGTAATCAGCCCCCAACCTGAGTGCCTCTTGATAGCAGGTCTTCTGATTGCCTCCATACCCACGATTATTTCCGTGCGTAATAACTGTTAACCCGAGATTTCGCGCAACTTCAACCGTGTTATCCGAACTTGCGTCATCCACCAGCAAAATTTTGTCAACCCAGTCGCGATTAATATCGCGAAGTGTTAATTCAAGTGTTTTTGCGGCGTTATACGCGGGTAAAACAGCAACAATGCATTTGCCAGGAGCAATAAGAGACATAAAAAAATGATAACTCCACCGGTTGCCTACGTCGCATTCTCACGATACAACATTTCTTGTATGGCTTCAAAGACCTGGCGTACGGTAATTGAATCGAAACAATGCATTAACGTCGATAGGTCTTCCTGAGATAAAACCCGCTGAGGTGGTGTTTTCAATAATTTGGGGCACATATGACTATTGACCACAAGACGATAGGTGTGTTCGGGGCGCTGTTGAACCTCGTCAACCGGCCCCATAATGTCCACAACCGGAACACCCAATGCGTCTGCAATGTAAATAAGTCCCGTGTCAACACCGACAATAAGCGAACATTTTTTGAGATAATAAGGTATTACGGTTAGCGGCTCATCAATGACGTTCAGCGATTTCGAGCGCGTTTCACCTTGGAGCCGGCCAATCGCCTCCGACTCATCCTTTCCCGCACCAAATAAGGCAATTCCATATCCCAACGCGCCTAATTTTTGAATCAACTCATTCCAACGCGACTCTGACCAACGCTTAAAATCTTTACCTGAAGAAGGTAACACGCCAATAACATACTCGCATCCCGCAAGCCCAGATTGCTCCCAAACTCGATCAACACTCTCAAGGTTTCCTGGAAAAAAAAGTTCGTTCGGATACCGCTCATCCGACGGCTTTACGTGCGCAAATTCTGATAAATACCAATGCTTAATTCGCGTTGAATACGGAAACGGATGAAGCGAATAGTGCCGCGCGAGGATTCTTG
>CAYYDP010000024.1:0-18954 GCA_964470645.1 uncultured Gammaproteobacteria bacterium
CTGTAAATCACAGCCATTAATTTCTTCGGCGTATGCGTTAGGCGCAACGATTATGTTTGCGACCATTGTGAGCGCGAGTATCACTACGAATACAACGCGTAAAGAGTGGAACACATGTTTCATATGATTATGATTAAACAAAACAGCCAAGCTTAGCAGATTATGAGGATTTGTCAACCCCATCATCACCGTCTTTGGCTAACACAAGAGAAAATTGTTCATGAATCTTTTCTCAAAAGACAATGACCGTGTCATCCTGAGCCTGTCGAAGGACCACCCTGGTTACTCTGAAATTCCCTTCTGAGAAATGTGAACGAAGTGAAATCCCGCACCAAACCATTCAATATCTTTAAATAGTTTGGTGTGGGAGAAAATAGCGTCGGCAACTATTTTCTCCGGTTTGCTGTGAACTTGCGATCCTCACCATGCCTTATACTCGCCTCGATTCGATTCGAAGCAGACCGACAAAAACAGCATGGGAGGTGTGAATTGCGATTTACCACTTCAAATAGAGGCTGCATTTCCCCGTTCTCAAAGGACGAGTCGGTGTTGGGACCATTGTTTTGAAGGTTCCAGTGGCAGAATAATATCCGTCCACCTTCATCTCCGCCTCCAACAATTCCCATCCAAACTCTGGCATCTGCGCATTAATGACAATCGTCATCGTTTCGTTGGATCGCACAAATCCGAACCCAACATAATGAACAATTGCGCCAGCGCCAATAGCTCGAGCGATCCAGATGCGATCAATCTTCTCGCCCTTTTGCTGGATGAAAATCCGGCCTTCGTAAGTGGTGTCCGCAAACTCGACGCGGAACATCAAGGCGGGTTGAAGCCCGTCAGTGTCGAATCGGCGGACAACCTCGACAAGTGCGCTGTCTTTCTGTCCTTCCGATGTGACGAAACGCAATAGTGCTTGTCCGGTTTTTTTGGATAACAACATAACTTGCCCGGAAAAAACATTGCGGACTTCGAAAACGGCGGTATCGGACGAAGAGAAAACGACACTTTCAGGAAGCCGCCCACCAACGGCTTCCACAATTTCATTGACGAAAAAATTTCGGGCGCCAGGGTACAACAGCGTTTTTTTTTCGAAAAAATCGGAACGAAACTTAACTCGTCCGATTTTTTCAGGTCCCGGCTCCTCCGGACCCATGATGTTGTGGTCGCACCCAGTCAAAAGACTGAGCGCGAATACGGCGATGAGAAACAACAATGCGAAGCGTTTCATGATAAACCTCCGTGAAAAGTGAAATGAAAAAACGGTTAAAACAATTCTGTCATTGCGAGGCTGATGCGTTGCAATCTTACCTTGGCGGTATTCCGCTTTGGTAAGGTCGCCACGCCCACGACAGCAGATGTCGGGGCTCGCGATGACAAGGATTTAATTTGATGATATTCCAAACTGCCTGCAGGGGATGAAAGAACAAGATGTCATGCTGAGCTTGTCGAAGCATTACATTAACGTAGCCCTTCGACGTGGCTCAGGGTGACAAAAAACTATTCACCCGCTCTAGCGCAGTTTGGAATATCAATATAATCGCAAGTATGTTTTCAAAGAACACACTCGCCACGGGGACGAGATTCACGAGCATGGATTATTGAGAAATCGAGCATCGTGAACGCCCGAGTATATCAGAGAGAGAGAGTTGTAAAGGGTTCCAAGAGTGAAATGATGAAAAAACGGCTAATGTACGCGGTAGGGGCAGGTCGCGACCTGCCCCTACGAAACCGCCAACCGGCAATTACCGCCCATTTTGCCGGTTAAACCAAAACCCGCATCTACCAGGTAAATGCGGATTTAAAACTCACGTGTGCCTTAAAAAATGGAAGATTGCCCACGCACTTGAATCAAATATGATTCAATGCGGGATTTCGTCCCAATCATAATTGGAACTCAACTTCGCCGCGGAGCCTGCCCCGCACCGGACTTGTTCTGGTGCGGGGACTTGCCTCGCAATGACGATTTTTAAAACCCCGGGAAGTAGTCGGTGACAATATTACGCGCTGGGATGGAAAGCGACTGAAGAAGCTGTTTATATGCTTTTACCATTGCCACTGGACCGGACAAATAACACATTCGAACACGGAAATCGGAAACTTCTTCTGCGAGAAGCTTTTCATCAACATAACCAAGCCTGCAATGGAATCCTGGTTCGCACTTATCCGCATCCGTAACAATTTGAACCGTCTTCAATCCAAATGAGTGTTTAGCGTGTTCAAACACATCCATGTACGCGAAATCTTTTGAAGACGCGCACGCGTACAGAAGAACAATATCACGCTTCTCTCCAATATCCATGAGATATTGAATCATGCTCCGAAACGGTGTGATTCCGATCCCACCCGCGATGAACAGAAGTTTTTGGTTTGTATCCTTCGGCAAAATGAAATCGCCCATGAGGTGGCTCGCGTATGCCACTCCGCCGATCGGGAGCGACCTGAGCGAAGTTTTGAACGAGCTTACCGACTGCCCGATTCTGACGCCAAATCTCATTACGTGTTCTTTGGGTGACGACGCGATCGTAAAATACCGTCGAATGCCACGACTGTCCGGATTCGGGTGAGGCAATGTCCATTCAATATACTGCCCCGCCTGAAACGCGAGCCTTGCGTCGGGCTCAAAGGCAAATTCAAAAATCTCGGAAGCAAGTTCGCGTTTTTCAATGAGACGCAGCGTTAATCTCCTCCTATTTCTGCTCACCACGTAAGCGAACAGATTCCCGATCACCAAGGCGAGTTCCGGAGTTGAAAACAATGGACCAATATGGAATTGTGCAGCGAACAACACACCGACCAACGCGCCAAACACACTCCTCATTGATTGGGTAGCGGGCGACGTCAATGGTTCGGTAAGCATGATGGTGGCAAAAAATATTACAGGTCCTGAAACCAAACCAAGCGTAACGCTTTCCATGATTTCAAATCCCCCAAGCGCCGAAACAGCCGCCGTGGCAACAACCCAAGCGCACAGAAAACTCCCCACTAGAGTAAACTTGCGAATTTTTTTCACGATTAACAGTCCGATGATCGCTACGACAGGGATGAGCGGCCTACTACCGATCCACCACGTCACGTTGGGACTGCCCACAAATCCGAGCACGAGCGCGGCAAACGCCGCTGGGTTAACCACATGCCGCTTATGAAAAGCAAGCACATACTTTGACGCCATTGCAATCGCACTTGCGAACAAAGCTGTTCCCAAAAACGGGACAAGTTCGTTTCCTTGTATGGGCGGAGCGATCAATAAAAACAATATCAAACCAGTGACAATCGATGATTCAAAATTAGCCGGAACACGATAGAGCTTCGCGAGCAGTGTGTTGATACCAACGCACGCGCTCACAAACACCACAGAGGATCCCACAAGCACTAATCCCGAAAATGGAAGCAATTCAAAAAAACCAAAAACAACAGAGACGGCCGCGAGCAGCGCAAGTCCATACAGCACAAGCCGGTACATGGTCGTTGCGTTGAGAAACCGATCGATGGCGTGGATCATAGGCTATGTTTGCGGCTCTGACGCTTTAATATACATCTCAGCTTCAAACCCGGCGGATGCACGAATAGAAGAATCCGGATACAGTATACAATATTCAAACTGAAATAAAGAAGCAAGCCGACCAGGAGAAACGAAAAATAAACTCGTAGCAATTCCGTCCGCGAGCATGGCTGAATCAGCCACAACCCAGGTCGACACAACATCCCGCGGCGATGAAAGCGTATGGGGATTGATGATGTGATGAAAATGTGCCCATGTTCGCCGGTTTCCCGCGGAACAACAAATGCTCTTGTTCGTGATTTCAATCACGCCGATCACCCTACTCTGATCCTGGGGATGCTCAAGGCCAACACGAAGAGATTTATTTGAATGATCGCGATGGCGGATATCACCCCCAGCATCAATCACGTACGACGCAAAGCCATCCGCCTCGATCAAATCTCCGATGATATCAATCAGATACCCCTTTCCGAGTGCGCCAAAATCCAAAAGCGCCGGCTCCTTGAGTGCGAGGCGGGGATACTGGTATTCCATGATCTCGTTCCAAGCCTTCGGTTTACGCAATCCACGGGGAACAAGCGAATAGTTCGCATCGTACCCCGCATCTTCCATCACGCTGCCAATGAGCGGTGTGAACGAGCCTTTTGTCGCCGCGTATAACGTTTCATAGAGTCCCATCATGGGACGCGCGTCTTCCGGCAATTCATACGTACCGGCGTTTCGAGCCATTTCGGCAACCAACGAATCGTCCCGAAACCGGGAATAATGCTTGTCAAAGACTGCGATACGACTCTTAATCTTATCAAAAAGAACAGCGTGCGCCTCAGGCGTACGCTGTTCATTCACCCCGCGCAAACCTTGGTTCGTCCTGCCTTGTTCATTATACAATCCGTCACCCTTGAATAAACCATTCTTGCCAGAAAATACATCAATTTGTGCCGGGTAAACATCGATTTGCCAATGTGTACCAATTGCATCGAACGAAAAGGTCATGATGTTGCCTGCTTCTTAATCTTTTCAATAGCGTCGTTGAAACCAACAGGTGTGAGTGAGGATGAAGAAACTTTATCTAGCTTCACTTCGTCAAGCGGTTTTCCAACCACAAAGGCTTTGTGTTCATCGCGGACAAGGTCCTGCATTTTTAACGAAATGGGTCGAGTTGCCATCACCTGTAACACTGAATCAGTCACAATCCCGTCTTTTAACGTCAGAGTCAAACCAACCTGCTCTGCTCCACCCGGTGAAACATAATCTCCAACCGCGGTATACGTACCGTCCTTATACGCAAAGACCTCGGATGCGGAGACAGAGCCGCTCTCCGTCGCGGGCGCATTCGTGTTCGTTGTTCCTGGTTCGCTATTCACGTTGGTTTCCACTATCCCATCCGTTTGTTCTTGTTCCATCATATCCGCGCCATCGTCATCCGACTCAACCGCTCCGTCGTCAATAGCGGGTTCCGCGACCGGTTCAGGATCTTTTTTCTGAGAAAACGCGTATGCCGCAATGAGCACCAACAAAACCGCAATCGCGATTCCTGAAGTTTTTGTGTTATTCGACCCTTGTGGTTTCTGCCCTGATGGTTGTTGATTTGTTTGCTGGGATTGTTCTTCCATAAGTTTTGAAATATAAAACGTAATAGGTATTTGTGCATCCATAATACACGAACACGAAACCACAATCAAGACCACCTATTGTGGATTATTCACTCTGCCACACGTGCCCACCAACTAAAAGTTGTCGGGAATCATGATTGAAACCGAACACCCCGCGTTCATGACTCGCGGGATGTATAATTGGTCAATCCTCGTTTCAGTTAACAGGACGTAAGGAGATGTCTCAAAACATCATCCCCATGCCGCGCGCGCCACGAAATCCCCGTCCCATTCGCTTTCCGACACTTCCCTCCTGAGACGTCATCCAGGAATACCGTTGGTCGGCCTGCGCCTGCGTAATCACACCCTGAGAAACGAGTGTTGAAAGATGCGACTTTATCTGGGCAAGCCGCGCCTCTTTCATCTTTGCCTGCAGTTGATCTTCGCTTATTCCCTTTTCCTGCGCGAGTTCCCAAAGGCTCTTTCCCTGCGCCCACGCGGATTTCACGTCGTCGACGGAAACGCCGAGTAGCGCTGCCTGCTCTTGAAACATTTCAGCGTGCCGGGTTGCCAGCTCTTGCGGAGTTGCATTTCCGCGAAACATTCCGAACCCGTGCGCGGATGCTTCTGTCGCAAGCAAAAGCGCGACCGCGAGCACCGGCATCGCAGCATATATCAAATATTTTTTCTTCATACGGTGTTAAATGCCCTCTATTAGGTTTTCGACCTTCACTCTTTACTACACCCTATTGTTTTGTTTCTTTCATTTATTCCGAAATCCACCGCATGTGGAATTCCGGGCGCCTACCCCCTCTCATGCGACCGTTGCCCAATTCAAACGGATTATCAACCCCCCGGATCCCAAATGCCCGAACAACATCACCCTCACGCTCTCCCATTACCACAACCCCATCCCCCTCGCCAACATCAAATCCGAAGGGAAACCGGGTTTGCGGAGTGATCTGCACTGTAACAGTCTCACCGCGCGGAGTTACGATGATCAGTCCGTCATTGGTCGTGCTCGCGATTGTTCCGGGATGAATATCACGAAAACGATGCATGCCGAATTCACGGTATAAAGGTCCGGCGACCGGAAGGCCGCCAACTCGAGCACGCTCATACAACCCCCGATGCAAACGAGTCTCAGCGATGAAAAAACTTCCCGCAACAGTAACAATGAGGACCCCCAACATGGAATATGCGAGGGGACGACGGAAAGCAAATGCATACCGGCGGATTAGCACTTCAACAATCGCGACAAATATCAGCGAAACAAAAATCAAGACCCACGGCAGCGAACGCAAAAACACAAAGACACCCCTGAATCCAAAACCCGGAGCAAACCACATCCCATTCTGGCGCAGGACGAAGAGAATAAAACTCGCGAGATACAACAGGACGACGAAAACAACAAGCGTTCCCGCAACCGCAAGAGCCGCCTTTAACACAAACTGCCACCGAGGTCGCATAGCAACACTGCCTTGTGTTATTTTCTCCATGACTTTTTCTTTGATGCTCATATAGATTTCGATTGGTATTCGGGATTGTGTTCAAGGTAAAGCCGCTTCAACGATTCTTTCGCTCGTTTAATCCTGACTCCGACTGTCGATATTGGAATTTGAAGCACTTCCGCGATCTCTTTATAATCCAGTCCCTCATAATACAACAATACGATAGGCTCCCGATACTTCGGACCAAGCGATCGCAAATGCCCATCCGTGACCGTTTTCAACTCTTCCTCAAGCAAAGCGCGATCCGCGGTTTCGGTTGAAACAGGGTGCGGGAACAGCTCGTCAGGGTCAAAAAAAGGCAGCGGCTCTCTTCCTTTACGTTTCAGGGCGTTAATAAATTCATTATGAGCGATACGATACAGCCAAGGAGAAAATCTTTTTCCCGCGTCAAAACTCTTGATATTCACGTATGCTTTGATAAACACCTCCTGAACCACGTCTTCCGCTGAAAATAAATCAAACAAGAACTTGCTCGCGTATCGGAGCATTTTCGCTTCAAACCGCTCAACAAGAACCCCAAACGCCTCTTTATCGCCCTCCTGAACTGCCCGCGCCAACATTTCATCAGTCTGTTCATTCATTGCCATACGCAAGGTATCATACCTTTACTACCATAAAACGGGAATATTATTTCAAACTACGACAATACTGACTTCTGCATAAGTTAAGATACATCTTGCATTTATCGCTCCTTTATGGTAGAGTTTACTCGTTAGCAAAATCATTATGGCAAACCAAGAGAACCTCATCAGACTTGAGTGCGAAACGTGCAAACGCACGACCTATTTCACCTATAAAAACAAAAAGAAGTTAAAGGCTCGTTTGCAGATGAAAAAATATTGCAAATGGTGCAAAAAACATACGGTCCATAAGGAGACGAAATAGTTCCCTGTTGTCGAGTTTTCTAAAGTGCCGTATGATATCATCAGCCTCGAGCTGGTGTTTTCATTTTCCAGCCAATCCCGCACTTAGTTTGGGGGGGTTCGTATAATGGTAGTACAGTGGTCTCCAAAACCACTAGCGAGGGTCCGATTCCTTCACCCCCTGTGCTAAGTGCGGGACGATTCCCTCAGCCCGTGAGACTTCAGCGGACAGACAGAACCACCCACAGGGGGCAGACTACATCTGCGACAATATCGCGACGACGGATTTCTTCATCCCGATCCATGAGAAGACTGTGTAAATAACAAGACCGCAATACATCCCTTTATTGCGGTCGTCCTGACAATCTTTGATGTCCATCCGTGGACATCGAGGTATTTCACGCGCTCGGTCGTTTCGATGAGCGCGTTTTGAACTTTGGAAGCGGACGTGGAACACGCTTCCTCAATTCGCGCAGACGCCACTGTAAACTGTCGCGCTGCGCACGCAGTCTTTGAAGTTCTCGTTCCTGAGCCCTCAAACGAAACAACATCTTCGCCAAAGACTCATTCCGCGCCACAGAATCTGGCGCGAAAAACTTCTTACGAGGCACTGCGTTGCCCCGGCCGGACACGTGAGTCGAGCTACAGCATAGCGATCCGGCAATCGCGATGCTGATCAAAATCCACGAGAACGTGTTCATATGATCCACTCCTCGCGGACGTCAAACCCTCTCTCCCCATCCAATGGGGCGGGGGCTTGAATCTTTTGCTGATCTTGCCGAGCCTCCCACTCGAGCAGATCAGCCCAATCGGCCGCCATCTTATGCAGCCGATCGTTGAACTGCAGCCGCACGTACTGTGCGGCAAAATCTTTGGGGTCCATGGGGGGACCTCCTTTGTTAGAATGAACATTCATACAAATTGTCTATTTCAACAGAACTGATATACTTGATTACATCAATGCTAATCGAACGAATTCTCTTACCAAATTCAAAAATTATATCCATACAGGATAACTCCAACAATCGATATACTCCCCTTACCAAAACCCTATGTCACCCAGAACTAAAAACTACCAACCAACCCCATTAAGAAAATCGGACAAATTACTGCGATTCAACAATCTGGACGCCTATCCTCCTCTTTCGAAAGCGAAAGAGCAAGAACTTGCCACAGTTATTCAAGATCATATATCCAATCCAGAACACCCAGCTAGACTAAAGGCTATCGAAACACTTGTACTCCACAACAGAAAATTCGCGTACAAAGTCGCAAAACAATACCTCAACCAAGGACTTAGTTACGACGATCTCTGCGCTTCCGCCGACCGAGGAATCGTCATCGCTGCAAACAATTTTAAGCCACTGAATTACAAATTTATTACCTACGCAGTTCGTAAAATAAAAAGATGCATCCAAGAAGACATACTCGAACAAACACACACGTATCACGTACCTGAAACAAAAGAGCGACATCTGGGTCAACTCCGGTCATTTATTGACGCACTTCGCCACAAGTTACAACGTAAACCCTCAGAAGAAGAAATATTAAACGCCCTTGAAGCAACCCAAAAAGAAGTCGGAAAACTCCTGCTAAAACCGTCGTCGAAATTTGTGCTGAAAGTAAAAAAACAACTCGGACACGCTCCAACGCAAAACGAAATTACCGCGGCACTGCGCAAAACCAACCTGAGCAGACTTCGAGAGTGGATGGTTCTCATGCGGCCAACAAAATCATTTGACGCACCGCCTCGTTCCGAAAACAAATCGCTAACTCTTTACGGTGTAACTACCAATTATGGCACTTTACGTCCTGACGCAAATCTCATGCATGAATCAAAAACAATATACTTAGACCAAGTGTTATCCAGATTGAAACCGAAGGAAGAGTTGGTGATTAGGTTGTATTGCGGTTTCAATATTCCTAAACAACTTATCAAAATTCTGAATATTACTGTGGACGAAACCCACAGTGATAAAATGACCTATGAAATGATTGGAGGCATACTTAAACTCACCCGTGAACGCGTTCGACAAATTTTTGAAGAAGCAAAAAATAATCTCAGGCAACACCACAATCTCGAATTACTCCGAGAAGCGCTTGGTGAAACTGATCGCGATCCGTAAACGCGCCGTCAAATCGCCTCGTGTCATCCTTTTGACAAGATCACAAACCAACTGCGACCCTACGACATCGTAAAACACAACAACAAAAAACACACAAGTAAACACTCTATTAATTTTCTCTAATAAAATCGTTAGCTCCGGACGAGGGTGGAACAAAACGCCGCAAGCGTGAACCGAAAACAGTGTCCGCGGATTTTTGTATGACGGCAAGGTATTCATTCGCTTCGTCTTGAGTGATTCCGTCAACACGATGGACATCGATTTTTTGCACGCTGGAGATACTGCAAAAGTCAATTAATGTCGCTTTATGTAAGGCGCACGACACCGTCGCTTGAACCTTACCACTTCTGTAACGAAACGATAACACGTAGGACATGTCACCAGAGCAACCACTCACTCCGCAGGGCAGCCGTTGCAACTCCGCAACCGACGATTCACCTTTACCCATCATGATCCACTCACCGTCTTTGAGAACTCGAAGTATTGCATCACAACGCCGGATCATCGGATGTATCGTGTCGCTTGGACTTATCGTGTAGCTATCCGACTTTCGACGAGCGCCCGCAAAGGTAATACCCAACTGCGTTGCCAGATACTGAGGAGCTAAATTTGCGCCACCAATCGCAACCAGCGCTTCATCCTCAAACTGATCCCGAAGTCGAATGAAATAATTTCGAATATGAGTCACACCAACAACCATTTCGCCATACCAACGCGATTCTTGTCGTTTTACCGGGATACCCCGTTCTCGAAGATACCAAACACGTTGAGCAATCGTCGTACAATAATCGTTGAGTTGATTTAACAAATTGTTCAGTCGTGATATTCCCTTGTAAACAACAAGCAGCCGATCCTCCCGCTGTTGATGAAGCTCTTTACGAGTAGTCATGTGAGAGAGTTCCAACATTTGAAACAACCGTTTTTTGACGTCGTCAAAACCCTTTGCACTTGTTTCAAGCGGGCTCATGCGGGGATAACTTTTTTTAGTATCAGATATCTCAATTTTCATAATGATAATGAACCCGGCCCTGCGGCAAGACCACAGGATATCTAGGCGGGTTCTTTTCGAAGGGTATTCGGGAAACCGAAATAAAAACTCATATAACTTATCTTAAAACAACTGCGTCTTTCAGCCCTAACGACATTATGATATCATAAGTACTAGAAAAATAACACGCTATGAATAACAATAAAAACGAAACAGGACAATTCCCCAACGCGAAACAGCAAATGGACACTGAAATCGTTAGTTTAGTCGATTACTACTACGCAAGAAACAAACAACACTACTTGGATTATGCTCGTTTGTTCACTTCAACACCTTATTCCGCCGAAAAACAAATTACTAAACCCAATCTGCAAGATTTAAAAAAACGTCTCAAACTCTTATGGCGGATATTCCCAGATAAGCTTACAGAGTCCGAATTGGCGGAACCGGCAGTTGTTGTTGCCCTCGCCTTGGGTGATGGAGTTTTCAAAACTGCTTCTGAATCAATAACCCAACATCAAAAAAGAATTCAAAAAGCATTATCAAAAGCGAGAAAAATAATCAAAAAGAAACTAAAACCTGATATTGCCACAGCAGCAATACCCAAGCAGATTGAAGCACCACCCGAGTCCAAACCTGAATACAAAATACCAAAGGAACTGCAAGGTACTTATGATCAATTCAACCAATTTCTCACGGATTACAACATAAACACACAAATTAAACCCAAACAATTTGTCGAAGCTTATAATTTTTTTAATACAACCGAAGTACATCAATTCTTCAAACCAGAAGCGATATTTTTGATAATAGCCTGCAAAAAAAACTTTTACGCAAAATCACAACTCGGACACGAAACCATCATTCACAACTTCTTATCACAAAATCAATGGAAGCGGAATTTTCAAAATCTCGAAATTGACAAAATGATACTTTACACAGAAAATGGAATAAATCATTTTAACATCACAATAAACAATCAAACACCTACAGCTGGCTAATATATAATTTATCCAATCTCCGATTCACAACAAAAAGCCGTAGGTTCATGATCGCCCATCAAAAACCTACGGCGTAAAAATCGCGTCAATCATCGCCTGCGCCAACAGCAAGGCGATGACCGTCCCCAGCACGAGCACGAGCACGAACAACTGCCCGCGGCTCATGCCTTGAATCGCCCGCCGTTCCCACCCGAACAGCAGACGCCCCACCAACCTTGCCGCTCCCCCAACCAAGCCGAACACAACCAGCCTGATTCTGGAGGATGCGGCCAAGATGGCCGCTCCGAGAATAGCAAGCACCAGCCACTCTCGGCTGGCGATCGAGAAGCCCGCGATCAAGACTCCCGCGACCGCCAAAACGGAAACGGCAATTTGGGATTTCTCCCTCTTGCCGATCCCCCGTTTTCTTTTTTTGAGCGTCTCTTTACGACGCTCAACTCTTTTCTTTTTCATGGCGAGCGAAACCATGAAAAGAATCGCGGCGCCGATCGCCGCGAGAATGAAAAATTCCATAATCCACCTCCTTTCTTTTAGGATTATGGACGCGCCAGTATACAACAAAATCAGCAAACGGTCAGCTCGCAACTCGCACCATTTCCCCCAGTTAAATCTCCGCCATACGCAAGCCAACCTAAGCTCAAATTTAACAACGTGGACCTTTCCACTCTCTCGCCCAATATGCTATGATTATTCCGGCATGACCTTCGGGTCGTGCCCGTTTTCATTCGAGATGGTATACTTTTCATACACTCAACACTATGTTCAGAAAAAAAAGACCGGAACTACCGCGAAACGAAGCACGCGAACGGCGATTCAAATACGAAGCGACCGAACAAGATATCGCCCAAGCTAAAAAACGGGAAGAACTGCTCCGCGAACGCACGGAAGCGTTTGAACACGCCGCGCGATATTACTTTCAGAAATCAATTCGAACGTCGGATGACACCCGCTAAACGATCCGATTCCAAACCGCTTACTCACCCGACCCCAAACTCACTTTGCTTGCTTTTTTAATGCTACCGCGATCATATGCTACACTACTTGCATGAATACCGAAATCCGCAGCACCAGCGCCGAACATTTGCCATACTTCTTCCTTCGCGATGAAATGGTAAAACATTTTCAAGCATATTTGGCCGAACTCCACAATAACCCGGAACAATCGTTTGACTACTCCCACGTAACAGCAATCCTCAACGAGCTTCTCGCGATTGTTACCGAAAATAAGATTGAATCACGAACGGTTGAACGAAATATTGCAGAAGCAAAAATACTGTTTGATAACGTGCTCAAAAAAGAACCCCGACCTTCAAATAGTGCTATTGGACTCGGGATGGAATACGCCAAAAATCTATCAGTTAGTTGATCACGTTTTCAAGCCTTATTACACCCATTAAACTAAACTATGTCCAACTACGAACGCCACGAAACTCGATACGAGCCTGACGCACTACGTGAAAAGCGCCGAGATCGAAATGAGCGTAAAGGCAAACTGCAAACAGAACTGCGCTTGCTAGAAAAAAGACTCAGGTCTTTAAAACAAAACCTGGCTAAAAATCCAAGCAATGAAGCAATAAAAGCCCAAATCAAACTCGTTACAAAAAAAATAACGATATGGAAAGGTAGAATCAAGGATCTCAACAAGGTGATCGAACGAACAACTCACCAAATCACCCGCAGGCAATAACACCCAGCAATCAGCACATTGGTATCAAGGACAACAGTGAGCATATCAAAACACCCTCCAAACAGCCATCACAATACAAATCCATTCACGCTGATACTCAGCGCCTAAAATCTAATACCGGATTTTGCAGCCTCTTGGTCAACACTGGTGTTCTGTTGGTTGGTTTGTTGCATTTTTTCATTAGCATCATTTAAAACATTCCTCAGATGTTCAAGACCAGCAATTGGTCCAACACTCAACAGTAACGCCAAAACCGCTGCAGTGGTTTTTGGATGATCTGCAATTGCGTCAATCATCTTGTCACCAAAACTACGTTCAGCATCACGGTTTTCAACCTTTTGCATTGAGCTTTTTTTTTTAAAACTCATATATAATGTTAACCAGTTTGAGTTAATTGCATTAAATGACCATCCGGATCCTTCATGTGAAGCATCTTAAAACCAGGAACTTCAAGCATTTCTCCTTCGAACACAACTCCGCGCTTTTCAAGATTAATCATCACCGCTTCAAGATTCTTGACGCTCCAACCAACGGCAATCTGAGATCCATACGATTCGCCCAATGACTGGAGCGAGGGCTTTTCAGCCAAAATGAACACATTATTCCCTTCATTTTTTAAATACGCGACTTTCACGCTCTCAACTGTCTGCTCGCGCACTAAGGTTAGACCAAGCTTATCAGCGTAAAACGCTTTAGACCTTTCAATATCGGATACTGGTATCCAAACGTGTGAGAGTTTAGCCATATAATATTAGTATAGCACACATTCCGCTATCTGAAACCGGAATCCACAAGCTGCTCATCGACGGCATAGGCAATTGGATTATGAACGTAGTATACCACACCCATCGCACAACAAAACCCATGCCAACCTGCTCACTCTTGCGCCTTTTCACTTTCCTACTTTCCTACTTTCCCACCTTCCCACCTTCCCACCTTCACATCTTCACACCTTCACACCTTCTCACCTTCCCACCTTCTCACCTTCCCACCTTCCCACCTTCTCACCTTCCCACCTTCTCACCTTCTCACCTTCTCACCTTCACACCTTCACACCTTCTCACTTTCACACCTTCTCACCTTCACACATTCATACCAATTCATCGAACCTCAAAGATAGCGATTTCATCCGAATCAAACAAACTCTTGAGTCGTGCGGAAGGCTGAATAAATCCATACTGCTCGTGCCATATTGGGAGTCTTGTTTGTTGGCGGGATTGTGATTACCGGAGCTGTTGCTCCAAATCTTTTTGGCGCAGTTGAAAAATTACTACGACTTAAAGATGTTCGATGGGTCGATGATCGCAAGATTCGAACCAAAAGAATATTGAGCACGTTCACCTACTTACAGAAGAAAGGATTCATTCGCGTTCGCTATCGTGGGAAACAAATGCACATTTCTTTAACACAAGAAGGAAGGAGGCGGTGCGAGCGCTATCACATTGACGCACTCCAGATTCAGAAGCAGAAACGCTGGGATGGAACGTGGAGAATCTTGTTGTTTGACGTACTTGAAAATCAACGAACTGTTCGCGAGGCACTTAGGGGAAAATTGAAAGAATTAGGTTTTTATAAACTCCAAAAGAGCGTCTGGGTACACGCATTTCCCTGTAAAAAAGAAATTACTACCCTACGAAACTTTTTTGGTCTCGGCGAAGGGCAGTACATGTGTCTTGAGGTTTCCTCTTTACCATCCGTTCACACTCAAAACGCCAAAGCCCATTTTAATATTGCGTAACGTATGTCCCCTCAGAAATGATTTTCCATACTCCAACAAACATGGCGATAGCTAATGTTGTTGGAGTATTGCCAAGGCAAAAACGGAAGGGCAAATCGGCTATTAACCAGGGAAATAGCCGTTTCCGGAACCCAAGTAGGCTTCAAAATGAGTAAAACGGCTCAAACCACGCGAAATGAGACGTTTCTTACACTAGCCCGCAAATAACAACAATGCTATGATCATGAAGTATGACAAGCGAAAAATCACGACCACCCAGACCCCCGGAACACGAGTTCAACTACTATCTCCTTCGCGATTCCATAGTGAACGTGCTTTCGGTTTATCTTGTTCAAGCCGCTGAGTCAAATTATTTCGACCCGGAAGCTGTTGAAATGAGTCTAAACGTCATGTTAATGGCTGAGCGAAAATGGAGAACGGATTTGGTAAAAGTAAGCAAAAACATCGAAGAAGCTAAACAGCAATTGCGAACATTTATCAAAAAGCATCCGGAAATCCAGACCGTTCTTCAGTTGTGGGATCGAGACGCTGATTCCGTCTGCGCCATCATTGATACCGTCTTTCGAAGATATTTTTCAAACTAACCCACCACTCTTCTTTCCCTTTTCCATACTCCGACAAAACGAGTGAAAGCTAAAAGAGTGAACATGCGGGCATTAGGAAGATCGAATCATGAAGTGAGAGAAAAAGCTCCGCGTGAATGGCGGAGCTTTTTGTTTTGGGCACGTATCAACACCTACGACACCTCAATTTCGACCAAAGGCTCGTTGCAGTGCGGACAATCCCCCGGAACGTCGGCGGTGTAATCCCGATGTTCGCACATTCGGTTGTCACAAACGAATTGAAATCCCATAGTGAATGAACAGCTCTTTGATATCAAATCATGTACTGCGAAGCGATAGTGGTCGACCTTTTGTTGGCAAGATCATACATGAAACAAAAACCATTTCCAAGGAGACTATTGATGTCTTTGAGGCTATTTTTTCCCAAAATCAGCAAAAAAGATTTCCACACCTCGCCAAGATTAGCAAAAAAATTAAACAAAAAATCCCAACACGCATTGGGACTCTCAAATGACTTTATTTTGGTACCTAACAGTTAACATTAGACGGCCATCGGATTCAAATGTCTACTAGACATTTGAATAACGTCTGACCCACAGTTTATCCCAGTACAACAACGCATCAGGATTAGCCGTCTCCGGGATTTGAACCCCGAAAATCATCGGGGATGATTTTCGCTTCTGTTTACCTGCCCGCATACGCCTGAGCCGATGGTCGGGATCGAACCGACAACCTACTGTTTACAAAACAGTTGCTCTACCATTGAGCTACATCGGCATAAGCTCTGGCAAGCAGGCAAAACAGTTGCTCTTCCGCTACCTGAACCCCACCATTTAAAAGAAACATTCTTAGCCCACGCGCAGATTTTCCGCCTCCAATAACATCCTAAATTTGGCGGATCCACCGAAGCTACGATTTCTTAGCGGAGGTGGAGAACTGCGGACCTACTCTCCCGACGCCCCTGGGGATCGGGATCCCGCTTTCCTTATTTTTGAAGTAAACTATCTTGCGGGACTTACCACACCCCGCACTGTGCGGGGTACCAACTGAGCTACCTTTACATCATGGAGCCGTTGGGCAGATTTGAACTGCCGACCTACTCCTTACCATGGAGTTGCTCTACCAACTGAGCTACAACGGCGAAACAA
This sequence comes from uncultured Gammaproteobacteria bacterium, assembly GCA_964470645.1. Taxonomy (GTDB): domain Bacteria; phylum Patescibacteriota; class Patescibacteriia; order CAYYDP01; family CAYYDP01; genus CAYYDP01. The sequence continues at coordinate 16,720 of CAYYDP010000024.1, forward strand.
TCTATTTCATTGTATCAATTTGCTCCTTAATTGAAGTAAGCTTTTCGTTCTCGGGATTGGCTTTTTTTAGCTTCAAATAGGCATTTTTCGCGATCACGCGACGCCCCAACAGAATAGCAAGTTCGGCTAACTTGTCAAGAAATTTCGGATTCTGTGGTTGAAGCTCGCAGGCGCGGCGAATCGCTTCAAATGCTTTCTCGAGCTCTCCGGTTGATTGATACAGTTTGGCAAGCGCGGAATAATCGTTTCCGTCGCGCGAGTGGAGAGAAATGGATTTTTCAAACATCGCAGTTGCTTCCGCGGTCTTTTGTTCCTGAACATACAAACGTCCAAGAGCGGAATACGTCGCCCTGTTGTTTTCATCAAGCTTGAGCATGAATTCGTAAATTTCCTGCGCTTGAACGTAATCTTTTTTCCCAATGGCAACATCGGAAAGAAGCTTATACGCCTCAATGTGTTTCGGATTGAGAGCAATAAACTCAACCAGCCGCGATTCAGCATCAGAGTACTGTTCCGCGGAGAGCAGCGCTTCAACCCGCTGACGAACAGTGTCGAATGAGTCCGAGGCTTCCGGATGTTGTTTCAGGCGCTCGACCCGAAGCGACCGTTCGCGGGACTGGATTGCGGCGAGCCAGGCGTGAAATTCCCTCCTTAACCATTTTGCAAACGGAACCATCCAGCCAAACAGTTTCGATCCGACCATGTTCCATTTGCGGTACAAGCGTTCTTCGATGAGTTTTCGCTTGAGACGCGATTCTTGTTCTCCCGCGACATGCTCAATATCAATCCGCGCGGCAATGGAAATTTTCCTGCCAACAACCCAAGCAATAAGACCGAGACAACAAGCAATGATGATAATCAGCAGTGGGGTGATCATAGTGGTTTTCGGAACGCGTTCAACAACGAGATAAAACGATGTTCTTCCTGGGATTCGCCTCCGACCAAAAACCCCTGAGCCGATGTTGACGCTAAAAATCTTCCAACGCTTGAGGAACTCACACTCCCGCCATAGAGTAGAGTCACGGCAGACCTCGGAATTCCTGCATCATCAAGCTCGTTTCGGATTGTCGCGAACTGGGCCTCAATCTGATCCGGTTCCGCGGGTACGCCTGTGCCAATCGCCCATAACGGTTCGTAGGCGATGAGGATTTGCGTGGAAGGTCCGAGCGGAATATCCGCCAAAGCCGCTTTTACCTGGGTCAAAACAACCGATTGTGATGTTCCCTGGTTCCGCTCCGCGGCTGTTTCTCCAACACACACGATGGGGGTCAGCCCAGCCCGGACGCATGTGATGATTTTTGAATGAACATCATCATTGGTTTCTCGATGGTACGAACGCCGCTCAGAATGCCCGATCAAACAATACGAACATCCGAGAGTGTGCAGATCTAACACGGAAACTTCTCCTGTTCGCGCGCCCCGATTAAATGCACTCACGTCCTGAGATCCGAGACCGATCGCGGTATGCTGAATTTCCTTGGCAACCCCAGGAATACTCACAAAACTTGGGCACAGGACAAGAGAGAACTCGTCCCCCGCGCCGGCAACAACCGGAACGAGAGCGCGAGACAGAGCAACGCTTGACTCCACGCTCAATTGCATTTTCCAGTTGGCAACAATCACAGGTTTCATATTGGATGTTCAACCAAATTCCGATCAATCCACTCGAGCAATCGTACCGTTTCGGTGAACCGCGCTTCGTTCGAATCCGCACCAAATCCAAGCGTCAACACCAGTCTGCCGAATCGTTCGCTGAGCGAAACAAAATTATAGCCTGATTCCATAATGTATCCTGTTTTTCCCGCCACAATGCCAGCCTCGCCGAGAAGCCGATTGGTGGAAATCATGGTTCGTCGCGCTCCTGCCATGGTGATGATTGTGTAATTCGGCATTCGCATGATTTCCAACAATCGCGGGACAGAAAACGCCCGTGACGCGACCACCGCGAATTCTTTGGGTGTTGAGACGTTGCCGCGATCAAGTCCTGTCACATCGGTGAACGTGGTACTGCGAAGCCCGAACTGACGAGCCTTTTCATTCATTCGAGCGACCGCCTCCTCCTGCGTGAGACCGCTTGAACGAACCAACGCGACCGTCGCGTTATTCGCCGACTGAATCAACGACGCGTGCAGAAGATCAGAAAGCTTCACGGTATCGCCCTCGGAGATCTTCATAACTTCCCCCCCCGCACGGTCTTCCTCCGAAAACTCGACATACCGATCCCAATCCGGGGCT
>CAYYDP010000025.1:0-10672 GCA_964470645.1 uncultured Gammaproteobacteria bacterium
ACAGTTCTTGTTTGGGTGAAGATCAATGAGACCGTTCAGCCTGGTGATTCGATCAACAATCGTGCCTGCGTGTGGGCAGAGCAGTTTGGAGCATTTACCGAGTCATCTGCGTGGCGTTGCGCGACGGCAACAAGCACGGTACCGGGCGGAAATGGCGATGACGAAGACGACGATGATAACCAGATTGTTACCGTTGCGACAACGGGGGGCGGAAGCTCTGGCCCCAATAACGCGAATCGACCGAAAATTATTTTGTCAAAAAAAGCGCACCAGCCAGTCGCGTATCCCGGTCAGACGATTGAGTATACGCTAACTGTTAAAAGTGTTGGGACGAAAGATGCCGACGAGGTAAGTGTTGAAGACACGTTGCCCGCAGGATTCACCTATAAAGATTTTGGCGGAACGACCAAATCGTGGGTCTTGGGCAATATTCCTACCGGATCAGATAAAACGGTTACCTATTCGGTTGTTGTTGCATCGTCAACGACAGTTGGTGTGTATGAAAATATCGCAGTCGCGACCATGAAAGACGGGTTTGCTCCTGATAATCGTTCGGAAGCGCGCGCATCAGTCTCTGTTCAGGACGCCGCCGGTTCCATGAACGTCGCGAAACTTGCCCTGGACAAAACGGTTACCGTTTCCAAGGTCCTCGCGGGAGACTCGTTGAAGTATTCATTGACCGTTAAAAATATTGGCGTGACAAAGGCAGTTAACGTGACTATCAAAGACGTGCTGCCGTCCGGATTCTTGTTTATTGATTTCATGTCGAGCGAGCACACGTTTGTGATAGGAGATTTGAATATTGGTGAGGAAAAAACCATCACATACTCGGTTTCAACACTCGGAACATTATCTTCCGGAGTGTATCGAAATGTCGCCGTTGCTCAGGCCTCAAACACATCCGCGGTGACCGACCAGACCGAGGTGTATGTTGAAAATCCACACTTAGGGTTGACGGTGCTTCCAAAAACGGGCGTGAGCGGTTTGGGTGGAGCTGCAGCAGTTTTGGGATTTGTGTTCGCTGTCATTTTGACCGTTGCGGTGCTTCGCAGGAGACTTTCAACTTCCGTGAATTTTCTTGACTTGATGTAATTTCAGCGTTTCATACTGATTTCAGATAAGGGCAAGGAGATCTTGCCCTTAGAAGCTGTCTGAAAAAGTTCATTTCTACTGCGATTTCATCATTTCGGTTGCAAACTCCTCATCGAAACTCGTCGTATCCGTTGGATACGCCATCGTTTCTCTTCGGAGTTTTCGCTCGGAACAAGCTGAAATTTCGCAACGAAAGCAACTTTTCAGGCAGCTTCTTATCCATATCCTTTATGACAATGTCACATCGAAAGAAAACATTCATCGTAGGATATCTGATTACACTCGCAGTGCTGTGTTTGATGTATGCCGCTATGCCGTTTGTTCCAGCGGTTGCGTGGAATATCCAGGCAGCTCACGACAGTGTTCGCATGAGCGCTTTTAGGCAGGCAGTCTCGAAATATCGTGTGAAGCAAATCGCGTCGGCACAAAGCGAGCGGTCACGCATTCCCGATGTGGCAGTTAAAGAATCCGCGCAAGCGGTGTCTGACCGGCGTTGGGAGATGAGCGTCGCGGATCCTATAGAAACGCCCGGTGTCGACCAGCAGGTTATTGACCTTCTCAAGACATCGTCTCTGCGTGCGACTGTTGATACCGCTGGTCAGGCCGCGAAGCCGGTCGGTGTTGATGAGGCTAAAAAAGTTGTTTCAGCGATAACGTCAACGGCGGGGAGGACTTCACAAGCGGTTCAGAAGCGTAAGTCTTCACCCAGCGGAATTAAGGTTGCTCTCGCGGTTTCCCCCGCACAGCCTATTGAGGATGCGAAAACTGCGGTTCGACTTGATGTTCAAAAGCCTCGGGGAAACAGTATTCGCATCCCTTCCATTAAGGTTGATATGGCGGTGTTTGAGGGCGATGAAAAAGTATTGGATCGGGGCGCCTGGCTCATGCCCGAATCGGCTCGTCCAGGGCAGGGTAACACCGTGATCAGTGCGCATCGGTATCAGTCATTCGGTTCAAAAAGCTTTTATCATTTGGATAAAGTGCGCGTAGGGGATGCCATCTCTGTGTGGTGGAATGGAAAAGAACATCGCTATCGCGTGACCGATAATGTTGTGGTTAAGCCGGAGAACGTGGATGTGCTCAACAAATCTTCAAAGGCAAAATTAACCCTCATTACTTGCGATCCAGTGTTCTCAACTGCAAGACGCCGGATAGTGGTAGCAGAGTTTATAAACGAATAGAATCGCCTGCCCCGTAGTTCCGCCTGAGGCGGAGACTACCGGGGTCGTTACAGAGTTGATTACCGATTAGATAGAAATGTTGGGTTACTCAGTCCCGCTTGGTAAGCGGGATTTTTTGGTTGTGCTATACTTATTGCGGAAACATTAACGATTCGTATCCTATGTCAACACAATCATTTTTCAAGACCATGGTCGGGTTAACGCTTGCCGGCGTTTTATTCTCTGGGTATTTAAGCGGCGTAAAATTGTTCTCGGGTACATGCGCGTTTAATGAGGGTTGTCCCTATTTTTTGGGATACCCCGCATGTCTCTATGGGTTCGTAATGTTCCTGGTTATGTTCATCGCGTCCATCATGGGTCTGAAACAGCTTGTGCAATTTGAACGTGCCCGAAATGTGTTGCGATACGTATCACTGCTTGGGATTTTATTTGCCGGTCGCTTTGTCGTGCAGGAAATTGTTCAATGGGTTGAGTATGGTAACCCGCACTACAGGCTTTTGTTCCCAACATGCGTATACGGGTTGATTTTTTATATTATTATTTTTGGATTGTCTTTGAGACGGGCTATGGGAGCCAGGCATTGACTCAGGCTTTATGTGGAGTCGCGCAGCGTTTTTTAACGATACTGTTCGTTGGCATCATCCGCTTTTTGGTGTTGCCTTGAGTATCTTTTTCTTTTCTTTGTTTAATGGGATAGTTGCGTATCTTGTTCCTTTGGTGATGGATTCCCAAGGATTTTCAGATTCGCAATTGGGGCTATTATACGCGACCTCGTCAGGGGCCGGGGCACTTTTTGACCTCATCATGAGCAGAGTGTTACGAACGACTGAGTATCGAAGAATGTTTCTTTTAATGTTTGTAATCGCGCTGTGTTTCCCATTGGTGCTTTGGAAAGCATCGAGCGCGATGGTGTTTATCGCGGCAATGGAGCTTTGGGGAATATATTATGATTTCTTTACCTATGGTCGTTTTGATTTTGTCGGACGTCTGCCCCACAACGAGCACGCGCGCGCGTGGGAGGCAATGAATGCCGCGCAGGCTGTTGGACTCGTGCTAGCTCCTTTTATCGCGGGGGCTATTGTTGCCGATTCCGTGACGTTTGCCCCCTACGCTGTGTCGCTTGTTTGTCTCGTGATTTCATACGCTGCGTTTTACACCTTCATAACTCGGAATCATCGAGAGAGAAAGATCGAGCACCCTACTCCACAAGCTCGGGTGGGTATTGCAGTTGGGGAACAATCAATTTCTTGGCATCGATGGGTTGCGGTTGTTCGGAAACTCTCTCCCGTCCTCAGTCTTACCTTCTTTTTTAACGTTCTCGATTCCTTTTTTTGGGTTGTTGGCCCATTGCTGGCGTTACAGCTTTCCGGTTTTGGATGGTCAGAGGGCTTGCTGTTGAGCATGTATAGTCTTCCAGCTTTATTTGTTGGTAGGGCGTTGCGCCGAGGAAGCGCCCGGTGGGGTAAAAAACGCGTTTCGTTTGTTAGCTGCGCGATTGGCTCGTTGCTCTTGGTTTGCTTTGGGTGGATTGACGGGATCTGGATGATCTATCTCATTGTTTTTATTGCATCATGGTTTTTTGCCTTATCACTTCCGGCGCTCAACGGCGCGTATGCCGATTACATCCAGGAAACTCCGCGTCTTGCAAAGCAGGTTGAGGCAGCCGAGGATTTTTTTGCAAACTCCGGATACGTTGTGGGGCCGATATTGGCAGGGATAAGTGCTCAGATGTTTGGGGACCAAAAGGCGTTTGTTGTTGTCGGCTGTATGGGCGCTATCATTGGATTCGTATTGTTGCTGAAAACGCCGCGGAGCATCCAACTCAATCGAATTTGATGTTGTTCTTGGTTCGCAATTGGTTTTGTAATATTGAAGATGTGCTGCGGCCTATGGTACCTTAAGAGTGCTCGTTGTGCATTCCTCGTAACCTACGTGTAACGGCTCTAGTCGGCATTTTCTTCTTCATGTTCGTCATCGATCAATGTTCCATTGATCCGTGTTTCACTCGAGTTGAAACGAATAAATGAACTACTGTTGATATTGGTTTGAGATCCCGAAGAAACCAATCCGCCTGATGTGTTGATGATGGTATTGGAGTTGAGGTTGATTTCGGAACCTGAAGCGTTGCTGATATCGTCATCATCTCCGCCATCCTCATCGCCGTTCTGTTGGTGCTTGAAAATCACACTGCCGCCTGGGATCGGAATGTTAAGGTTAAGATTGGTTAAACCGTTAAACGTGCTGCGTTTGCCGTTAACATTGATTTCAATGGTGCTGGTTGTGCTGTTCTCCTCATGGTCTTTGTTGTTGCGATTGTTTTGTTCTTGGTGGTCGAGTTTGATTTGCAGCTTGTTGAGTTTTGTGATTAAGAGACGGATTTCTTGAGCTTTGCGTAGCGCTTCCTGGAATTTTGAAACGCTTTCCGCGTACGCTTGGGCAGCGAATTTCATTTCGCCCTCGGCGTAGACGCTTTCCGCGTCGGAGAGTTTCTGTGTTGATTCGATTCGCAATTCTGTTTCGGCAGATGTTTGCTGCTCAATGAAGCGTTTTGTTTGATCAAGCATTTGTTGGGCAGCCTTCCGTTTACTCTCTGCCGCTGCTTGAAATGATGCGTTTGTTTTTGAGCGAATGCTCGTTTCAACGTCTTTTCGCTTCTCTTCTGCTTTTTTTGCGCGTTCTTCAATGCGCTCAATGTTCTTATTGAGTCGTTCATCAGCTTCTTTCATGCGCTCATTGATGCGTGAAATAATGTCGGCGTGCGCGTTGAGAGAGCTTTCAATGGTGGATTGGATCTCAAGGGCAGCGCTTGAGTCACCTTCATCTTCAAGATGTTTGGAAATGTCCGATGCAGTCTGGGCATGGGTTTCAAATCGTGTTTCGAGTTGCTGCTTGATTTCTTCGCTTATCGCGTCTTGGATCGTGAGCTGCTCCAATTCTTCAAGTCTCCGTTCGGCAAGCTTGACTTCAAGATTTGCTTTTGCTTTGGGGGTTACAGCGAGTGCCGCTCGAACCTCTTCAACAACATGGATTTTGACGGGGTAAAGGGGGCTTCCGGGAAGTGATTGCTCGGCTGCGTAGGCGCCGCCGCCAACCACCAACAGGAGAGCAAGCGCAATGGATGCAAACATAGGTTTTTTTATAAACGAAACAAACGAATAGTTATTGCCGACTGTCCAAAGATGACGAGCATTTGTTTCAGTTCTGACACTCACGGGGTTTGTTCGCATAAATTCAGCAAAACGATCGCGAATAGCAGATCGCTCGCTTGTTGAGAGTGTGATTTTACGCAATGCTTTGAATAGTTTGTGGTTGCGGTCGAAAAACATAGCCTTTGAATGAAATTCCAAATTACAAATTCCAAACTACAAATAAGCTCCAATGACCAAATACCAAAATCCAAAACAATAAGATAGAAGTGTTTGGAGATTTGAATTTTGAATTTGAGATTTGTTTGGGATTTGGTGCTTGTGATTTTTGATTTAGCATTACTCTCATCTTTTTTATCCCCCTGGTAATCCTTGTTGATATAACTTCTTGTGTTTCTCCTAAATATTCAGCGATCTCTTTTGGTTTCCAATGTTCAACGTAGCGCAGGTACACGGATTCGCGATAGATCTCATCCAATTGATTGAGTGTTTTAATGGCTGCCTGTCCGTCAAGGTATTCGGAACGATGTTTGGGTTCTGGCTGCTCTGGCTCGAATCCGTCATCCTGAAGTGCCTCGAGAGACTCTTCTTTCTTCTTCCGTGATTCATCAATAATCAAGTTTTTTACAATTTGATAGAGAAACGCTTTTAAATGTTCGATTTTATTGCCATCCACAACTGATTTCCACGCTTTCATGAATGCTTCCTGCATCAACTCCTGGGCTCTCTCACGGTTGTGCACCCGAAAAAAACAATATCGAAATAAAGCATCAGCATGTGCGTCGTATGCGAGTAAGAATTGCTGTTCCATGCTCTTATTCATGTGGCTAATCGGTTGGTGCATACAAGAAGACGGAATCGTGATAAAATCATGACATTGGTTGTTTCATAGCACAATTTCGGCCATTTTTCAACGCCGAGCATATGAAGATTGTAGTTTCAGTAAAACCAAGCGCGAAGAAAACGGAAGTTCACAAGACGGGCGATTCAGAGTATCGTGTATTCGTTACCGCACACCCAGTTGACGGCAGGGCGAATAGCGCAGTAATTGATGTGTTGTCAGAATTTTTTGTCGTACCAAAATCGCGCATCAGAATAGTGAACGGGCACGCGAGTAAGAAGAAAATTATTGAGATTTCGTAGTCAAACCAATTTAGTCGTTCACAGGTTCAATTGAATGTTTGAACAACAGCCAAAATAACATAACTCTATGGCGCGAACGTTATTTTTGTCCTCATCATTTGCCAACACGGGTGATCTAGCTGTTCCATTATTAGGCGGCAGCCCAAAAGATACCACGCTCGGATTTGTGCCAACGGCGTCGGATCCGTACCCAGTACACCCATGGTACGACGAAGACTTGAACAAGATCCAAGAAATGGGATTCAAGCTGAAGATTATTGATCTGAAAGGGAAGTCATATGAAGTGTTGAAACAGGAATTTACGGACGTTGACGTGATGTTTGTGGTTGGTGGAAACATGTTTTATTTGTTGCATCACGCTCGCAAAAGCGGATTTGATCGACTCGTGAAAGAATGGGTTGAGGCCGGAAAGTTCTATATTGGGTCAAGCGCTGGATCAATGCTTGTTGGACCGACAATTGAATTCAAAGCAGATATGGATGATGAATATAAGCACTTATGCGAAGGAAATTATGAAGCATTCAATCTCGCGGATTTTGCCATTCAGCCGCATTACAACAGACCGGAGTACAAAGAGGTTATTGATCGTATTGTGAACGTTTCAGATGATACACCGTATCCTCTTATTCCGTTGCGTGATACTCAGGCAATTATCGTAAAAGGAAATGATTATGACATTACTGGAGTTGTGCCACCTCAAGTGAAAGAACGAAAAGCTTCTACCGTTATTTTTTACGATGATCATGGGAATGTTGCGTTTCAGGATCGAGAAGGTCACTCGAAGACGGGAGGACGGTATGGCTGGTGGGGAGGCGGCGCAGAGCTTGACGAAAGTCTCGAAGAAACCATACGTCGCGAATTGAATGAGGAGCTGGACTTTACACCCTCTGATATTCGCTTTTGGCGTTCATATGCGTTTTGGGAATATGATGAAGTGAGAAAAGAAGAATGGATTCATCATGTAAGCATGTTTATCTCACCCATCACCCCTGAATTGTTGGGTTGTAAGCCAAAGGAAGGGAAAGGGGTAGTTGTTATGCCCATTGAACAAGCGCTACAAGAAAAAGGGTTTTTCCCAGAGGATCGAAGGGTTCTGAGATGGTTTCAAAAAGAACATTTTAACAGGAAGATTATGATACTTGATACTCTTGGGTCATTTATATCTGAGACGTTAAATTATATTCATACATTTGGGATTGAGGTAGGGAATCTTGAAATGGATCATATTGGCTACCAGGCATCATCAGATGAAGATTATGAAAATCTCAAAGTCGAATTTAACGAATTCGCCAAACTATTAAGTGAAGAAATTATTGGAGGAAGAAGAGTTGGAATTTACCAGCTCAACAAACCTTTTACCTATAAAAATTATACGATTGCCGCAATTGAACTCATAGCACCAAAACAAGAGCAAAAAGTTCCTTCAGGGTTGGAACATGTTGAGTTTGTACTCAAGGAAAGTTTTGAGTCGTTTATGAAAAGATACCAAAGTATTCCGTGGGATGTTGGAGCAATAAATCAGTCGAAATTTCCGTTAATTAAACTGAAACTTAGTGAACATACCAAGGTCAAATTTCATTTGAAGTCAGTACTTGATATCGTAAATAAATGAGATAAATTAGATTTTTATGATTCGAAAAGTAACACTCGAGGATTTATCAAACATTCAGGATTTGAATTTTGAGTTATTTCAAATGGAAAAAAAGCGCATCGCTCGATGACAAATTATAATTTAGACTGGTCGAAAGGTCCGCTTGGAACCGAGTACTTCAAGAATAGCATTACAGACGACCGGGCGTGTACGTTGGTTGCTGATGAGGACGGTATGGTTATCGGGTATTTAACCGGTTGGATCTATTTGGAACAAAATCCCTGTCGGTTATTCTCCAAAACTGCCGAGATTGAAAATATGCTTGTCTCACAATCGTATCGGAGCAAGGGTGTTGGAATAAAATTGGTACAAGAATTTTTATCGTGGGCGCGAGAAAAGGGTGTTGACCACATGAAGGTATGCGCGTTAGCAGGTAATGTTCGAACCATTGAGTTTTATCGCAGATGTGGTTTTAATGATTACGAAACAACCTTAGAAATGAGACTGGAGTAAAATATTGTTCAAACATTCAAACGAACCTTTGAATAATTATAGGGAATGTGATAGGATGAATATGAGAAACTAGAAATCCTAAGGTAAACGAACGAAGTATGCCGAGTCAATCAAACATCAAATCATTTCGGCCGATTGCAAAACTTCATAAGGCGCTTTCAAATGAGCGCCGCCACCTCTTGCTTACGTTTCTTGCAGGTCAAGAGAACCCCGAGCGGTGGGCGGTGTCCGACCTTGCGGAACGGTTTAAGATTTCGTTTCAGCTCACGTCGCGTCATCTCCAGATTTTGGACAACGTCAACATGATTGAGCGTGTACGACATGGCCAGTCGGTCGGATACATTGTAACGCCTCTTGGGAAAAAGTGGGCGTCTTTGACGATGCGTAATGGGTGGATTAGTTCTCGGAGCGGGTGAGACTGTTGTTTAAACATTCAAACGAATCTTTGAACAATAACAATACTAATAGTTGAGCTCTTATGGTAAAGAATAGCCAACGACATTTTGAACATATTTGGTTTGATGTAGGTGGTACGTTGACACGCCAATCAGAGGAATTAGAGCGAGCTCATAATGCGTTACGGTATCAAACTTATGCGGATGTCGTGAAGAGAGTGGTTGATCAAGATTTAATATCCGAGTACGAATCACTCTATCAAAGATACGGAAGTAACTCAGCGGCATTTCGATCGTTAGGGCATTCGTCGGACTATTGGCAGCGGCGGTTGGGACAATTGGATGAGTCGTTATACCTCAAACCGGAACCTGAAATAATTCAAACGCTTGATCATTTGAGGAGTATCGTACCGATATCCCTCTTCACCAACTTTCAGCTCGATCGAACGTTGCGTGTACTTCATACGATTGGCGTACAATCTGACTGGTTTACGTTTATCTTAACTGGCGATGATGTTCCTGAGCGGAAGCCCGCTTTGGACGGATTTCGTGAAATTATTAAAAAATCAGATGCGTCTCCAGAGTCTGTGTTGTATGTCGGCGACAGGGTAGATGTTGATATTAAACCCGCAAAACTGGTTGGACTCAAGACTTGTCTAGTGTGGGGTGAGTCGGATGAAGCTGATTTTTCTTTCCTAAACTTCAAAGATATACTTACCATCGCATGAACGATCTGCTAATATTATTGAAGCGTGTAATTGAGAACAGTGAAACATGAAGCAAAAACTCTTTGAACATTTTGAAAATAAACTCTCTTATTCAATTGGTGGTGATACTAATGTGCAGACTATTGTATTGCTGCCGCCGGGGATTGGGGATTCACAATATTGTGCTGAATTGAACTCGCGATTTCAATCATACCATCGTGGAAACCCACGAAGCGCATTATAAAAGTTTAGAATCATTACATAGGGATGGCTTTCGGTTTGTGGTTGATCATCTGGCATCATCATAACGTTTTATGCAAAACACAGGTATTTACAAAGCGGGTGGGATTCTTATTCAAAATCGTAAGATTCTTGTTGAACGATCAAATCGATATGCAGATCAATAAAGAAACCATCAAGGGTGTACTCGGACTCGTGGTCATTGTCGCAATCATGTACGCGGGGATTAGATTGTTTGGGATTGAACGCGCGCGTGCACTCGTGGAAAACGCGGGGGTATGGGCGCCGATTGTATTCATTTTGATTAAGGCTTCAACGATCGTCATTGCCCCGTTGAATGGTACATTTCTCTATATTATCTCCGCCCCGTTGTTTGGTTTGGGGTTGGGGCTCGTGTATTCATGGATCGGCGATTTGGTAGGAGCGGTGATCGCTTTTTGGTTAGCAAGAAGGTTTGGGCAACGTGTGGTGCATTCCTTGCTTTCACCCAAACTGATCAAGTCGTTGGATTCTGTACTCTATTACGTTGAGAATTGGAAGCGTCTTGCGTTTGCCCGATTGATTTTTAGTAGTATTACCGAGGTGGTGAGCTATGGCGCGGGCCTCTCTCGAATTTCTTTCACTCAGTATGTTGTTGTGACCGCAGTATGGGAATTCATTTCCG
>CAYYDP010000025.1:10682-18921 GCA_964470645.1 uncultured Gammaproteobacteria bacterium
ATTTCCGTGATTCCGTATGTGTTTATCGGGGATATGGTTCAAGATTCCCCGGTATGGCTCACCATTTCGCTCGCTATTGGCGCTCCCGTGATTGGGATTTTGGGATTGGCGTATTTGCGAAAAGCAGAGCAGGGGCGGAAACGAGCCATTGACACCTCGATCTGATCCGATTACATCCCAGTGATTAAGCTGGTTTTGATTCCTCGCATTCAAAGGGGTATGACAGTTGTTTTTTCTTAGATTTTTGGTATTCTTGAGGTATGCAAGACTCGATTATTCGAAAAGTATTTGAATTGATTGCCTCCCGTTGAACCTGTCATCCCAAACTTTGATTTGGGATCCAGAAATAAAAATCAAAAATAAACAGATCTTTTGGTTTTTTGTTTTCTGGATTCCGTGTCAAGGCACGAAATGACAATAACGCTATGATCATTGAACTCAAAAAATTTGGTAATATGCTTATTTCGCGACCCGCAGGAAAAGAGGCATTGCTTGTTGCGCGAGCATATACATTGCCAAAAGACTCTCAGGAATCAATCGTTTTCGACTTTTCCGGCGTTGACGTACTCGCACCTTCTTGGGCAGATGAATTTATCACGCCGTTGGTTCAAGAGCTTGGCAAAGATCGAGTGGCGTTTGAACATACGGAGAATTCATCGGTGCAGGCGACCTTGAAGATTCTCAATCTTGTTGCTTGAGTGTTTAGTAAGATATTTTGATTCGGCTCTATCCTAAGGGTGTGAGTCGGTTTTGCTTTCCACCTGGGGAGGGGTATGATTACGTAAAATACATTGTATGGCGTTCCGTCCAGAGAAAAATCAATTTTTTGACATCAACAAATTTCCCAAAGATTGGGGTCTGTTGGTGTTTCCCATTTCCATGAGCAGGATCGGAAATACGCAGTCTCCGCAACACTGCTTTGAAGCGCTCGAATTTCTGGCAGAAAAGATTGTCGCAACTCAGGTGGGTGCGAACTTCATTTATACCGAAGGACTTTATATGAACCTCGAACGCGAAGTATTTGAAACGAAAAACCGTTTTGCCGCAACAGCGGCGAGCCACATGGGTGCGATACGCTCATTAGTGAACAAGCACAACAAACGCTTCCAAATTGAAAATGCTTTCCATTTTGATTCTTGGTTTCAAATGTATCTTTCAAACCATAGTTTTTTTCAGGCTCAGGCGGTGGTAAAAGAATTGTATGAGTCTGATACAGAATTTCAAAAGATGATTGAGCAAGATGCATCACAACACGGAAAACCACTCACCGATCGACAAATCGCTTTTTATCTCGAAGAGCATACGATCATCTATTTATTGATCCACGACCAACTTCATCTACAGAATGAATATGTAAATGGAAGGCAGCAATGGTTGTTATTTCTCTATCCAGGCATGCCACCGAAAGGGCAGATTTATTTAACTCAACAGGACCCGCTCAAACTTATGGGTAAATCTCATAATCCCTATAAAGGACAATATGATTTGTTGAGCAAGAGATTCATCGATTATCGTAATGTGGACCTTGCAACATATTCATTTGCTGTATGAATTCTCAAACCCCCTTAGCCGAACGTATGCGGCCACAGGCCTTAGAAGAATTCTTCGGACAAGAAGAGTTGGTTGGTGCTGGGTCGTTTCTGCGTAAAGCCATTGAGGAAGATCGCGTTCCTTCATTGATCTTTTGGGGACCGCCGGGATGTGGGAAAACAACGCTTGCTCATGTCATTGCAAAACTCACTAAAGCTGAATTTGTGCAGATGTCTGCAACGTCGAGCGGGATTGAAGAGCTTCGAAAAGTAATTGAGCGGGCGGAGTCCGGACAACGACTTGGAATAAAGACCATATTATTCATTGATGAGATTCATCGATGGAACAAAGCGCAGCAGGATCGTCTTCTGCCCTACGTTGAAAAAGGAGTTGTGACGCTGATTGGCGCGACAACAGAGAACCCCAGTTTTGAAGTAAATTCAGCACTTCTTTCTCGTGCTCGTGTGTTTGTATTAAAACAGCTCAATGAAGACGCGATTTTGAACATTCTTAAAAATGCTCTCTTGAATCAAGATCGGGGATTGGGAGCGACGAAGATGGTAATTGACAATGAAGCTTTGGAATTCATCGCGATCCAGGCGAACGGCGACGCTCGATTCGCACTCAACACTCTCGAATCCGCCTTCGCGCAAGGCTACGGTGGACAAGGAAAGGTGATAACGATTGATTTGGTAAAACAAATTCTTCAAAAATCCCATCTCCTGTATGATAAACATGGTGAAGAACACTACAATATTATTTCCGCGCTTCACAAATCGATGCGCGGAGGAGATGCGGATGCTTCGGTGTATTGGCTCGCGCGTATGTTAGTCGGGGGAGAAGATCCACTTTATGTAGCCCGGAGGTTGGTTCGATTCGCTTCAGAAGACATTGGACTCGCGAACAACACCGCGCTTGTGGTGGCCAATGCCGCGTTTGAAGCATGCCACCGGCTTGGGATGCCGGAATGCGGAGTTCATCTTGCGCATGCCGCGATTTACATGGCACTTTCAAAAAAGAGCGTTACCGCGTATGATGCGTATGAGAAAGCGAAAAAAGATGTTGAGGAATTTGGCAACCTTCCGGTCCCTCTGCACATTCGCAACGCTCCCACGAAACTGATGAAAGATTTAGGATATTCGAAGGGGTATAAATATACTCCAAAAGAGGATTCCAGTGATCAGGAGTATCTGCCTGAAAAATTAAAAGGGAAGAAGTACGTTGAAATAATATGATATTCCGAGATTTCGATATGTAAATATTTCGAAATACTATGGCAACCATACAAAGATTTGAAGATTTAATTTGCTGGCAGAGGTCGAGAGAACTGGCGAATTTTGTTTTCGATATTACCGACCAGTCGTCGTTTAAAGATTTTAACCTCAAGCGTCAATTTCGTCGAGCCTCCATTCCCCCTATGTCCAACATCGCAGAGGGTTTTGACTGAGGAACCCAGGGTGAGTTCGTTGATGCGTTGTTTATCGCAAAAGGTGAGGTTGGCGAGGTGAGAAGTCAGTTGTACATTGCGTATGATAGAAGATATATTCAAGATGCCGCTCTTCATGAGGGTTTGCGTCTGACGGATGAATGTTCTCGTTTGATCCAAAGTTTTGCGGATAAGGTGAAGGGTGGAAGTCAGCGAGGAATCCAATTCAAACACATTGAGAAATCCGATCCAGCAAAGGAGTTGTTGAAGAAACATACACCGGAGATGTACAAGAAATTTTATGGTGATGACCAATAATATTTCGATATGTCGATATTTTGAGGTTTCGAGAGCAAAGAATGGATACTTTTCGATATGTCGATATGTTGAAATTTCAAAATGTCTATGACCTATCACCCAGTTACAGAACAAATTACAAAATTATTATCAGATCATGGAGTATGGTTTGAGACGTTTGAACATGAACCCGTGCGAACGAGCGAAGAAGCGGCTCAAGTGCGGCATGGATACTCACTTTCACAAGGAGCAAAAGCATTGATTGTGAAGCTCCGCAGACATGATTTCAAACATAATCAACCAAAAGAAAGTGCAGAGCGGAACCCCGCACCGAAAGTCGAAACGGGACAAACACAACTGATTGATGAAGATTTCAGACTTTCTGGTGCGTGGGTGAAAGTGAAAAAAACTAACGGAGAATCGTTCGCAATGCTCGTAGTTCCTGGTGACAAGCGGTTTGATCGTAAGAAATCAAAAGAAGTCTTGAACGCTAGAGATATTTCCTTTGCGACAGAGGAAGATGTTGCTCGGATAACGAACGGAGTTCAGGTTGGGGGTGTACCGCCCTTTGGGAATTTGTTTGGGCTTGAGGTTGTTGTTGATCCGAGTATATTTTCGAACGAACGGATTATCTTCAATGCCGGAGATAGGCGGTTTTCCGTTGGTATGAAGTCAGAAGACTATCGACGTATTGTGAATCCCATTGTCCAGAACGTGATATAATGATTGCAGTTGTTTGGTAACATGTGAATTATGATCAGACGAATATTGCACGTTTTTCTCCTTATCGTTTCGTTTTCGTTATTCGACGCTCTTATTGGTGGTGGAATTGCTGCTGCAATGCAAACATCGGGAGCATGGAATCAATTAGTAAATGATTTCTATCAACTCGGTTTCTCGATCGGAGTGGCGGTGATCTTATTGGTTTGTTATGGTGTTCTGAATTGGAGATCGGAGGCGGCGGCGGTACTGGTCTTGCTGTTTGGCTATGTTGAAGACATGCTGTACTATGTTTTTGTTCCAATTGTGAATCCAGTGATTCAGCTTATCTCCCACGGAGCAGAGTACCGAGTCTCAGGGGGCGAAATGTTCCCACCTCACATTTCCGGATGGTTAAGCTGGGTCGGGAGAACAACTGGATGGGGAGATTGGGGCCTGACTGTTCCTGTAATGCTCGTGGTTAATTTTTTTGCAATTGTTGTCGCAATGGGTATTCTTATTTATCAAACATCTCGATCTTCAGTGATGGAATGATGCGGGGTGTGTATTTGTACTATTCACTGCTCACTATTAACTAATCACTATTTTCATGGACACGCTATCACACGGACTTTGGGGAGGGATTACTGTCGGAACAAAATCTAGGAAAGATTATTGGATTGCATTTGCGTCCGGTGTGTTGCCGGATTTGATTCCGTTTGGCTGGACGTTTATAAATTTGTTTCTTGGGTTGGATCATCGTCGTTTCGGTCCACCCGATGCGTCTGCAATACCATCCTATGTTGATCAGCTCTATAACATCACGCATAGTTTTGTGATTTTCGGTGTTGTGTTCGGTATTATTTGGCTGATTCGCAAAAAACCGTATCTTCCGATGCTCGGATGGTTGTTTCATATTCTCCTTGATATGCCAACGCATTCAGCGGAATTTTTTCCAACACCAATTCTTTGGCCGTTCTCTTCAATCACGTTTGATGGGACGCCGTGGTCAACTCCGTGGATATTTATTTCTAATTGGGTCGCTATTTGTATTGTATATATATTTTGGTGGGTACAAAGACGAAAGCGCTAATTGAGTATGGATACTGTTCGACCACATGTTGTTGTGTTGGCTGCGGGTAAGGGGGACAGAATGAATATTCAGGGTCAGAAAGTGTTGGCTGACATTGCTGGAAAACCAATGATTGTTCGTGTTCTTGAAACTGTTCGTTCCATCAGTCAACGGATAACCATTGTAGTAGGACACTGTGCTGATCAAGTTATGCAAGTGTGTGGTGGTTGTGAGTTTGTAGTTCAAACGGAATTGAATGGGACCGGGGGCGCTGTACGTGTGGTTAGAGATTCTTTGCATAGTTTTCAAACTGAAGAAGTGCTTGTATGTTTAGGCGATTTTCCATTAATAACGGAGAATACGTTGCGAAGGTTGATCCAGATTCGACGCGCTGAGTCGGCGTGCGTGTCTATGGTGACGGTGCGCATCCCTCATTTTATTGGAATGCCCTATTGGTGTTATTATGATTTGGGCAGGGTTGTTCGGGATCAGTATGGAAATGTAGCTGCAATTGTGGAGATGAAAGACGCGACAGAAGATGAGCTCAAGATCACAGAATTGAATGTAAGTTGCTACTGTTTCAAGGCGTCGTGGTTGTCGAGTCGGATTGATGGTGTTCAACGAACATCTCACGCGGGAGAGTTTTACCTTACGGATCTCATAGCTATTGCCATTGAAGAGGGTGAGCGTGTTCCAGTAGTGGAAGTGATAGATCCGTATGAAGGTTTTGGCGTAAACACTCAAGCACATCTTGCGTGTATTAATGAATATCTATCGAGAAAATAAAATATTAAATACAAAACCCGCAGTTTGGCGTTGCGGATTTTTTGTATTAATGCGGACTATCGATCGTTCAAATCCTCAATTCGTTCTTTCAGTCGGTCTTCTTGTTTCTTAAGCCGTTCTTGTAATTCTTCTTGACGTTCGTTCATTCGTTCTCGCGCATCCTCAAGTCGTTCTTGGATCTTTTCAATCTCTTTTTCAGCTTTTTTCGATTTTGGAACGAGCTTAATTGAATCGGTCGCGACGAACGTTCCTGCTTTCATGTTACCCGTGATCGTGAGTGTGAAGGTTTCGACGCCTGCGGGGATCAGTGGCATGATGTCCTCGGTTTTGAATTTCGCAATCAATGTTCTTCGATACTTTCCCCATCGTTTCCAGACTGCCGGACGAAGATCGGTATCTACCGGCTTCACGACGCCATTAAGCCGAATGCTTTCTGGGTCGAATCCTTCAAACGTGGTGCCTTTGGGCAGTCGAACAACGACCTGGATGCGTTTCGTTGGTTTTTTTGTGTTGATGGAAGAAGGCGAGATTTGTGCCATTGCCTGGATGGTTGTGCTGGGTGTGGAAGTTCCTAGCGTCATGAATGTGCGATCGGTTGAGGTCGCGGTGTTTCCAAACACATCACTTGATGAGACAGAGAAATGGTAGAGCGTTGACGGAGCAAGACCAGCAAGCGGGACTGAATGAGTCATAACAAGCGTGCTTGACGCCGTTGACGAGCTATAGGATGTGTTCAGGCCATATCGCACCAACGATGAGGCTGATTCATTGGTACTCCAATTGATTTTTGCGGATGTTGTTGTGATGTTGGAAACGACGATAGTTGAAATATTTGGTGCTATCGTATCAACAAGTGTCGTGGTAGAAACAGAATTTGAAACAGGTGAGGTGTTTCCGGCGTCATCGGTCGTGCGAAGCGCAAACCAGTAGGTCGTGTTTGGTGTGAGACCTGAAACAATCATCTGTTCTGTTGAGCTGGCGCTGTGGGGACTCGGTTCTCCGGAAACGGGATTTGACGAAGCGAAGTTTCTTTCCGTGATTGGCTCGGCCCTAAACCGAACGTCATAGGATTCAGCTTTACCTGTTGCGCCGTCATCGCCTGGAGCAGTCCAGGTAAGTTTGACGGACACAGAAGATAGTGGACCAGCGGTGAGGTTGTTTACACCTCCAGGTGGGGTGACATCTTGTGCGGCACGGAGTGTGGCTCCAGTGAAGATCGTGCACGAGACGATCAGGGTGGATAAAACGATTTTGTAACGTTGCATAGAGTATGAGTAGATGTTATTTTATTGTTTCGTTTTGATTTAATATCGCGACTAACCTAAGCAGACGGATGAACTTTGATTTTCTGACAGAAGGGGATTGACCTCAATTATGTATCACGTTTTAAGCCAATGTATACCTGTGGAACGTGATTGTAATGATTGCGAATTGTTTGTGGCGTCTCGTGGTTTGAGCGAGTATCTTGAGTATGATCCCATAGATTGATTTGAGTGTCTAATTGATTTAGAGTTGCAATAACCACCAGGAAGCGTATAGTGAGTGGAGTGTGTTAAGCTGAAACATAGTCGAGTTTCTTAAATTTACATCGTTATAATCAGTGTATGAAGGGAACAATTAAAAAAGTTTTTAAAGACAAGGGTTACGGGTTCATTACCTCTGAAGAAAAAAAGGATGTGTTTTTTGGCAATAGGGAGAATGAGGCGATCTTTGACTCTTTGAATGAGGGAGACAAGGTTACCTATGATGTTAAGGAGGGTGGACCGAAGGGCCCTGTCGCGATCAATGTTGCGCGGGCTGCATAGTATTCAGAGGTAGCAATGAAATCCCCGGCGTTAGTCGGGGTTTTTGTTTTCTCTCTGTTGTGTGCTGAGTGAAGAACGGGTTAATTCGAAAATTGATAATACCGATTGGTTCCATTGGGACCAGTTGTGGAGGACTGGAGTACGCCTGTTCCTCCGCCGGCCGTTGGTTCGGTAATGCTTGAAATGGTTATTGGTTCGTCGTTGTTTTCGAGATTCGCGTAGATCGCGCATTTCTGTCCGTTTGAAGAAATGACGTAGCGATATCCTGATTGAGTTTCTGATCCAGATTTTGGATCGCGCGGAACATTATTTAAGAAATTTGCGTATTGAGGATTCTGGGCCGCAAGCTCATTTGCGTAATCGAGCAAATCAATATCGAGTACTCCTCCTTGGGGAGCGCGGCATCCAAACTGGAGTAATCTTCCCATTTGATGAATTTCAGCTTTGCGCTTAGTGTCTTTTGCCTTCACGGTTGTTTTCCCAAGCGAAACAATCGCAATCGTGGCAAGGAGCGCAATAACGCCGATCACCACGAGGATTTCAATGAGCGAGAAGCCGTTTTGTGTTTTGTTATTGGGCGTTGTATGATTGTTCATATATATTATAAGTAGTATAGCATATGAT
>CAYYDP010000026.1:0-17110 GCA_964470645.1 uncultured Gammaproteobacteria bacterium
TCAAGGGGTCGGATCGAAACAGGAATTTACGGTGAATAAGGGCGAGGGCGTAAACCAGGTATCCAGAAATTTGAAGTCTACTGGACTTATTCGGAGTACATTCGTATTTGAAACGGCAGTTTGGATCATGCGTAAAGAGGCCGTTATTCAAGAGGGGACGTTTGTGCTGTCAAATCGGATGTCTGTCGTGAAGATGATTGGAGCATTGACGAACGCAACTGGCAAAACTGTCAGAGTAACGATTCCGGAAGGATTTACCTTGGAGGAGATTTACGGTCTGCTTGAGGAAAAGGGGATAGCACCAACTGAGTCATTTGAACGATTTTCACCCGCTGACTTTCCCTCGTTTTCGTTCTTGAAAGGGGCGAAAAGCCTTGAAGGGTTCGTGTTTCCTGAAACACATTTTTTCAGGGACAATTCCGAACCGTCGTCTATTTTGGTTACTCACTTGGAAGAATTTCAAAAGCGCATGCTGCCAATATACGAATCCGGAGCCAAGGATCGAACATTGTATGAAACACTTATCATGGCATCCATTATTGAGGCGGAAGTTCCCCATGAATCGGATCGAGCGATTATTTCCGGTATCCTTTGGAAGCGGCTTGACGCTGGTATGCCTCTGCAGGTGGATTCAACATTAAATTATGCAATCAATGGGAAACGCGCCAGCCTTACAGCTGTCGAGCTCAAAAAAGATTCGCCGTACAACACGTATCTCTACCCCGACCTCCCACCAACCCCCATTGGTAATCCAGGTGAATCCGCGATGAAAGCGGCGGTGAATCCCAAGGATTCTGCATATTGGTTTTTTCTCTCAGGTACGGATGGCACAACGCATTTTGCGCGTGATTTTGAGGAACACAAGAGGAACAAAGAACGGTATTTGAGATAGAAGATGTAATAAGCGATCATCTCAACAAACGGCTATTATCCTCGATAATAGCCGTTTTTCAGGTTGAAAAAATTGAATATTGTGTTAAACTTGCCTAATGAAACAGCCGAATTTTAACCTGAAACCAATGAATCTCTGACATTCCAAACCGCCCTCCGGCGGTTTGTGTCCTAAAGCTATGAGTACGCAGTTAAATCAGCGCCAATCACAGAACTCAAAACAAAAATCAACCGCTGTATTGGTCGGGATTCTGCTTGGCGTTGCCGCTGTGTTGTTAGTGGTGAATGGAGTTATGAAGCGTGATTTGTCCAAACAGCAACCGCTGAACGAAAAGTTAGAGAATACGAATACTGAGACAGTAAATGGGGTTGAAGATGATATTGTTTCCGGAAGCAGATTTGTTGGAGATAATTTTGAGCTTTTTTATTCAGAGCGCACTGAAGATGCGCCTGTGGTAGACATCTATCTCTCAAAGGAAGGAGTTGAAAAGAAAATTGTTAACGGGATTCTTGCATTGAACAACTTTCCATCGTTTACAAAAACTTCTAGAGACGACATTGTTGTTTCCGTCGCAAACGAGGCTGATTCTGGCGGCACGTTGGAACGGTATGATTTTATCAATGTACAAACCGAGGAGGTAATCACAACCGTGAATAGGGGATTGAGTGATGCGACCATGACCATGATGCGTTCTGGTAAAGAGCTAGGAGTTGTGGGGCTGTTGATTCGCGGTGATTGCAATGACAATTGGAAGGTTCCAGAAAGCGTATCGACTGTTGTATTGGCAGATGTGACGTTGAATGACGTTTCTCAAAATTTTCTGAACGAAAGAGACTTGAAATGCACGAGTCCCGGTGATTTTGATACGCACGACCCCTTGCCCCTCTTTGAATTCCGGGGGATTAGCAATGACCTTTCCACTATTTACTTTTCGTTGGTTGGTGATAAAAAGGATAGCGAGACTAAGGCTTGGGAAGAGAATTTTGTTTATGATGTTGCTACTAAAGAGTTGAGGAAAGGTATTGTGGGTGATGATTTGTTATCTATTGAGGGACGTAAAGATGAAAGTCGGACTGTTGATACTACGAATTGGAAAACATATCGATACGATACGTATAACATTCAGGTATCATACCCGCCAGACTGGTCAACCGGCGTAAGTACGACATTTGAAGAAGGCGCATTAGGATTGAGCAGTCCCAAGGACGCACAGGATCATTTTATGTATTTTGGGATTCAACGGTACGACCTTGGGCGTTCTGACTTTGGTTATCCTCCAGAGGCACTCAATGCACCGAATATTGTCGTTGCGGGATTAAACGCTTTTAAAGATGAAGGATACGTGAGGAACCCTGATGGACCGAGCACGCAGAGTATTTGGATCAAGAAAGATAATTATATGTATAGCCTAACGTTTCAAGTTTTTAAGAATTTTAATCTGCCAAGTAAGTATACGTATGAAGATATCAAGCCTTCTCAATTCACTCCTGAGGAGCTAGCTATGAGAGACGGTTTCATCTCCACCATTACTTTTTTGAAATAGTTTGGACAAAATGGGGCTGAACTAAAGCATATTGAGAGATTTATTAAAAAGCAAAAAACGAAAACTAAAGAAGAAAAAAATTTTCTTACCAAAACTGGCTTCATCTTTGAGATGAAGATGGCAAAGTATTTAGAACAAAAGGGCTATAAAGTTTTTCCAGGAACCACCTTTTTAGATTTAGATGAGGACAAACGTCGAGAAATTGATATTGTTGCGACAAAAAGTATTAATGGAATTAACATATTTCTTATAATCGAATGTAAATCGAGTTTTGAAGATGATTGGGTGTTCATTCTTTCTGATAAGAGTGGTCAACGAATGTTAAACTACGTGAAATATGTGCCAGAAATTGAAGACGAAGAAAATGATGTGTTTAATCAACTTCATGTCGTCAATGATAGTATTCCCTTAGCCAATAATTATCTTGTTTTTAATAAGAAAAAAGGAAAGAATGGGGATACAAATCTAATCGAGAAAGTAATTTATGAGCTGCCAAAGGCACTTTTATGGGCAGCTTCATTTTTAAGAAATAAAAAAAGTTGCTTCTTGTATTTCCCAATTGGATTATTTTCAAAACAAATTTTCTCTGTTAAATACAAAAATGGCTTGCGTGTAAGAACAGAGAAGATTGTTCAATATCAGACACTTCTTGAATCGGAAAGATATCTTAAAGAGCTTAGAAAAATTAAGGATACTAATAGTGGATTAGATCAGGGAGTTTTGGGATATAAACGAAATTTTTTTGAAAATGATAGATATCATAACGATCCACAAAAGAGTAGGGAGATTGAGAGGGTACTTGACGTTAAAAAACTTTTTGGTGATTACTATCAAATGATTTTGTTAGTGAGGTTGGTTTAAGTACATACCTTCAGTTGTTAGAACAAGAAGTAGCTGAAATTGATGTTTCAAAATGGAGTATAGAAGAAAAAAAGCGACCAATGAAATTTGGAGAAATTGTTCCAAATATTTAAATATTATTTGTACGAAGGCGAGACAGATAAAGAACAAGGAAACCATTTTTGATATGAATCGTAAATCTAGGCTCTATCTGATATTCAGCACAATTGGGCTCATTGGGATTGCAGCGATCGTTGCTTTGGTTGTCATGCTGCGTGTACCGGACAAACAAAGCTCCGTGATAGTGAAGCCCATGGTGAACGTTGATTCAGGCAATCGGATTGCGGCGAACAAGAACATTCAAGCGACAAAACCAACAACGGTTCCTGGTATTGAATCGTTTGATTTTGACAGTATGAATGTCGCTTGGGAGAAACACCGAGACTTTGAATTAGGCATTGAATTTGAGTTCCCAAAAGTTTTTGAAACAATTGAAAGCAAGAACGAGTCCTCGAGTTGTACGTTTAGCGGTGTACCGCTTACGTTGCCGATCTGTCAACATCGAGCGCTTTATATTCCAAAACTAGGAGAAAGTTCACTGTTTCTTGCGGCGTACGGATTGGGTTTTGAACACGTTGGAAGAGGAGCGTACTGGGGCGATGCGGCCGGAAAAATTACCAATGAAGAAGTTGTTAAGCTGTATTGCAACGAAAAAACCAAGTGCAAAGTGTATTCAACCGCTCAGGGGTTAAAGGTGGCAAAAAGGGAAGCATACCTTGGTTTTGGTGAAGGTGAAGAGTTTGTGACCTACTATCTATATCCGGGCATACCGTATTTAAATGGAATTGCGATTTCCACAGAACGGTTGGCCGAGCGAGTTGGAAAACAAGATGCGGAGTTTATTATTGATCGTGTTGTTGAATCACTGCGGGCACTCAACGAAGAAAACAATTCGGATTGGCGGACGTACACCAATCAGCAAGCTTTGTTTGGGTTGAACATTCCTCCAGGATATAGTTTGAAAGAGCAGTCGGGGAATTCATCGGGTGAAGCCAACAATCAAGACGCAACGATGGTAACCGTCACGATTACCGATCCGTCCGGGGGCGATATACTCACCGTCAATACGGCGACGAAAGGGTTTCAGGCTCAAATCATTGAAGGGTGCTGTGCGTATTATACTTCCAAACCTATTGATACCCGTTTGGCGATTGACGACATTGAAAAACTCCTTAGTGGATTCTATCCGTTTGCCACCAGAAAGACGATTGTTTCAAGTAACGTTGCTATTCGTTTTTATCGGATGTTTAGTTATGGTGATGTCTGGGCGTTTGACACGTTGCTGATTCCAAGAGAAGCCGCTGAGGGTATATTTGGCAATATCGTGGTGAGCGGTCCTTTCTTGCCAGGAGTAGAACACGTTGATGAGACATCTCGTGATAAACTAAAAGAAAAGATACTCACTAAGGAGTACCTCTCCGATTTGGGGCTCGCAAGCCGTGTGAAGATGTTTGAGAAGATCATACGGACATTGACAATCGGAAAGATCAATTGAAAGGAGGACGAGTGTGAAACTCTACGGGCGAAGGGTTCCATAAAAATATCATGGATTTAACCATCTTAGTAATCCTTCGATCAGTCGATCAGTCTCGGTTCGCCTTGTTGGAGCTCCAGTCACGCAAAGCCTTTGGTTGGATGTTTTTGGCTAAATGAACAGCCAGGAGGACAGACCAGGATGACAGGGTGGAGATATCAAAAACCGCATATCAAAAGCCCCGGATCAATCCAATGATTCGAGGCTTTGTATTTCCGTAGCATGAACGGTATTAGTACATCACTTTCCAGATTCCGGTTTCGGTGTGGAAAAAGATGGATTTTTTGATTTCGTCAACAACAAGCGATGGCGAAATGGCCTGATCAAAGGTTTCAAGAGATATTTGTTTTTCAAGCGTGCCGTTTTTTGTGACGATCATGATTCGTTTCTGTAGCGCATCGAGAATAAATAAACGGTCGGATTCAATGGAGGTAGCAATCGCGGAGGGGATCGCGGAAAATCCAAAATCAGGAAGGATAAACGATTGTTTTTGTCCTTTGGTGAATTTTAATACCATGCCATCGATACCGACATAGATATCCCCGTCAATGGCAATAGAACGGGCGTTTTGGATGGTTGTTCCGTCGGTAATCCATGGGGTCGATTTCCAGGTATTGGTTTTCGCGTCTCGATCGAGACGGACAATGGTGTTGTTGGTGACTGCATACGCGCGTCCGGCGTAAGGCGTGAATACCAATGAGGCAACGGGTGAGGACGCCACAATGCTCTTCTTGGCGACATCCAGCGAGGCAAGCGTGGTTCCGTCTGAAACGAGAATGTTGTCAGCATCTCCAACCGAGCGCTCGGGTTTGAGCTCAATTTCTATGGGGACGGGTTCAGCAGATTTATCGGATTGTTTAATTTCGAGCAACTGGAACGGATTACTCGTAAAGCTATAGAGCGCTCCTTTTGACGTGAGCACACCCTTGGTGGGATTTGGCGCGCCGAACGAGGAGAGTTCGGCGATCGGTTCCGGTGTTTGATCGGCGATCAAATACACGGATCTGCTAATGGTTTGCATTGCCGTGAGCAGCTCTTTCGCGTCGGATGATTCTGGTTTTTTAAGCGATTGAAATTGTTCCCGAGCTTGTTTCAGGTCAGCAAGCGCACCTTCTCGATTTTTGTAAATTAACGCTAACTCGGCTTGATTTATCAGTTCTCGAATTGCTGCAATGGACTGTGAATCTTGGGAGGAAAATGATATAAGTCTTGTTTGAAGAATTGTGGTGGCAATAAATAGGATAAGCAAAGCTGAGCCTATGGTTAGAAAACGGTTTTTCACAAAAAGGGTTGAGCTGATTTTATGAATTCTTGTCCCAAACGCTTCTTCAGAGATCGAGGGCGGAACAATGGATGGTTTGGGAACCGCCCCTTGGGGCGCGGGGTCTGTTGAAGCGGGTTTTGGAGCCGCAGCTGCGCGTTCAGTTCGCGCAATAACCGATTTCATCCGCGTGATACCCGCATGAAACATTTTTTTGAATGACGCGGCCGGCGATTCGACGAGATATTTTGACGTGACTGATTCGCGCTGTTTCATTTGCGACATGGATTCTATCACAGTTTGGCGATCATTCGGCTGAACCGGCGCCGTTCCTTCCTGATGCTGGATTGGAGGCCGTTTTTTAAATGAGGCGAGCGCCCCTTCAAACCCTAGCGCCGTTGGAATTTTTTGCAGTTCATCCGTGATTGCCTTCGCGGCGTCAGGAAGTTTCAGTTGTCGAAGGATTGTTTTGAGTTTTTCTTCGTTGAAATAGTCGGTGATGCTTCTCGTCGAAGCAATCACAAAGTCGCCCGGCTCGAGAAGACCGCTCGTAATGTTGGTGAAGAGTTTTGGTTTTCCGGATTCTTTCTTGGTTTTTGAAAACGTTGGTTCCGTTAGGTGGTTGATTTTTTGCTTTCGAAGCAACAGCAGATTTCCATTTGTGATGGACGAAAACGAAATGCTGTTCTCGTGGGTCGCAAATACAACGCATGAAAGTTTCGAGTAGCATTTGTTGTGGTCCAAATCGCTGTCCAAAAAGTACGTGTTTGCTTTTTGGCATGCAAGTTCAAGCGACGCTTCGATGTCGCTTGACGGTGAATGAAAAAACGTGTCTTTAATTACCGCGACAAGTTCGGATGCAAACGCAATGAAGGACTTATCTTTTGAGGCGATTTCAAGGATGACATGAATTCTTCCGAGTCCGGATTCTCGCTCCTCTTCTTCGGTAGCGTAGTAAGAAAAAAAACGGTTTCCGGCTTTGTGGAGTTTGATGGTTTCAAGTTCAAAGGTGTATCCCATACCGATTTTGTAGATGAAGTTATGTTATGCTACTATTATACGTGAACTGTGGAAAGGAGTAAACATAGATAAAACCCAGTCGAACGTCTGAAAGTCAAAAGCCCATAAAACATGATTTTATTGCACTACCGGACTTTATTGACTTTACGGACTTTATAGACTTTTGGCTATTGTATGCTCGAGCAACTGTTTGGATCAAGAACAAGAATTAAGCTTTTGAAGATTTTTTTTGGAGAGCCTGATAAGAGTTTTTTCATCAGGGAATTATGCAGGAAATCAGGCGAGCGTTTAAATTCCATCAGACGCGAGCTTGCAAATCTCCAAAAAATGGGCGTTGTGAGATTGTTGGAGGACGAGGAAAATGGCGGAGGAGTGGAGGGAGCAAATGGGAAGAAGAAAAAAGAAAAGGGAAAAAAGAAAGACGCAGATTTGCGGAAGTACTTCGTTATCGATCATGGCTTTGCGTTGTTCAGTGAGCTAAAAAATCTCATATTGAAATCCCAACTTGCCATTAAAAAGGATTTGGCAGAAGAGATTCAGAGGGCCGGGAACATTAAACTCTTGCTTTTGACGGGTTTTTTTGTCGGAGAAACGGGGGGCGGACCGGATTTGTTGATTATTGGCTCACTTAACCGTGATCGTTTACGCCGATTGGTTGGTAAATTTGAAAAAATTATCGGTCAGGAGATTAAATATACGGTATTGTCACTGAACGATTACCACGTGAGACAGTCCATTACTGACAAGTTTCTTTATAATATTATAAGCGGAAAAAAGATTGTCGTGGTGAATAAGTTGAAGGAGCTTGCGCTATAGGGATACCTAGTTTTTTGATAAACACCCTCCGTTTGGGGGGTGTTTTGTTTTTCTCGTAACTTATGTCCTAATATCAAAAGGTTTTCCACTGTTTAGGGTGGTTGACTTTGTATTAAAAGTGGGGTAAAATGGTTAAGTAGTGGTGAAATGTGGATTAAAGTGGGGATAAGATAATCGATAAGTGGATAACTATGCCCAGTAGAGCAACTTTGGCAGTGGGCACTGGGTGTGCAAAGAACACACTGAGAGGTTGATTGGGTATCGACTGAGGTTACTAAGTCAATAATTAATTCTGAAATTTCGTAAAACGAAATTTCATAGCCAAAGTTGTCTTACTGGGTATGTTCATCGGCGAATATTCACACACCGTAGACGATAAAAATAGAATGGCCATTCCGGTGAAATTCCGGGCTGATTTGGCTAATGGGGCAGTTGTCACCAGAGGGTTGGATAACTGTCTTTTTTTATTCCCAAAAGCAGAATGGATCAAGCTCGCTGAGAAATTAGCGAGTTTGCCAATTTCACAAGGAAACTCGCGGGCGTTCGCAAGACTCATGCTTGCGGGGGCTATGGATGTTGATCTTGACGCACAGGGGAGGGTTGTACTACCTGAGTATCTGAAAGAATTTGGAGGCCTGAAGAAAAAGGCTGTTGTTGCGGGATTGTTTAACAGAATCGAAATTTGGGACGAGACTGCGTGGAAGAAGTACAAGAGCCAAACCGAGAGAGATTCAAACCAGATAGCGGAGAATATGGCCGGATTGGGAATTTTATAAAAGCAAAAAATAAAATTAAAATAAAATTAAATAAGTTTGACTACTTACTTAGATTCTGTTTCTAAAATCTAGTAAAAAATATATGATCAAGAACTATAAAAGCATTCTGCCAAAAGTCGAAAATCCAGGTCCAAATGAAGGTACGGACAAAAGGGGTAAGCAAATTGAGCAACTTGCGAAGGGAGTACTAAAACAGATTGAAGATTTCTATGTGAATGGAGAGATAAAAATGGAGGGGCGAAATGTCTCAGATTCTTTAGTGTTTTTAAATAACTTAGCTGTGAAACGCTTAGATAGCTTATTGGGTCAGCCACCAGAAAAACAAAAGAAAATTGTTGAAGCACTTAAGTATGAAATTAATGCTATGGTACTTGAGTTAATAAGGACTATGATTAGGTTTAACGGAACAAGAACATCTCCGGTGGCAAAGGCTGTCAAACGTTTAAACAAAAGTCAATAGAAGACGCATCGCTGTTGCTAGAGTTATGTATCATATTCCAGTCATGGTTGAAGAAGTGATGAAGTATTTGGATGTGAAAGCGGGAGGAACGTATGTTGACGGGACGGCGGGGGCGGGAGGTCATTTGCAAAAGATCATTGAAAGGGCTGGTGAAAGCGGAAAGGTGATTGCGATTGATCAGAACAAAGCGGCGATTGAACACATTAAGGAAGTCCTTCGACAGGCTCAGGATGACAATGTTTTAAAGGTTGTTCGAGGAAATTATAAGTTCATTAAAACTATTACAGACCAATTTGGCGTCACAGGATCCGTCGATGGTGTTTTATTAGATCTGGGGTTTTCCTCTGACGAGATTCAAGAGGAAGGAAGAGGATTCTCGTTTTACGATACCGAGTCGTTGGACATGCGGTATGGTCAGGGAGAACATGGTGAGTGGCTGTGCGATTGTCATACCCCAGAATTCGAAAGCCTGCCTCGTACCGCCCTCGACGCTGCGTCGGGGCTGGTGCGGGGTCGAAAGTCAAAAGTCGAAAGTCATGAAACAAATAAAAAAGAGCTTCAAGCTTCAAACTTCAAGCTTCAAGACTCACTTTCAGCGGAAGAAGTGGTAAATACATCCTCGGAGTCAGATTTAGCAGATATCTTCTGGAAATACGGAGACGAAACGAAATCGCGTTTTTTTGCAAAAAAAATTATTGAGTATCGCAAGAGACATCGTATTCAATCCGCCGCGGAGCTAGCATATATTATTGGGAACCCACGCCCAACACCTGATGCCTATCGGGTTTTGAGCGAGCGCACCCATGCTCTTCGTGCCTCACGCGGGGGATCTCGACGGGACATCGGGATCTCCCGCGGCAAAATTCATCCAGCGACAAAAGCGTTCATGGCGCTTCGGATCTTCGTGAATCGGGAGTTTGAAAATATTGAATTAGGTCTCGCTGCGGTTGTGAACGTTTTGAGATCGAAAGGACGTTGCGTCGTTCTTACGTTTCACTCTGGAGAGGATCGGATTGTGAAGAAATTTATAGCCCAACGAAGCGCTCAGGGTGACATGATGAACTTAACAAAACATGTAGTCAAGCCGTCAAGGACAGAAGTATTGAGTAATCGGTTATCACGAAGTGCAAAGTTGAGAGTTTTTATAAAAAAGTAAAATTTGAAGCACGAAATCCGAAATCCGAAAAAACGAATGCAAATATCAAATCTCAAAAATAAAATTGAAAACGTAACATTCAAACAGAATCATTCATTTTGCATTTTGATCTGTCACTTTGATATTTGATTTTTGTTTTTTTGATTTATTTTTGGAATTGTTTCGGGTTTCGATATTTGAATTTCGGGTTTATCAAATTATGTGCAAGTTTACAAAAACAAAAAAAACGGCAGGACGAACACCGCGAATTGTTTCACATTCGGGGCTTAGGAAAACAAATGTTGTTTTGAGTGTTGTCTGTGCGGTTGGGATAATGGTGTTCGCTTTTGTCTCTTTGTTGAATATTTCATCCAGACTTTCTTTGTCGAAGCTCGAGCGTGAAACACACGATCTCGGCGTGGCAAACAACTCGCTTTCCATCGAGGTTTCTCGGGCGCAGGTTGGCGTGACAAACGCGCAGAAACTTGACGAGCTCGGTCTTGTGGATGTTGGGGATATTGAGTATGCGCGAAGCCAATCAAGTGCGGTTGCACTGCGATAGTCGTTATGGTTATGCGTAGGGGCGTATCTACCCCGTCGGCTCGCCTCGATTCTCACCTAGACTCGAGTTTGGCGAGTATGGCGAGTCGAAGCGGGCAAGACGGGTTGTGCAATACACCCCTACAGTTGATTATGCGGAAAAAACAGGCACCATCACTATCGCGAATTCGAATATTACTGTGGTGTTGTTATGGGGTCGGAGCGCTCCTTTTGGTGCGTATTTTTGTGCTGCAGGTCGTGCGCGGCGATGATAATCCATTTCGCACAGGCGCAGGGGAGATCGTCCGCGGAGAATTATTTGCGGTCGACGGACCGGATGAACGTGAGCGCGTTCCGATCGCGGTAAACGAAGAATATTATTTGTTATTTGCGGAACCAAACCGGATCGAGGACAGGGTTGTGACTGCTCGGAGCCTGAGTGGAATCATTGGTATTCCCGAGGAGGAAATTCGAGCGACGGTTGCTGACACAAACGACGTGTATGTTCCGTTAAAACACTTTGTTTCGGAAGATGAGCGGGCGAGAATATTGGCGCTTTCCCTACCCGGAATCAATTTTTCTTCTGAATTGAAGCGGTCGTACCCTTCGGGGGAGATGTTTGCTCCGGTCACGGGTTTTGTGGGTTATAACGGCGATAAGCGTCAGGGACAGTACGGACTTGAGGCCTGGTATAACGAAGCGTTGGCCTCAGGTTCCCAATCTGAACCCACGCGCGGAACATCTATTGTCATCAGCGTGAATAAAACTGTGCAGGAAAAAACTTGCACGCTTCTGCGTGATGGGGTTTTGTCTTCAGAGTCGCAAAGCGGGTCGATTCTTGTCCTGGATCCCGTGACGGGTTTTGTAAAATCGTTGTGTGTGTTTCCAAGCTACAATCCCAATGAGTATGGCAAGGCGGATATCGCGCTATTCGTGAACCAGGCTATTGCCGGTGCGTATGAACCTGGAAGTGTTTTTAAACCAATTACTGTTGCCGCTGCGCTTGACAGCGGTGCGATTACCCCAACAACAGCGTTTGTCGACACCGGATCGGTTAAATTTGGTTCATTCACCATTCGTAATGCTGAAGATAAGGTGTATGGTGGGGTGACCATGACGAAGGTGCTTGAGGAATCCATAAATACGGGCGTCATATTCGCCGCGCAGAGAATGGGTCAGGAAACGTTTTTACGATATACTCGCCAGTTCGGGTTCGGTTCAAAGACCGGAGTGGACTTGCGAGGCGAGGTTGCTGGGGATCTGCGCTCGCTTGAACGGAACCGCGACATTTATACCGCTACCGCGTCCTTCGGGCAGGGAATTACGGTTACGCCGATTCAGATTGCTCAAAGCTATGCCGCGCTCGCAAATGGAGGTTTTTTGGTGCAGCCGCGGCTGGGATACATGTTTTCGGATGGGAATACTGAAACGGTCATTCAAGAATCGGGTAGTTCCACAAACGTGCTGGGGTCGCAAACGTCCTCGGTGATTTCCGCCATGCTCGCGTCAGTTGTTGTTTCCGGTCACTCCAAGCGCTCGAGTATCCCCGGGTATTTTGTTGCGGGGAAGACCGGAACCGCGCAGGTGGTGGATCCGAACGCTCGGGGATACGGAAGTGATACCATTCATACGTTTGCGGGATATTTCCCCTTAAACAAACCGAGATTCGTTATCGTTGTAAAGCTTGATAAACCTAAGAAAGGGAGATACGCTGAGAGCACTGCGGTACCGGTGTTTCGTGATCTCGCGCAATTCTTGGTGCAGTATTACAAAATCCCGCCGGAGAAACAAGAATAATGAATAAAGAATCGTGAATCGTGGAGTAGGGGGTGTAGAATTTTCAACAATTCTCAATTCTCGATTCAAGAAAGTTTATGAAGAACGCAATTCTCAAGTTGATAGCTAAAAAGATTATTAAGAAATACAAACCACTCGTGATTGGCATCACGGGTAGCGTTGGAAAGACATCAACAAAAGAAGCTGTGTACACGGTGGTGAGTCAGAAGTTTCGCGCCTACCGGTCGCTTCGAAATTTGAATACAGAAAGCGGACTACCGATTTCAGTTTTGGCGCTCGATGATATTCCTTCCGGGAAGTGGTCGTGGAGATTTGCAGTTATCACTCGCGCGATTACACTGCTCTGTACAGCCGTCAAAGAATATCCGAATGTTTTGGTATTGGAGTATGGGGCGGACAAGCCCGGGGATATTCACTATCTTGTTTCGGTTGTGAAACCTGATATCGCTGTACTGACCGCCGTTGCCCCAACGCACCTTGAACAATTCGGTAGTGTGGAAGCTGTTCACAAAGAAAAAATGAAATTGTTAGAGGCGGTTCCCGAAAGGAGTAAACGGATTTATAATGCGGACCTGGTTGGAGGGACAGAGGGAATTTCTTATAGCGCGAATGGGTTCGTGGGTTCAGATGTGTATGCAACCGACGTTTGTTCGAGGATTGATCAAAACATTGCACAAGGTTCCGTTGTTTTCAAAATTCATAGTGAGGGATCGGTGATTCCCTGTGAGCTGAACGGCGTGATCGGTGATGCGAATGTTTCCTCGGCGCTTGCTGCTGTTGCCGTTGGGAAGTGTCTTGGAATGAATGGTGTTGACATTGTGCGCGGCATATCGCATTTTCATGGGAAGCCGGGACACATGAGCGTGCTTCCTGGGATCGAGCACACAATTATTGTGGATGATACCTACAACGCTTCGCCCGCTGCCGTGAAACATGCTTTGGTAACCATTGAGAGACTAGAAGGATTCAAGCGGCGTTGGGCGGTATTAGCTGACATGTTGGAGCTTGGGCATGAGTCCGAATCGTTGCACCGAGAGATTGGACGTTTTGTTGCCGAGCATTCCATTGATCGATTGGTCACGGTAGGGAAGGATGCTCGTTTCATTGCTGTTGCGGCTCGAGAGAGTTCCATGAATCCAGAATATGTTGTTAAGTGCGCTGACTCAACATCGGCGGTTGAACATCTTCGAGCTAACATGAGCGATGGTGATCTTATCCTCATCAAAGGATCACAAAGCATGAAAATGGAGCGAATAGTGAAAGCCATGATGGCAGAACCCGAACGGGCAGATGAGTTGCTGGTGAGAAGAAGCTTTGGGGTGTAGTGAGTTGTGTTTTGTTACGTTCAATGGATATCGGTATCGTTTTAAAAAAATGGATGATAATTGATTTGAAAAAGCTTAAAAAGATTGGACTACGAATAGTGCGGCCGCTGTATTTGTAGACATATCTTTTAGAGTAGTTTTTATTGGGAGGGGTGGAGAGAATAGAATTAAAGAGGACGTAAACGAGTGCGATCGCACCATTTTGTAGTATTCACTTCAGGTAGTTTTTGTTTTATGGACGTTTGATTTTATGACTTTACGGACTCACAGTTTTCCCACATGAACTGGAACCAGGTGAGGAAGGCATCGGCGATTTGCTGGTTGACGGTTACTGTGAATGAGGAATTTTCGTTGAACGAACCGATCTGAACATTGGAAAGGACAACGACTCGATCGCCGAAAATATCAATTGCGCACGGAGTTGAATACTGGCCCGGCAAAAAACGGAATTCTGAGATATGCACGAGTTTTGCAAAATTGGTTTTCTGAGTTTTCATTTCATGATCGAACAGTATGCGCAGATTCATTTTTTTCTTTGTAATATCAGTTGTGAATTGATGAAGCGTTCCTGAAAGCCTTGGATCAAGCCATGCTCCTTTACCGCCGATCGTATACACATCCTTTCCAACTCGTAAGATGTCGCGAATATAGTTTTTCCAACCATCAACCCCTTTGTAGATGTATACCGCTTCTGCCGGGGGAGTGCGGGTAAACAACGCTTCAAGTTCTGGCATGACTTTTTGGAGCGCGGATTGCTTTTCTTCAAGTAATTCTGAAAGTTTGTTCGGATTGACCGCTTGATAGCGGTTTTCTTTAGTTTCAAGAACTTCAAAAACAATTCCTTTTTCAATAAGCCGTTTGATCGCGTCATACACGTTTCTCCGGTGAACTTTTGACTTGTTTGCAATCATTCCGACCGTAGATTCACCCTCGCGGAGAAGAGTTTCATAGATTTGCGCTTCGTTTTTTGAGAGTCCGATTTGTTGGAGGATTTGATTGTGCATAACGACGGGGTGATTGTAATCACCAATGGGTAGTATTTGCCACTCATCTGTTAAAATATAGCATTAAATAATAACTCCGTCAATTTTACATTTGCCGTATGTTGAGAATTAAACCACTATTGTTAATTACCTTCACAATCTTGATTATCGTTGGGGCTATTTTGGTCTCGATTCAAAAGAGGGGTTCGGACACAGCAATCAAAATCGGAGTGATTACTCCCCTCACTGGCGACTCGGCATATTGGGGAAGCTCTACACGAAAAGGATTTGAGCTTGCTGAAAAGGAATTGCGTAACGAAGGTCTTGACGTCAAGTTTATTTTTGAAGACGGACAGCTTGATCCAAAAACTGCTCTGAATGCAGCGCAAAAGTTGGTAACCATTGATTCGGTTGACGCAATCTATAGTGAATTTAACCCAGCAGCAATCGCAGTAACATCATTTCTGAAAGACAAGCCAATAATCCATTTGTACGATGCCGCTCCGGTTTCCCCACTCCAAGAGTCAGATAATGCCTATAAAACCTATCTTGATTACGAAGTAAACTGTCAGAGTGTTGCCGAGATCCTCGAACATCGCGGCATCGAAAGGATAGGGATTTTAAAAATGAATTTGGAATTTGGCGAGCTTTGTTTGAAAGGCGTGAAAAATGTCTTTCCAACCGCTTATGTTGAGAATTACGATGTTGGAACAACTGACTTTAGAACTTCGCTGGAAAAGTTGAAAACAAAAAGTGTGCAAGCAATCGTTAATGTTGCTTTTCCTCAAGAGACGTTGATTCCGATTCGTCAGATGTCTCAGCTTGGGATAAAGGTTCCTTACGTTGCAATGACGGAGATGTTTCCTGTACCAGTTATCGAGGAATATAAACAATTATTGGACGGAGTAATTACTATCGGATTTCCTCCTGTCACTGAAGATTATAAGAAGAAATTTAAGATGACATTTCCAGGTAACTTCATTGAAGATGAACACGCGGCGGCTCTTGCTTACCTGCATGGACGACAACTCGCAAAAGCGCTCCATACGTGTGGCAAGAAGGTTGTTTGCGCGAAGGAAATATTAGATAACGCTCCAGCTGATCCCATCATCGACTTCCGTGGGTTTCATAACAGAGTTGCGGCATTTGGGACAGAATTCTTGGAGTGGAAAGACGGGGAATTTATACCGATAGTGGAATAGTTTTGTTCATTTTTAGAATATGGCTGTGGAAATAATTCTTGCGGAACAGAAGTCAACTTCTCAAGACGAATGGAGAAAAGAAGTATTCAAAGTGTACGACTTGATTCGTCAATACAAAGAGTCGTATGAGATAATGATTGGCGGTGTGTGGCTCACGGTTTTGCCAAATGTCTTTTCTCCAAAATATTTTACCGACAGTCTTTGGTTTGCAAAAGAACTGAGAACTCTCGTGAAGGATTCTTCCTTGCTTGAAATCGGAACGGGAACAGGAATCATTGCCCTTTTTTGCGCCCTGAATGGAGCAAAGGTTATTGCCACCGATATCAACCCTGATGCCGTAAAGAACGCTCAGATAAATTTCGAAAAGTATCATACAGAAGCCCAAGTGCGACTTGGCGATCTGTACGAACCGATCATGGAAGACGAAAAGTTTGATTACATCTTCTGGAATCATCCATTTAATAATTGGCACGAAGGTGTTAATGATGTTTTACTCCGAGCTGGATTTGATCATAATTACCAGTCATTGAAAATGTATGTCTCGGGTGCGGGGAGTTTTTTGACGCAACACGGAAGGTTGCTTCTTGGTACAGGAGGTCAAGCAGATCTGGAAACGATTCGTAAGATTGCAAAAGAAAACGATTATACTCTTGTATTAATTGCGGAAACATTCATTCCGTTGTCGGAAGGGAGTACTATCGACAACAGCTATTTGATTTACGAGTTCAAAAAAGAAAACCTCGGTTGAGAGTTCTTTGTTTGTTCACCCGCATCAAATGAAGTACAAATTTGGTGCGGGTTTTGTTATGACGTAATACATTAACATGTCATTGCGAGCGAATCGGACGTGAGCGCGGCAATCTTCAAATGTTTGCATTCGCGGTTGATGCGTCTAGCGCGTAACTCTCCGATAAAATCTCCACTGG
>CAYYDP010000027.1:0-16629 GCA_964470645.1 uncultured Gammaproteobacteria bacterium
GTCAAAAGTCAAAAGTCGAGGATGAGTTATCAACGGAGAATGGAAAGATTCGGGTTAACGATGAATGTCGTCTGAAGCAAAAAACCGACAAACCGGATTACACGGCTGAATATGTGGTCGGTGAGCCCGGAGTGTATGAGATGACGCTGACCGCGCAAACGGCAAATGGTGCGTATGTGATCACGGATTCCTTTGAAGTGCGCGAAGACGTGCTTTTTGATGTTGAGCGCGAGAGCGCGACTCGTATTTTCCCGAAAGAGCATTATGAGGTTCATTTACGCATAACGGCGAGCCGGGATTTTTCCGGCACGATTGAGGAGGCAGTGCCGATTGTTTTTTCCATTGCGCCGGCAGAGCAGGGGTATCGCTACCGGGAAGTTCGCGTGGAAGGACTCAATCAGATTATCGCGTGGGATGTTGAGTTGAATGCGGGCGATTCATTTGAAATCGCGTATTCGTATGACGCGCCGGATACCAGCCCGCAGTTTTATTTGCTGGGGGAGTTGGTGTTTCGGGGAAATTGGGGGGGAAATCAGGGGGATAGGGTAGCTTTTATAGAAAGCAGGAAGTGGCAGATCGCGGTGGACGCGCTTGAGTGGAACGATACGTTTACGCGCGGTTCAGACGCCGCATTATCCAGCCATACATCTGATACGGGCGGCGGATATACGGCAATCATCACAACCGGTACCTGCACTTTGTATGTGGAGAGTTCGACTGACAATCTTAACGGTTCAACGTCGGTCAGTACCGGCGGTTGCGGCGACAGCGAGGGCCAGCTATACCGAACGAACAGCGCTATAACCGTCGCTAATTACGATGTGAGCATTACCCAAACCAACGGCGATACGCTGGATGATATGAATGCGCTTGCTTGCCGTATTCAGGATGCCAATAATATGTACGCGGTGAGGTACAATGAAACGGACGCGGATTTGTATATCCGCAACGGCGGCTCATGGTCAACGATCGCTACCGGAAGTTCAGGGATTGTCGATGGATCAACCGTTACACTGCGATGTAATGGTTCGTCAATAAGCGTACTGGATGATGGTGTCACGATTCTCTCTGCGACTGACTCAACCCATGCTTCTGCCGGATATGCGGGGATCGGTATGGGGGCTGTGATGGTTTCCACGGACGACATCACTACCACCGGGGCTCAAATTGATAATTTTCAAGTTAACACGATCAATGCCACGCCATCCGTTACCTCGGTTTCTGATTCACCTGATCCGGTATTGGTGAGCAACAATATTTCTTTTTCCGTAGACTGGGCGGATGACGATGCGGGAGAAAATATCAAAGTGAAGATTTGTAAAACTAACAGTCTCACCAACCAGAACTGCGATGGTGGATACTGGGCGACATCAACCGCATTTACCACGTCAGATCCTGAAGCAGTGTCGTATACTGCCGCCGGGGGCGACGCCGGAACACAGAGTTACTATGCCTATGTGTGCGATGATGAAGGTGCGTGCGTTTCGTCCGGATCCGGCAGTGAAGGTACGTTTTTTGTGGAGGGCAATAATGCTCCCGGTGTTACGTCGGTTTCAGATACTCCCGATCCGACCAATCCGGGGCGCGCGGTTTCGTTCATCGTAGACTGGAGCGACTCTGATCCCTCTGAACGCGTGAAGACAAAAATATGCAAAACATCCGGAGCGGTATCTGCCCAGAATTGCCCCGGCGGCGTGAATGACTATTGGGCGACTTCGACTGATTTTACGCTTGATGATCCTTTCAAGGTTGAATTTCATGTTACCGGATCAGAACACGGTACGACCCAGAATTACTACGCGTTTGTCTGCGATGACAACGCGAATTGTTCATCGCTCACCTCGGTGCAGACATTTAGCGTAAACAACCCAGGCGCAAGTGGTGCGACTGCGGTTCCGAATGTCAAAGCGCGGTGATGGTGTTTTTTGAAGCGGTGTTTTAAGCAATAATTCCTTTTTTGATGAGTATGTTATAGGCGTGTGCATGGGCGCGATTGGTAATTATTTGAGGGGAGCGTGGTTCTTCCGCTTATTTTAGGCCAAAAGATAATATCGGATAGGGCAGAGGATTCAACATGGATAAACAATCCTCTGAAACCCAGATAAATGGTTAAAAGTCCAGAGAACAACCTTGCCCCAAATTATTTATTACATACACTACTTATGGTATACTATTTCTATGACAAGAGAAAAATGGCTCAATACTGTTTCGAGTGTTGAAGAACAATTTCGAGTTTTGGAAAAAGATGTTCGATCAAACGAGGATTTGAGTTCTTTATTTTCTGGGTGGGAGATTGATTCAATGGGACTCATCTCGGTTGATGATACTCAAGACGTTCCGGCTGCGATTGAATACCTTGTCTTTGTTGATCCAACGGGAATCAAAACGAAGTTTGAATATCGAGTTGGTCCTCGGTATGTGAAAGAGAAAACACTTTTTGCCAAGCGGCTCGGGTCGAATGTTAAGGTTGAGAAGTTGTACGATACGAGTGATTTGGTACGGACGTTTATTGTGTATCAGGAGCGCGGAGGGGAATGGGAGCAGGTCAAATCCTGAAGCATGTATCATGTAGCACGTAGCATGTATAATGAAAAATTTTATTTCCATATCGCATGATTCATGATACCGAATTCATGATACAAATTGTATGCCTCGTACAACAACACCTGCAACCAAAAGGTCCCGCAAGCCGATCCAAGCGAAGGTGGTCCAGCATCGTCATTTTCGATTAACGCCACTTCCGCATCGCCACATGGATATTGTTACCATGGCGGTTTTGATTATCGGAATTTTTATTGAGCTTGTGATCATGACCAGTGTTCCGTTGGGAGTGTCGTTGTTTGAGCTTAATCGTCGCTATGATGATGGTCAAGAGGCGAAGCTTGCGGTTCGAAGCCAACTAACGTATCAGCGCTGGTATCGAGATGAGATTCAATCTTTTATTCCGAGCAGTTTTTTCTCGCTTGATGCGATAACTGACAAAGAGGTGAAGGAAACCGAACGCATTCATCGAAGACTTCTTGAAATGAAAGTATCTCGTGTATTACAAGAAGCTCATTTAGGGCTTGTGGTTCTGGCCTCACGAAAACAGGCATATCTTTCTCAGGCAATAAACGGCACTCTGGACGAGCAGAAAACTGACGCGCTCCAAAAAGACCTGGACGCATTTCGAACAATGTATTATTGGTTGGATTATTAGGGAGTATGCCGGGTAGTAAAACGTTGGCAGTTTTTCCCTGTAAAGAATCCCAGTTGCTACTATGAGAGTAAGATTGATCATCAATAATCGATTGATTGAAGCAGGCGTGAAATATTGCTCAGCAATATTTCAGAGCCAAAGTTTCACTACCTGGTATGGTGTTTAGTATTATTGTAGGTGCTATTGTGTTTGGATCTGGATTCGTGATACTTGCTGCCGCGCCTCAACTGTGGTGGATTTCCTTGGTAGTTGGCGCTGTCGGGAGTCTTGTTTTTGCGCGTTGGTATTCGGGGCGGGCTTCCACTTCGTTGCTTGTGTTATCCATTACTTCGTTTGTGTTTATTTTAAACGCGTATTTATACGCGTTGCTGTTGAATACTTCTCAAATTGTTTGGTACGCCATCGTGTGCCTTGCGGTTCTGCTCCGATGGCACGTGCTTTGGTACCGTTATATGTTCGATAAACAGCGCTACCCCTTGCTTTCAATCCCCAACATGTCCGTATGGTTTATGGCGATCACTGTCGCGTTGGGATGCGCGAATATTTGGGGGTATCAACTGTATTTTGGGTATTCCCACACATTTTCACTCGTTGGCTGTTCAGCTTTGTGCGGATTATGCGGTTGGTTGGCGTTTGTTATTGTAAAATTTGACATCAAGCGCTACCGGATCGCTCTCACGATGATATTCGTAATGCTGGTGGAGCTGCTATTTGTCATGAGCCTGCTTTCGTTTGTCCATACGGTACGGGCGCTCATCGTTGCAACCTTATTTTTCATTTTTATTATCCTTGCGCGAACGCTTGCCCGTGAGGCTGATCGAGGACCTCGTGAGCTGATTCGCACTAGCGTGTCTGCGTGCTGTTTGATAGCTGTTGTACTTTTGTTGGTTGTCGTTATGTAGTCAAACGTGTTATTCTATTGTATACTTCAGTGTGATTACTATGTCAAAATCATTTCAATCAAAATCAATCCCTCAAGATTCCTCCCCTTTAAAACATATGTCTCCTGATGCTGAGGAAATGGAGTCTGTGTATCGGACGTTGGAGAGTGTCGAGCGACCTGTGGTTGAATCTCGTTTTTCGCGTCCGCTTGTCGCGACATTGTTAGGTTTAGTCGCCGGTGTAGTCGGTGCGCTGTTTATTGTCGGGGATGTTTTTGGGGTTGCGACACGGTTGCTGGATCAGGAAACCATGAAATCCGTTGCTGCCGGAAGAACGGTGGTTTATGAGCGAAAAGAACGGGTCGATGTTCCGTGGGAAGATGTGAATGTTCGCGTGTACGAAGATATCGGCAAACAAGTTCATCCCATTTTTAAAAAGAAGAAAGCGCAATCGGGAAATGATTCTCCGGGTATTGTCTATACTCACGATGAATCGGTTGGGTCGTCCGTCAGCCTGACTTCAGACGGGTGGTTTGTAACCGTAAGGAATGCTCTCAAGGACCAAAAAATATCCTATGTGGTCGCACTTGCCGGAAACGCGTATGACATAGAAACGATTGTTGCTGATCCAGCGTCTGACTTGGTGTTTTTTCGAGCCAAGACCGACGGCGTCGCCCCAGCTCGATTTTTTCAAAAACCGTTATCCCCAGGTCTCCTTACCATTGTAGCGTCAACAAGGCAGTCGGAGGTTGTTGGAAGCCTTGCAGGGATCGCCTCAGTAAACATGAGGACAACAAACGCAAAGGAGCTTTATGAGTCGTCCGAGCGGCTTTCCTCATTCTTTGTTGTTGACGCGCGCGCATCCTTGGTTCCCGGGAGCGGCGCCTTTTCTTTGAACGGGGAGCTTATGGGAATGTACGATGGAGACACGGGCTATATTCCATCCGGCCGAATGGCAGCCGCGCTTCCCGGTGTATTAAAACAACAACGTGTTTCACTAACGATTCTTGGAATCACAGCGCTTGATCTCTCGACAGCGAGTTTTGATTCGAGCATGGTGAAGCTTCCTTCTTTTGGATTTAGAATTCAGGCGATCCAATCAAACTCACCAGCGCAGAGGGCGAAACTGCAGGTTGGTGATGTGATAACCGCTGTTGAGTCAGAGCGTGTCGGCAGGTCGACATCTCTTTTTGAGCGTATTCAAGAATACCCGCCTGAAACAACAGTAACCCTTGAGTTGTTACGCGGTTCTGATACGCTGAAAGTCCCTGTTGTGTTGGGCGGCACGAAGTGATTTTTTGAAAAAGGGGCTATTGTTTCTGTATGACCGAACTGTTTCATTTTGACCTACCAACTCTGATTCGAAGTGTCGGCTATCTTGGAATTTCCGCGATCGTGTTTGCTGAATCGGGGCTGCTTGTCGGTTTTTTTCTCCCGGGTGACAGCTTGTTGTTTACTGCAGGATTTTTGGCATCCCAGGGGTATCTGAATATTTGGTTGTTATGTATTCTGACATTTGTTTGTGCG
Organism: uncultured Gammaproteobacteria bacterium; assembly: GCA_964470645.1. Lineage (GTDB taxonomy): Bacteria > Patescibacteriota > Patescibacteriia > CAYYDP01 > CAYYDP01 > CAYYDP01. Next base: position 5,608 of record CAYYDP010000027.1, read on the forward strand.
GTGATCGGCGATAGTGTTGGATATGCGTTTGGAAAAAAAGTTGGCCCCATGATTTTTAAGCGGGAAAATTCGCGATTTTTTCATAAAGATCATTTAGAGCGTGCTAAAAAGTTTTATGAAAAGTACGGCGCAAAGACGATTGTGATTGCCCGTTTTATTCCCATCGTTCGGACTTTTGCGCCTATTGTTGCCGGAGTCGGCATGATGCGGTATCGGACGTTTCTGACGTTCAATCTAGTGGGTGGTTTGTTGTGGGCTGTCGGCGTTACTCTTTTGGGATATTTTTTGGGTAGCGTCATCCCGAATGTTGATCGGTATCTTCTTCCGATCATCGGCGTGATTATTTTACTCTCGATATTACCCCCCGTTATCCATGTGTGGAAGGAAAGAAAACGAAATTCCAAATTCCAAATTCCAAATTCCAAATAATCTCCAAATCCCAAGTTTCAAATTCCAGCCCCATTTCTTTTTTGGATTTTGATCATTGAGATTTGTTTGTAATTTGGTGCTTGTGTTTTGTGATTTTTTAACGTATGCGTCTTTTGTATATTGCAAACATCCGTCTTCCGACCGAGAAAGCTCACGGGATCCAAATAATGGAAATGTGCTCTGCGTTTGGGCGCAACAACATCGAGGTTGTTTTAATCGTTCCAACTCGTCGTAATCAGGAACTTGAAAACGTTGATCCTTTTGAGTATTACGGCGTTGATAAGAATTTTGAGATCCACTATATCTCGACACCTGATCCAACGTGGCTGATGAAATTGCCGGGAGGGGTATATATTAAAATACAGTCGCTCCTATTTTTTCGGTCATTACGACGCTTTTTGCTGAATAAAATTCCAAATCACAAATTCCAAATTCCAAACAAGCTCCAATTTCCAATATCCAATTTCCAATTTCAGTCAGGTGTTCTTATCTACACCCGCGATGAATACCTTCTTCCGTTTTTTCTGCGATATTCCGCCAACGTCGTTTGGGAAGCGCACATGCTGCCGTCACAGTGTTCTCGATACGTGAGGTATTGGAATCGGTGTCGCACAGTCGTTACAATTTCGAAAGGGCTTATGGAAGAGTTAGTGAAGATTGGGGTGTCGAAGGAAAAGATTCTTGTCGCTCCGGACGGAATCGACTTCAAGAATTACGAGTCACGAATTACGAGTCACGAAGCGCGAATACAGTTGAACCTACCTATTGATAAAAAGATTATCATGTACACGGGCCAGTTGTTCGATTGGAAAGGGGCAACCGTTCTACTTGACGTAGCGCGGGAATTCCAAATACCAAATTCCAAATTCAAAACAAATAACGATGTTTTATTTATCTTTGTTGGCGGGGCGAAGGATGACGTTGAGAGGTTTAAGAACAAAGCCAAGGGATTAGATTCGGTTTTGGTACTTGGGCAGCAGCCTCACAGTAGCATTCCGTTGTATCAGAGGGCGGCTGATGTGTTAGTGCTCCCAAACAAGAAGGGAAGCGCGATTTCAGAACGATGGACGTCACCGATGAAACTTTTTGAATACATGGCGTCAGGGGTTCCCATCGTAGCATCTGACCTACCTTCAGTACGAGAGGTGTTGAACGAGTCAAATGCCCTTCTCGTTGAACCAAACAACCCCGAAGTCCTTGCTCAAGGGATATATAACGTTTTAAACAACTCAGATCTCGCAAAACGCATTTCAACGATGGCGTTTGAGGGTGTCCAGCGGTTTACTTGGGATCAACGCGCTGAACGCGTGTTGGAGCATATCAAGGTTTGACATTGTTATGGGCAGTCGCGAGAGAAAAGAGCCAATTTGGGTTAAGCAGCGAATAACTAAGTCGTATTGGGTCACGGGCGTTCGTTCCGTGCTACTTTTCAGAACAGCAGACATAGAGTCGCTGTTCCGTCCAGATAATTTTTTAAACGCGCTGATTAACGGGTTGCCGTTGCGGAAAGCGTTTGATAACCAATTGGAGAAAATGCAGTATCCGGGAGTTCCGTTTTGCGTTCGCCCAACAGATCAGGAGCATCCTGTTGAGGTTGTTGATTGCGATTATCTCCGCCACGCGAGATCAAAAACACTGTACGCCCTGAACGTTGAACAATGGTCCAAACTCAGAGAGTGTTCGTTCATTCGGAAATCGCTGGCGCGGGGTGAGTTAGTTCTGAGGCGTTTGAGGTCGTATCAAGGCAGGAGGTATCTGCTTGGCGGGAGTGTTGGCGTTGATAATCCGGGAATGCGAAATTACATTCTCACATTGTGGAATCGATCCCCTAATCAACGGGATCAATTATTCAAGCGCGCAAAAGACAGTCGAATCTCGAAACGCGAATTACGTTCTCTCATAGGATGCGGCGGTTTGGATTGCTCGGGTTTACTTTCCGCCGCGACCAAAGGTTGGTACAACGGGGACACGGAGCACATTGTTGACTTGGTGAATGCGAATAACGCTCGTTTGTTGGACATATCAAAGTATTCTCCCCGCGAGTTGGCTTCGCGATTAAAACCACTGGACATTATCGTGTTCATGGGTCACATGATGATTGCGCTTGACCGCGAGAATTTGATACAAGCGGTCGGCGTCGGATCAAACGCTGATGACTTCGCGCGCCAGTTAGGCACGGACCCTCATGTTCGGTATGATCGCGTTTCCATTGACCCAACACTGCCAATTCTCCGTGCTCTTTATTTGCGCAACCAATTTCCATCATCGAGATGGGTGTTTGACCATAAACACTTCATGGTTGTCAGATGGCATCCCGATATGCTACAACAGTGAGTGCTATGAACAATTCGTGTTTCATCACATTATTTCGTCAATGGTCGCGTCAGGAGCCTGATCGCGTGGTGTCGCTTCCGGCAAATGGCTCTGATCGGAAGTATTATCGTGTCTTTGGCGGTGGAAAGACCGCGATCGCAGCTCTCAACGAGAATAGAAAAGAAAACGAAGCGTTTCTCGCGTTCTCGCGTCATTTCGCGTCGCTTGGACTTCCGGTCCCGGAGATTCTCGTCGAAGATCTGGAGAACAACGCATATTTGGAAGAAGATTTGGGGGACGAAACGTTATTTTCTCTTCTCTCAAAGGAACGAAACGACGATGGATCGTTTTCCGACAAGGTCACTTCATTGTATCGCGATGTTGTACGAACGCTTCCACATTTCCAGATTACCGGCGGAAAAGGGATGGATTACTCAAAATGCTACCCAAGACGCTCTTTTGACCGTCGCTCCATGATGTGGGATTTGAATTATTTTAAGTACTACTTTTTAAAACTCGCCGACGTACCATTTCATGAAGAGTATATGGAAGAAGATTTCCAATCATTCGTGGATTGGCTGCTTGAAGCGCCGTCTGAGTATTTCCTGTATCGTGACTGCCAATCTCGAAACGTGATGATTAAAGACGGTAAGCCGTGGTTTATTGATTATCAAGGGGGAAGGAGGGGTGCATTACAATATGACATTGCTTCATTATTGTATGACGGGAAGGCGGACATCCCAGTCGATCTTCGAAATGAGTTACTCGACGAGTATGTGGATGAGGTTGGTAGGTTGGTGCCTGATTTTGATCAAAAAACATTCGTGCAGTATTACGACGGGTTCGCCTTGATCCGAATGATGCAGGCGATGGGCGCGTATGGATTCCGGGGATTTTTTCAGCAAAAACAACATTTCCTAAAAAGCGTTCCATTTGTCATTGCAAATCTCAAACAGGTATTCTCGGCGAATCGTGACATTCCCGGCCGATTTCCTGAATTGTTCCGATCGCTCATCGGGATAACGGAGTCGCAATCGCTCGTATCGTTTGGGAGGGCCAGTGATTCGTTAACGATCCGTATACAGAGTTTTTCCTATAAGAACGGAATTCCAAAAGACTCATCAGGAAATGGAGGAGGGTTCGTGTTTGATTGTCGGTGTCTAAAAAATCCAAAAAAGATTTCAAAGGAATTTGAGATACTGAATGGTCTTGATCAAAAAGTTGTTGAGTATATGGAGGCGCAGCCTGACACGCAGTTGTTCCTCGATTCCGTTCGAGATGTGGTATTTCAAACGATCATTCACCACCAGCGTCGATCATTCACAGACCTTCATGTCTCGTTTGGGTGTACAGGGGGTCAACATCGGTCAGTGTACTGTGCTGAGGTAATTGCGCGAAGGATTCAAGAGTTATTTCCAGTACATGTTATTGTCACGCATCGTGAGTTGGTATGACCCAGTAGAGCAACATTGGCTGTTTTCTATTAAATGAGATTATCAACTCATGAGCTATTTAGGTAAAATAATAAACACTATCAATCAACAAAGGAGTTATGGAATGTTGCTCGGCAACATTCCAATGCCAATGTTGTCTTACCGGGTATGAAAGCGATGATTTTAGCAGCGGGTTTTGGAACTCGTTTACGACCAATAACTGACAAGCTTCCAAAGGCATTAGTAGAAGTAAAAGGAAAGACCATGCTCGAGCGAGTGATCCATAGGCTTGTGAATATTGGCATAGATTGTGTCGTGATTAATGCTCACCATTTTAGTGATCAAATACATCGTTTTGTGCAATCACATAATTGGGGAATCCCTGTTGATGTTGTTGTTGAGGAAGAACCAGGCTTTGAAACCGCTGGCGGTGTCGCGAACGCTGCGTATCTTCTCGAAGATGACGAACCCGTGCTGCTCCACAATGTTGATGTATTATCATCAATTGATCTGACGTTGATGGAACAATTTCATGGCGTACGTCATCCATTTGCAACTCTCGCGGTACGAACCCCAGCCACAAATCGACCATTCTTGGTTAATAACGAAGGAGCTGTTGTCGGTTATCTTAACAAAACAAAAGACGAAAAAGTATTAATGACCTCAGACCCAGTGGTCCAAGAGGTCCGTTTTTGTGGAATCCATATCGCATCACAAGCAATGTTAAGGCAGCTTAGTGATAATCCTAATCATTGGGTAGGGAAGTCGCTCACAGATTATTATCTTTCCATTCTTTCAGGCAAAGTGATCAGGGCGTTTGATACCTCTGATTCGTTTTGGCTTGATATTGGAACACCAGAAAAATTGAGTATCGCTAATTCATTACAACAGAATATTGACTTTTTGTCATAACTGTGGTACAATGTAGTTAATAAAAAAAACAAAAACACAATTTTCAAAGGAAATGGCCGCTTTAACGATCAATCTGCTTTTACTTTTGTATAAAACACCTATTTCTGGTGATTTTTTTATTGACTTAATGAAAGATCTATAACGCAAAAAAATAGTATGAAAGTAAACGAAATCATGACCAGAGATGTAATCAGTATTGGAGCAGACGCATCCATTTCACAAGTTGCTGAATTGCTGTTTGATGACAATCTGACCGGTGTTCCTGTTGTTGATGAACAAAAACACGTGATTGGTATTCTTACTGAATATGATCTTTTAAGCAGGCAAGACCATATCCATATTCCAACCTACATGAAGTTGCTTTCTCAGTTTAAAATAGCAAAATCAGATAAGTCGGTTCAGCAGGAAATTTCAAAAGTTCAATCGCTTCAGGCATCAGATATTATGACGCGGCCCGTTGTAACGATTTCAGAAGATACTGACGTCTCAGAGGCGGCCCGAATTTTTGCTGACGATCGTATCAATCCATTGCCTGTTGTTGACCATAACGGCATCTTGGTCGGGATCATCTCGCGAGCAGACATTGTTAAACTTTTTAAATTGATTCATTTTTAAATCTAATCTTTTTCACTTTGTATGCCTCAATATCAAAGTCAGCCAAAACCAATGAATCGTCCAGCAGATACATTGGTTCAAAAGTCGGAGCAGTATGTTGGAGCGATGGCTCTTATTTCCCGCACACAGGTCAAGCTTTGGAAAGCAATGCTTGTGAGTTTGTTTATGACTGGATTTGTCGGAGCTATTGTTTTTGTTTATGGATTTCAATTAGGAAATCCCAGTAATGCATCTCCATCACCTAAAATAAACCTTGCGCTTCTTTCCACAATTATTTCTTCATCGTATGCGTCTCAGGACGAGGGATGGGATAAAGCGTTTGATGGCGACCTTGATTCTGCCAGCGCTATGGTTTGGAATTCTCAGGGAAGCGAATCCCCATATGTTGCGATTAAGCTTCCTGGATCCGGTGCTCAAATCAGCGAGCTTTCACTCTCGATTGATCCTTCAAACCCTCGGTATCAAACATGCGGAGTAAAGGAATTTGAACTTTTGGGTTCACTTGACGGGAACACCTTTACATCATTGTTTTCGGGCATGAAGACGAATTCAGTCGGAGAACAGCGATTTACCATATCCTCTTTTAATGAGGTGCAGTTTGTTAAACTGCTGCTCAAATCAAATTGGGGCGATCCAAATTATTCATGCGTGAAAGAAATCGGGCTTATAAAGTAAAACTTTGTTTGATACCGTATGACTATTCAGGAAATCATGACTAAGCGTGTAATTACCGTGAATTTCGACACACCAATCAGCGCTGTCGCCGAATTATTATTTGATGGTAATTTAACCGGTGTTCCAGTTGTTGATGAACAGAATTACGTTATTGGCATAGTTACAGAATATGATTTGGTGAGCAAGCATGAACATCTTCATATTCCAACGTACACAAAGTTATTAACACAGCTACGGGCATCGAAAAATGATACCAATACCAAACGTCAGATCGAATCCGTACAGGCGCTTCAGGTTGGCGATATTATGACACGCTCTGTGGTCACCCTACGAGAAGATGAGGATATTTCACGGGCAGCCGATATTTTTTCCGAGCAACGTATTAACCCTTTACCGGTATTAAACAGCGAGCAAAAACTTGTAGGAATTGTGTCTCGTGCCGATTTGGTAAAATTATTAAAACATCAAGAGAACATCAATAAGTATTAATAAATTTATGCCACATCACCATGCTCATCACCATAGTCACCATCGACGCGCTGATGCAGTTTTACGGACGTCTTCCCACCATTTCAGCGCAATGTCGCTTATTTCAAAGGCCCAAGTGAAAGTATGGAAGGCCATGCTGCTAAGTCTCTTTTTTGTCGGTTTTTTTGCAGCAATTACGTTTACGGTTGGTCTGGATATCGGACAAAACATTGGACAGAAGACTTATGCTGCCCCGGGCGCTTCCAATAACCTGGCGCCGCTCTCTACCATTTCTTCTTCTTCCTTCGCTTCTCAGGACGAAGGTTGGGATAAAGCTTTTGACGGAGATTTAAGTTCAGGGAGCACCATGGCGTGGAATTCACAAGGAAAAGAGCCCCCATATGTCGAACTGCGATTTCCCATAGAACATGGCATCGCGTTAAAAAGTGTTGTGCTTTCGATTGACCCCGCAAATCCTCGCTACCAATCATGCGGTGTTAAAGCATTTGAATTCCTTGGCTCCACCGACGGCGAAACGTACCATAGCTTGGTATCAGGTGTAAAATCCCATACTGTGGGTGCCCAAGAATTTACCATCGCAAATTCAGGTTTGATCCGTTCGGTAAAATTTTTGCTCAAATCCAACTGGGGAGACGCGAATTACACGTGCGTAAAGGAAGTTCAGGTGTTGTCGAAGCAAATGGGAGCTACAACCGAAAACAAGACAATTGAAAAAGGAAGAGTCGGTGGTTTTTAATAATATCTTCATCTTATTCAAACTTTATTATTTATGAGTCGAAACAAACAACAAAACTTTCTTAAAGGTTTCAAGCAAATATTACACGTGTCTTTGGTTGTTGTCATGGTGTTTGGGAACATATTTTCAGCACCATTACTTTCGTTTCCAGGGATTATCGCAACAGAGAATGTCGCCGCGCAGTCTTCGTCGAATTGGTGGGACACGGGGTGGTGTTATCGAATCAGAATTGAGATAGACAATTCCGCTTCAAACGAAGATTTGACGGATGTTCCGGTGTTGGTAAAGCTCAACGGATCTCGGGTTGATTATTCTAAGCTTCAAAACCTTGGACAAGACATTCGTTTTGTTGACGCCGGCGCGGTTCCGGGGACTGCCCCGCTGGCTCATGAAATTGAAACCTGGAATCCAGGCGGAGATTCGTATATTTGGGTTAAAATTCCAAAAGTTGATAAACAATCGAAACTTGATTACCTTTGGATGTATTTTGGGAATCCAAATGCACCCGATGCGCAAAATCAAAAAGCTGTGTGGAGTAATGGATACGCGGGAGTTTGGCATCTGAAAGAAAATCCCGCGGGGAGCGCTCCTCAGATAAAGGACAGTTCTGCAACAAATGGGCATGGTACGTCAGCGGGCTCAATGACGTTATCAGATCAGGTTTCGGCAAAAGTCAATGGAGGAATTGATTTTGACGGGGGCAATGACTATCTTAATCATAAAGAGATTTTGAATAATATCACGCTTCCGTTCACCGTTGAAGCATGGGTATTGCCACGAGGAAATAAAGCAAATCGGGTTATTTTTGCTTCTGATAATACCAGTAGGTATTATGGTTTTTGGTTTCAGGTTGAAAATGATAATAAATTAACAATCAAATATGGTGACGGAAAAGGTAGCGGAGACAACAATCGAAGATCTAAATACAGCGGAACCATTATCCCAAACAACGTGCTTTCCTATGGTGTGGCGACTGTCAGGGGTGCGACAGATATGTCCTTGTATATCAACGGAAACGACGTTGGTGGTACCTATGACGGGAACGGCGGACCAATGGCGCATTCAACATCTGCGCCGGCACGAATGGGACATCGTTCAAATGCGGGCTATTTTAACGGGGTGATTGATGAGGTTCGCGTCTCATCAGTAAACCGTTCTGCGGATTGGGTCATGGCACAGTATAGATCCATGACCGATACCTATTTGACCTATAAAGATACTGAAACATCAGCGGCGTGCGGATCATGTCCCGAGGATTGGTGGGATGTGGGCTGGAAATACCGCCGCTGGGTGAAATTTGACAACCGCCCGTCAAGCGAGGATTTGTCATCGTTTTCGGTGTTGGTTAAGGTAAATCAATCGAGGATCACGTATGGGAATACCCAGGACAGGGGACAGGATATTCGGTTCGTAGAGAAGGATGCACAAGGAAATTATCTTGTCTTGAAGCATGAAATTGAATCATGGAACGAACAAGGGGATTCGTTTGTGTGGGTGAATGTTCCTCAGGTTAATAAGCTTTCAAATCTAGATGGAATGTGGATGTATTATGGTAATCCGACCGCTCCGGACGGTCAGGATAAGATCGGCGCATGGGACTCGGATTTTGTGATGGTACAGCATTTGGAAGAGTCTCCTTCGGACAACCAAACGGGTCATGATGACTCAACGGCAAATAACAACGACGGCGCTCCACGTAATTTTCAAGATAACGGCGGCGGATCAACCAATGCTGCTGGTAAAATGAACGGAGCAGATCGCCTTGGCGGTGATGATGATTTTGTTGAAGTTTTACATACGAACACTCTTAACACCGGACAGGTGTTTACCATTGAAGCCTGGGCAAAACGCGATCGAACTGGTGTTGACGAATCAATCATGTCTAAGCGTCGTGATGCAAATTACTCATATAAGTTATCTTATAAGATGGATAATTCGTTGAGACTTGATATTTTTGACTCGAGCGGGTCAAGCTATCAATCCATTGAGGGTGGGCAAATTTCTGACACGAATTGGCATTACATTGGGGCGCGTTCGAATGGATCGGAGTTACGTGTGTTTAACGACGGTAAGGTTCACAGCAACTCGACTCAGAAAACCATTCCAGTTGGCTACGATTCAGGGAGTGTTATCTTGGGAGGCGCAGCGTGGAATAATACTCTCAGTTATTTCAAGGGCTCCCTTGATGAAGTTCGTATTTCCAAGATTGCTCGCAGCGATGAATGGATTGAGGCGCAATTTCGATCCATGAATGACAGTTCTGGCGATCCGTTTATTGTGGTTCAACCAGAGGAATTTTTGGGTGATTGTGACGGGGGTGGTGAGAAACCTGATTTGATTCCTGTTAATGTTTCTGCCTCAAAAACCAGAATCTATGTCGGGGAAACTATTACCCTTTCTGGTCAAGTGAAAAATCAGGGAAACCAGAGCGCTGGTTCATCGCACGCGAGATATTGTTATAATAACTCATCGTGTTTGAGTGATAATGCCAATACTATTGGCGGTAATTTGTTTACTCAGAGTCTCAATGGCGGGGAAACGTCCGGAACGATAACGCCGCAATGGACGCCATCTGCTGCGGGTACCTATGCAGTTACGTTTTGCGCCGATGTATTTACTCCGTCATCTCCAAGCGGCGCTGTGAACGAATCAAACGAAACGAATAACTGTACCCCTACAGATCTGATAATTGAAGTGCTGAATAAATGTGATAGTGCAGTTGTTGGGGCAAACCAACTCATTGGATGTTTGTGGGATGGTACCAACTTTAATTCATCCGATGGACAGGCACCTTCGGGACCAGTGCTTTCGTCACCTGTTCCTGACGCGGCCGTTGCGCTTGATCACGACTGGAAACTTGGCTCGCCAGATGCGCTTTCAGTTGGCAATGACCAATTCTCGGCTCGTTGGAAAGGTAATTTCACATTTAAAAAAGGTACTTACGCATTTACTGCCGGAAGCGATGATGGTGTACGCGTGTGGGTTGATAATAATTTGATTATTGATAAATGGATCGGTCGACCTTATACGGAAGACACGGTTGAGTATACGTTTGAGTCACAAAAACAAGCGCTTGTCCAAGTTGAATTTTTTGAAGACAGTGCTGATGCGCGAGTGAAATTATATTGGTCATTTGGTCAATCGGCGCCTCTTCCCAACCTCACTATTCTTCCGATCTCAAATCTCTCGGGTACTTATGGTAAATTAATTTCTATTCCTTTTAATGTCAAAAATGATTCTCCAACCGCAGCAACCGTAAGCGCGAATTTCGTAAGTAGGATCGATGATGAGAACACCGGGACTCCGAAGTGGGTCAGTGCGCCCAGCTCCGTAAACATCATAGGAAACGGAACGCTCCCGGTGTATGCCTCCTTCACCCTCGACCAGTGCCGATACGATTTGTACGCAGACACTGACACA
>CAYYDP010000028.1:0-8467 GCA_964470645.1 uncultured Gammaproteobacteria bacterium
GGTTGCCCCTACGATCGGTGATATAATCGGTGTGTTCAAATCGTTATCATTTCGTCGTTGGCGAATACATACGATTAAAAATGATATTCAAAATATGCCATTAAAATTTTGGCAGCGGAATTATTACGAACACGTAATCCGCAGTGAATCATCATTGAACCGAATTCGTGAATATATTCAAAATAACCCGTTGCAATGGGAATTTGATGTCGAAAACCTGAAATGCCCAAAACCAGACAAAGAGTATTACAAAAAGATATATGAGTGACAATAACTATTCAATTTCCCATCTTTTCATTTACCCTATCAAATCCTGTCGTGGGATTGAAGTAGAGAACGCGGGAATTACGTCACGGGGGTTTAAATATGATCGGGAGTACATGCTCGTGAATCCGGAAGGGAAGTTTTTGAGCCAGCGGGAATTCCCCAAGATGGCGCAGATTGGGGTTGTAGTTGATGATGGTGGTTTGAAAGTGGACGCACCGGGGATGACATTGTTAGCAATCAACCGTGAAAAAGCGGGGATGTTGGAACGTAAGATTGTGCGGGTGTGGGATGATGAGTTTGGAGCGGATGTGGTGAGCGAAGAAGCGGGGAAGTGGTTTAGTGAATTTCTGGGAAGAACATGTTTACTCGTTCGTTTGAGTCCGAATGTAAAGCGCCTAGTCGAAGACAAATATAGGATTTCAGAAGGTGATGAGGTGAGTTTTGCGGACAGTTACCCATTTCACATCACAACAGAGGTATCGCTTCAAGCACTCAATAAAGAAATGGGAATTGAATTACCCATGAATCGATTTCGTCCCAACATTGTCATTCCGGGCAAATTTCCGTATGCTGAAGATCATTGGGGTGAGATAACGATTGGAGAAGCCTCGTTTGTCCTTACCAAACCCTGTATCCGCTGCGCCATCACGACGACTGACCAAGAAACCGGTGCTGTGGGCGAGGAGCCTCTGAAAACATTGACCCGGATTCGTAGATATGAAAAAGGTGTCGCATTCGGTCAAAAAGCTATTTGCCGTCAAACTTCGGGAATGATTCACGTTGGCGATCCGGTGGAGATTGTAAAGCAAAAATAACTAGTGTTATGATGAACGATTAGTATTATGAAAAATAAAAACGTTTCAGGTTTTCTCTCATTGCTTGTCGTTGGTATCTTGTTTGGAATTTCTGGGCCGCTCGGAAAATTATTAGCCCCACATTTTTCTGCCTACCAGGTGGTATTTCTTCGGTACCTTACTGCGTTTGTGTTTGCGGTAATCGCAAGCCTTGTTCTACGTAAGCAATTCGATCTTCGTGGTGTAAGTAGACGCCTTTTGGCTACCTTCGCTGTCTCATTCCCCATTTCTGTTATCTTTTTTTATTTATCAGTTTTCAACACCAAAGTTTCACTCGCAGTGTTTTCTTTATATATTGGCGATCTTGTAACCTCATTTATCCTCGGCAAGGTCATGTTTAAAGAAAAGATCGATTTCCCAAAGATTCTTGGACTCATTTTTGTTTAAATTGTACTTATATTTTTGTAAAATCAATTTACCGGGTTTTTTTTAAATATGGGGTTTGTATATGTTTTGATCGCGGGCGTTATTCAATCGCTTTCATCGGCTTATAAGAAAAAAATCGACTCTAATGTCCCTCAGTTGAGTCTGTCGTTATTGCAAACGTTCGTCGGGATTATTGTCGCCTTAATCGCAATGGTTGCCTCAGGTTATTCAATGCCAACAGCTATTTCATCGCTCGACGTAGGTGTTATTCTATTGTTCGGTGTTATGTTTTTGGGAATCACTTATCTCAGTATTATTGGGTATCAGAATTTTAATCTGAATTTAGGCTCGTTGGTTGTTTCATCAGAGCTACTTTTTGGACCGCTCACTGCCTGGTTGATCTTTGCAGAGAAATTAACATTGATGGAGTTTGTTGGCGCTTTGTTCATTGCGTTTGCTCTTGTTATTAGTAATATGAAATTAGAATCTTTAAAAAAGCATAACAATCATTAATCTATGCGGCAAGAAATCGTTTCACTCATTTTAGAAAAGGACGGTAAGCTGTTAATCGAGCGCAGGAAGAGTTCGAAAGTTGTTTCGTCCGGGAAATGCATTTTTCCGGGAGGCAGGGTTGAGCCTGGAGAAGGACTTGAAGATGCCATTCAAAAAATCGCAATTTGGAAAAATGGCGTTCCTGGTGTTACCATAACGAGAAGCAAATAAACTATGAATCTATCATCAAAACATTGTATTCCGTGCGAGACAAAAATCCCGCCGTTTACCCGCGAACAGGCGGAAGAATACCTGACGCAAGTTCCAAACTGGGTCCTTCGACAAGCTCAGGATGACAAAGGAACTGAGTTCTTCTTTATAAAACGAAAGTGGAAATTTAAGGATTTCAAAGAAGCCATGATATTTGTGAATAAAGTCGCCGATCTCGCTGAGAAAGAAGGCCACCATCCCGACTTCACTATTCATTACAACGAAGTTACACTCACGCTCTGGACGCATTTCATCGGTGGATTGTTTGAAAATGATTTTATTATTGCGTCCAGGATTAATGAAATTGCGATTTGACTCGAGAAGTGAAATGTTAGAAAATGAAGACATGCCTAGTAGAGCAACATTGACAGGGTAGTGGTTGGTGAGGGCAAAATTTTATTTTATTCGAATGATGATAAATGCGACAATGACTACAACAATTGCTGATGGTGAGATTCTGCCGGACAGAATCTCACAGTCAATGTTGTCTTACTGGGTATGAACGTTCTCATGTTTTCGCTCGAGAAAAAGCTTCTAGCCCCCATGAAGGGTGATTTGAGCGCGAGTCAGGATCTTGACCGTCACATCGCGTACTCAGAACAGATAGACAAATTAACGGCTATTATTGTTGCCAAAGGTAACTACCGACACCAGTATGTCACACAAAAACTTGAAACCTACCCAACACAAGCGGGCCCATTTTTTTCCTACCTGGTGTTAAAGCATTACGCAAAACAAATTCTTGACCACGATGGGTTTGATCTCATTGTTGCTCAAGATGTTCTTGGATTTTACGCGTATCTTATTTCCAAAAAGCTACATAGGCCATTTTTTATCACCGTTCATGGAGCATGGTGGGATGAAGATAAACATTTTCGTTCGTTGTGGAGACGACTTGCATTTTCCCTGATTACGTATTCCATCAAACGCGCTGCGGGGGTACGCGTGGTAAGCGAAGGGATCAAACAAGACCTCATCAAGCGTGGTGTGAATGAGCAAAAGATTTTTGTTATCCCGCCTCCAGTGTATTCTTTTAATGTGATGAGCGCAAAAAAACGTGATATTGAAAAACTCCAACGACAGTATAAAGATACTAACGTTCTTTTGTATGATGGTAGACTTGAGGAGGAAAAAAACGTGTTTTTTCTGCTTGAAGTCGCGCGACGTCTTTCAGAACAATCAGTTCCGTGCAAATTGGTGTTGATTGGAAAGGGGAGTCAGCACCAAACGTTTGTTGACAAAGCAATCGCGATGAACGTATTTGGTACGTATGTGGAGGTTATAGACGGAATCATTGATGAGATGCCGGCGTACTATTCGATTGCTAAAGTATTTGTCATGCCATCGTTTTCAGAAAGCTTTAATAAGGCGATCGTAAAAGCTTCTGCTGCTGGTATTCCCATTGTCGCTATCAGAAACCAGGGAACGCTCACCACGGTTCAAGACGGAAAAACCGGTTTTTTGATTGAGCGAGGTGACGCACAGAACTTCACAAAAAAGATTCAATTGTTATTGAATCAGGAACAAAAACGCATCACAATGGGTGAAACTGGGAAGCAGTACGTTGAGCGCACATTCCAATTTGAAACGTCCGTGCTTGCCGTTACTACTGCTTGGAAACGTGCGTTCGTACAACCTCCCAGAATGAAACAGCCAGTGAAGACGATCATTCGTCGCATAACTGTTGTTAAAAAACGCGGAAATAAGCAAAAAACCACTAACGGAAGTACCGTCCGCAAGACAACAAAAAAGAAACAATCAAAACCAGTTTCGACAACGAATCTTGACGATTCGCCTGGCAGTTGATACGCTTCCATTATTATGAGAAACCTATCACTCGCACATCACTCATTCTGTTGCAATTTGTCACGTTTCGAGAAGTGGTGTTGTTGATGGTATATTCATTAAGTCTGCACACAATCCCTTCTCACCAACGAGAAGGGATTTTCTTAACTTAAATTCTTTTATGAACAAACACAATTTGATATTTATTGGCGCGCATCCCGATGATGAACTCTATGCCTTGGGAACGATGAAATATTTTCAGAAACGAGGATTTGAACTATTTGAAATCGTTTTTAGTTGCGGCGAGAATGGTTCGATTGTGAAAGAGGGAATCCCGCATAAACTATCAAAACACGAAACGAAACAGATCCGAATTCAAGAACACACTCTCGCAATGAAAAGTCTTGGAGTAACGTCGTGGAAATGCCTTGATGTTGAAGACGGAAGAATCGAACATTCCGAAGATGTGCTGTGGAAACTCGTATCTGAAATTCGAACAATGAGGCCAACGATCATTGTTACCCATTCTGAAAACGATAGCCATCCTGATCATATCGCAGTTTCACACCTGGTTCTTGACGCGGTTCGAATGGCCGCCGTTAGCGCGCGTTCTGAAGAATACGGTGCAAAATTTCGCGTTCCAATACTTTTGAAGGTTGAAGGATATATTCCGGAGCCAGGAGCGGTCTACTTCGATGTGAGTGAGTTTAAAGCGTTTAAACGCGACTATATGTCGCATTATCAATCCCAGCTGTCAGAATCGCTTGTGCGCTCAACCGAAAGCTCAGACACGAAAAACGGTGTCATCTTTGGAGTTGAGGCGGCAGAAGCGTTTGTATATGATCCATCCTGGCCTCCGTTGCTATCCTCAATGTATCAAGTCTAAATTTACCACGCATTGCGAGCGTCAGAAACCAAGAAGTAAAAAAGATATGTCTACAAATAGTGCGGCCGCACTATTTGTAGTCCAATCTTTTCGACCGGCTGAGTGTGGTCTTGACAAAGCACTTTAGTGTGATAAAGTGCTAATTAACAAACGTTATGAATTTAAATAATCCATTGACAAATGAATTGGTTCGGGCTGTGTTAAGCCTAAAGACAATTGAAGAAGCCCGAAGGTTTTTTCGTGATCTCATGACAGAAGAGGAGATTTTGGAATTTGGAAGACGATGGAAAGCCGCGCAAATGCTCGATAGTCGAATTCCTTATACAAAAATAATTGAAAAAACAGGTCTAAGCTCCACGACAGTTGCTCGAGTTTCCAAATGGCTCAATTCCGGCATGGACGGATATAAACTTGTGCTTTCTCGTTTAAACCATCATCATACCGGCAACAAGACTCTTGCGAAGAGGCTGGCGTGATATTTCTATAATAATCATATTCCTTCAACCCCTTCTCAAGAGAGAAGGGGATTTTAATTACTTTGAACTTATGAACTTCGAACAACAATACAAGAAACTTCTTCGATTACTCAGCGTGTTTGATGCAAAAGGTCAGAAAAATGAATCTTATAGTGCAATTGATAAGCGAACCCGTTTGATTTTAACAAGACAAGAAGCGTTACGATTAGTTCTTTTTACCTGCTCAACAGTAAAAGGTAAGTACCTATTTAGTGAAACTCCCTGGAAATACGTAGGAATTTCGCCAGATGGTAATAATCTCGAGGTTGATCTTTCACGTTTGAGTAAGATTGAGAAAGCAATAACAAGAATTTATCCAAAGGTAAAAGTAACTGCACTGATTGGAAATACCGATCCATACTATATCTATCTTCGGCAACTTAAACGTTTTTCAATCGAGGATCGCAGAGAGATTTTGGATAAGTTTTCGAGAAGATGGAAGAAATATCGAGTGAATCTAGAACGTTGGATTCGATCAAAGTACAATTTCAAAGATTTGGAAATAATAAATTGGTATGATTTTGAAACAAAGATCAAGAGGCTTAGTGGCAATAGTTTTGAGAAGGAATATGAGTTTGCGTATAAAAACGCGAAAAAATTATACAAGCTAAAAGCATTAAATTGGGAATATCAAAAAATGAAAACACGTTTTGAGGCGGGAAGCTACTTTTCAGGTGTAAATCGTCCTTCATCATTGGTTTTAAAAGATTGGGTAAAGCGAAAGTTCGCTGAATACGCTGTTCAAGGAAAATGGATCTATGAGCAATTCCCAAACGCTATCTTGATTCAGAATGAGAAGCCAAGCGATTTGCGGTCTCAAATGTACCAGCCGCTCATTCAAAAGAATTACGATGACGTTTTGCCAATTGTCTATTTCTTTGGTGTTGACAACCGAGGGTACAGATAATGTTCAACGCAAAGTTCAGGTGCTACTAGTGCGCCTGAATTGTGAGTTGAAATTTTTCTGTTCTTTCAAACAATTTCTTAAGGAGAAAATCATGTCGGCAAAAGACGATCGCCGAGCAATGCGGATGGCAAGTCCGCGGGTAAGGTCAATGATTGAGTTTTTTCAGAATCATGAAACTGAAGAAATTCAATCGTTGTCTGAGTTTTGCCAGGCATTGGAAGCGAACACGATTCATTTTTTCACTTTTACTTGTCTGTCAGCAATAAAAGGTCGAGAAGAAATCAAACTCGACTTGCTGGAAACTTTCTTTTTTAGAAGGTTTAGACAAGATGCTGAAAAGTTTTTTACGGAGTTTAATTCTTTGGGGGTTCCGTATAAGTTTATCGTGATCGTTCCAGATCACGAGCCGGTAAGTGTATGGGGATGGGAGGATGTTTCTCAAGACGAGATCACTGGGCTTTGCAAATTAATGATTGAGGATCAAAACACATTACCCGACTCTTGGGAATGTGTTTTATGGTCGGAAATTGCAAGCAAGGTTTCATCTTCGTTTGAGCATGCCCTAGGATGGGCCAGGGTTTCCGCTAATTCTTTATGGGTTAAGGCGGAAACCGAACATTTGAGCCGGTTTCCTGAAGTTGCAGACCCAAAAGAAGCCGCGATCCGACAGATCGCGGGATACGCTCACGAGGGAAGAGTTTTGGAGGAACTTTTTCCTTCATGGGTTCTCCTCCAATCAAACTTCCCGGCGGAGAGGAAAGATCGGATGTACTCTCCGCTTAGGAAAGTTCAGCTCCCAATAATCCACCCATTCACCCTAAAATAAGGAGGTACCGTGTACAGCATTCATCGAAGCTGTGGCGGCATGCCGCTCCACAGCTGATTTCACTCACAGGACGGGCAAAAGGAAACCTCTTCTTGCCCGTCTATATTATTTACGATATTCTTAATGTACTATGATCCAACCATACATAGACCAGCATAAAGACCGAATTCTTAATGAGCTCAAGGAACTTCTTTCCATGCCATCGATTAGCGCGGTTTCTGAATACAATGACCATACAAGAAAAACAGCGGAGTGGCTCAAAGATCATTTTACTGCAATCGGCCTAAAGAATTCGAAATTAATCGACGTCGACAAACACCCAATCGTCTACGCGGATTGGTTGGAGGCTGGAGAAGATAAGCCAACGATCATGATTTATGGTCATTATGATGTGCAAGACCCGGGAAACCTCGATGAATGGGTGAGTGCTCCATTTGAGCCAACTATTCGCGGTGAACATTTGTACGCGCGAGGAGCGACAGACAATAAAGGACAATTTTTCACGCACATCAAAGCGCTGGAAGCAATGCTGCAGTCTCACGGCTGCCTACCGGTAAATGTGATCGTGGTGATTGAGGGTGAGGAGGAAAGTGGCGGCAAAGCACTCCCAAATTGGCTACTTGAAAATAAGGAACGATTGAATGTTGATGCTGTGATCATTGCAGATTCAGAAGCCAGATCAGAACATGTTCCCGCTATTGAATACGGACTTCGTGGAATGTTTTATTGCGAAGTGACAGCTCACGGGCCAAAATCAGACGTACACTCAGGGATTTTTGGAGGTGGAATAGCAAATCCGATCAACGCGCTTGCTCAACTTATTGCGTCAATGCAAGACCCGCAAACCGGAGAAGTCCGTATCCCTGGATTTTACGATGATGTTGTTGATGTTGGCGAAGAGGAGCGTGAGGTACTTAAACAGCTTCGTTTTGATGAAAACGAATTCAGAGATCTTGCAGGCGTTGGTGAGCATTGGGGAGATTCAAACTATACACTTCACGAACGAGTCATTGCGCGTCCGACCATGGACGTGAACGGCATGGTTGGCGGATTTATTGGCGAAGGCGCTAAAACCATCATTCCCAATAAAGCAAGCGCGAAAATAAGCTTTAGACTTGTTGCAAACCAAGATCCGAAAACAATCGAGCGCCTATTTCGTGAGTTTGTTGATGCCTTTATAATCCCGGGCATCACATTCCATGTTCATGTCCATCATATTGCGCCCGCCGTTTTGGTGGATCGAAAACATCCGATGATGGAACGCGTACAAACCGTGCTTCAAGAAACATGGGGGAATAA
>CAYYDP010000028.1:8477-15624 GCA_964470645.1 uncultured Gammaproteobacteria bacterium
ATGCCGGCCTCTTCGTTGTTCACCCAGATCCAACCTAACACCCAGGCGCCGTCTAAAACCTTTATTTAGCCGGTCGGGTGGGTCGATTCCAGTGGTAACGAGTTTTGCTGAGCATTTAGGAGCACTGCCGATTCTGATTGGATACGGCTTACCAGATGATCGTCTGCATTCGCCCAACGAACGGATGAAACTTGATATGTTTTGGAAAGGAATCAGGACGACGTATCGATTGTTGGAGGAGTTTGGAAAACAGTTATATTGAAAGTATGCTCTATAAACACAGGTTGAAATATCTAGGAATTTTGTATTCGTTTATTAAGGATATAAACAACAAACCGTTCGGTGTGTGGTGTGATAAGGTAAACAGTCCTTCTGCTAAAATATGTAAACAGTTAGAGCCTCAAATATTGTTAGCATATTATCAAAAAGCTAATGCTTTGATGGAGAAAAAGACTGGATTAATCAATGCGTTGTATCAAAAAAACGCAAAAAATTTTTTTGATAGCAACAAGTATATTGAAAAAAGATATGTAATGGGCTTTCTCAATGCTCACTTTTCACGAAATCGACATGTGCGCGTGCTGTTAACGGAATTGGTGGGTAATATGCTGATTACGCAACAAGATTCCCCTAAAGAGTTGAAAGATTCGCTTAAAGTGAGAAAAATTATTAACAAGCAACAGCGTAAACATTGGTCTGAAACTATTGATTTACTTTCATTGACAATAGAGGTATTAAACGCAGCAAGTTATGTTGCTGATGATGCGTTTGATCAGACAGAAGAAAGATACGGTACTCAAACGGTGTATAAACAATTTGGGACTTTCGCGGCGACGATCGGCGCCGATATTCTCGTCCATCATTTTGGAAATTATTTGTTTCATCAGACAATCAGGACGCACGAGAGAGGTGCAGAACAAGCTTATCTCACTAAAACTGGCTCTGTCTCCCATGAGGATCCGTATTTGCTTAAATGGCACGAAAAAAAGAAAAACACTTATGTATTTGTTGGTCCTGAACAATATATGGATGTATGGGAGGTGTGGACATGGGCATGGTACATGATTAATTCGGGGCAAATAAGCGATCTTCAAGGATTTACTGTCGAATCTTACGCGAATAGAGCATACCGTCTCGCGGGCGGTTTTATGGAAACGATTGGTCATCTTGCCTCAGCGTTTGCCGGATGCGGCTATTGGGCAGGGAGACAAACCATTGGGAAATGGGCGGCTATCTATGGAACCATTCAACAGGTAAGAAATGACTTTCTCGATTATGTTCTGTACTCAACTCCGGGTCACTCAATCGTGTCGACGTCATTTGAAGATGTTTGTCTGGGTCGAGTTACGTTGCCTTTTGGATATGCATATCTCCACGCTTCGAAATCCGATCAAAGAAAAATGGTTTCTTTGGCACAAGAATTGATTGGTAAATCAGGTTCTGACGAGGAGGACTTGCGCAACGACAAAATACAATTGAATCGTTTTATTGCAAAGAACGGCGGCTTCGATGCAACAAAGAGATTAGTGTATAATATGGTCCTTTGGGCAGTTGATGAGCTTATAAAGCTCCAAAATGATTTTGAAGACAATGAGCACTATTGGCAACTTGTCGCCTGGACGGTCGCAAGTTTGAATATTGTCAATATTCATCCTGAAAACGATCAGATTCACGAAAAGGCGGTAAAGAATTTTCTAGATTTGAACGAGGTAAACAAATTTTTGAATCGAACATAAGCGTGTATGAAACATAATGTTAACAACTACGCGTATATTGACGGAGCGAATCATCAGATTGTCATCGCGAACGAGCGTAAGCGAAGTGTGGCGATCTTCAGATCGTGTCCCCCTCTTAGGATAAGAGGGGCTAGGGGAGTTACGATTTGGTGCGAGAAACATTCGTCATCAAGATTCAGAGAATGGACGCATAAAACGCATAACTCCTCCCAACCTCCTCTTATCTTAAGAGGAGGAGAAATTATAGAAGATTGCTTCGCAGAGCCTCGCAATGACAATTCTGTTTTTGTTTGGTTTCGAAACATTGAATCAAAAAAAGCCCCCGGTGAGGACGGAACCTCACTGGGGTCTCTTACATAGTGATAGGACAAGTATATATGATACTATCCTAGTTTGTCAAGGACCATTAAAATTATATGCCTACACTCTCAACAGAACCCTACAAAGGTACACGGGATTTTTATCCTGAAGATAAATTTATCCAAAATTACATTTTTGGAGTCATGCGCAAAGTGTCGGAATCGTATGGATATTTGGAGTATGACGCGTCAATTCTTGAGGATTCAGCGCTATATAAGGCTAAGTCAGGCGATGAGATTGTAAACGAGCAAACGTATACATTTAAAGATCGTGGAGATAGGGAAGTGACGCTCAGACCCGAAATGACGCCGACAGTCGCGCGAATGGTTGCGGGGAAACGTAAAGAACTCGTGTTTCCTTTGCGTTGGTACTCGATTCCTAATCTGTTTCGCTATGAACGACCCCAACGAGGGCGGCTGCGCGAGCATTGGCAGCTCAACGTCGACATATTTGGAGTTGATTCCGTTTTTGCCGATGAAGAGATTATTTCCGTTGCTCACGATATTATGAAGATGTTTGGAGCCCACGATGAGAATTTTAAAATCCGTGTGAATAACCGTCGATTCATGAATTATTTGTTTAATGACTATCTGAAGTTGCCGGAGGCAGCCGCGCACCAGCTCGCAAGGATCATTGACCGGAAAGACAAAATGGAAGAAGAGAAATTTTATGAAGAGCTGAAGACACTCCTTGATGAAGAAACAGTCGATTCGTTTTTGGAGATTCTCAATATTGACTCGCTTGATACCCTCCCTCAACACATGAGCGGCCTTCCAAGCATTCAAGAACTAAGAACGGTGCTAAACGACCTCCGTTCGAGAGGTATAGAAAATGCAGTGTTTGACCCAACGCTTATGCGTGGATTTGATTATTACACCGGAATCGTGTTTGAGGTCTTTGACACCAACCCCGTGAATAGCCGTTCGCTATTCGGAGGAGGAAGATATGATGATCTTGTATCTTTGTTTGGTGTTGAAAAGGTTTCGGGAGCGGGGTTTGGGATGGGTGACGTAACGATCCGTGATTATTTGGAAACGTATCAACTTGTACCAAACTATAAGCCCACAACTCAATTATATCTTTGCGTCATGAAGCCTGAATATCAGAACTACGCGTTACGGCTCGCATCAGATCTACGTTCAAAAGGTGTAAGCGTTGCGGTTGACTATACCAACCGTCCATTGGGGAACCAGGTTAAAACAGCTGATCGGCAAGGAATTCCTTTTGTTATCTGCATTGGCGAGGACGAGATTACGACGAATAGATTTAAAGTTAAAAAGATGCAGTCAGGAGGTGAGGTCGAAACAATAAAAGATACAATACCATTGGTGCTTTCGTAATTTTAAAACGTCTTCAGTGAATACATGTCAAGTCTGATCAATTATCGATAAGAAAAACTGTTTATGTTTGTATATTATCTTATAGCAACACATACTAGACGGGTATCGCTTATGCGATTTATATTCCTAAGGGCACATAAACCAAAACGTTATATTATAGCAAGACATATAATAGTTGAAGAGTTTTTCGGTTTCCTTCCTAAACGATAATCATCGCCTATAATCTGGACATGATGAACTTTAACTGAGTGAAAAAGTAACTTTAATTCGTCCGCTGTCCACATCTTCAATCGCACGATTCCTTTTTTTCGCAAGAGCAACTTTTGATCATTTTTTCGGTAAACACGTAATTCCTCATTGAGCGTTAAGTGACCAGTCACATCATCATACTGAGTCCAATCAGTTGCCTCCTCTACCCTTAATTGTTTATCATTTCCTGTAAGTTTCTTTTTCCAATCTCTAAAGCATTTTCGTGGGTTGTTCATTTCTATAAGTATCCATCCTCCTTTTGCTACTAACGATCTCATTTTTTTTGCCGCTTTCATGCCTGCGTCCACTGAAGGCGCAATAATACCAAAAGTATTAAAAAAACAGTAGATTCCGCTATACACACGGTTAAATTTATGTGACAAAAAATCTCCTTGACTCAGTGTTCCTGTCTGAATATTTTGTTGACGTGATTTCTTTTTCAGACACTCTAACATCCATGCTGATTTATCCAAACCATCAACTCGATGTCCGCGCAATGTCAATGGAAGTAAATGCCTTCCCGTGCCACAACCAACGTCAAGTATGCAGTCATCTGGTGAGGAACCCGTTTGGCGTACAATGCTCTCAATCAGTTGTAATTCTTTAGTTGTGCGATAATTGATACGTTGATATACATAATCATAATATTTTGAATATGCCCTATTATACATGGTCATATCGTATCATCACCAAAAAGTTAATTTAGTTGTTTCTACCAAACAAAGTTATGGGATAGCAATTTTTAAATAATAAAAAACAACTCTTCTGTCGTGAAGCTCAAAAAGGACGTTCCATAAGGTTTGTCAACAATCAGACGGTCAAGTTACTTCGAAATTTTCGCCATAAATCTTACCAATTGTGCAATCCTCCAAGGCCTCAACAAGGCAATAGCTCCAAACGATATGGTGTCAGATCCGTTTTTAACAGCAGTCATAGCATTTTTTTTTGAAAATATGCAAGCACTCGAGTTAAGTGGTTTGGTCATTTTTCTGTTTTGTATGGTAGTCATATCTTTTTAGCTTTTATTAACCAATCCTTTAGTATCGGCATGCAGGGTTCTCCAAAAAGCTCACCATTTCCTTCTTGTTGAAGGGGAGAAACATTCGAACCAAACATTTTTTCCCAATCGATGCGGTCTGCACAACCTCCCCAAGGAATTCCGCTTTGAACTGATAAACCCTCACAATGAGGATGTGACTCTATTGCCATCGCCACATCAACGGGAACCGCAAGACTCACTTTTGGAACCATAGGAATTTCGGACTTTGGCCACGCATCAAGCATTTGAGTAACTTCTTGAACAAGTGTAGCATGATCCGAAAGTTGTAAATTGTGATGGAGTGTAGTATCGATTTCAAGAGCAACTGGCGCACTAAACGATGTGAGCGCTGGTCGAAGCTCAGCGACAAAATCCTCTCGCGATGAGAGCATATCCTTGAATCATCTTTTTGATGAACAATGGTGTCCTTCTGGCTTTCAGTGGTTGTATAGAGGTCGATCGGGTAATATAGGTAACTTCATTCCACGATTTGCGTAAAACAAATCTGAACAGTTTCCCGTACCATGTCTGTTCTGCAAGCACATCAAACATGCTTGATCCGATAACTGAGCCGAAATTAACCCCGCGAAGTACAAATGACATCTCTCTGCATGATACTTTCGTTATTATTTAAATAGACCTTTACTTAGATCATAAATTTTAATTTGTATAAAAGCAAGTGGATAAGTGTTTATAATTAAGTCATCTTGACCATTGGTTATTAGTAGGATAGAGTCATGAAAGCGGCACGGCTAAGCGATTTTTCGTTTAGCCGTTTTGGATTTTTGTTTAATGTTAGCCTAGGGCGCAATACAGGGGATTGACTTTTTCCAGATTTGTGGTATCCTTGGGCGTTTTCCAAACAGCGTATAACATTGAGCGTTCAGGATTCAGGCCAGAGAAATCACATCTTTTGTTGGTATAAAGCAGAATTTGTCTTAAGGCTAACCGCTGGACGCTAAACCCTAGTTTCTATGAAAGTTGCAATGGTTGGACAAAAAGGTATCCCAACAATCCAAGGGGGGATAGAGCGAAATGTTGAACATCTTTCGACGGAACTCGTGAAGGATGGTATTAACGTTGTCGTGTACACCCGTCCGCACTATACTCCAAAAGAATTGAAAGAATACAAGGGTGTCAAACTTGTTTCTATTCCTTCGATTCTCACCAAACATCTGGATGCTGGAACGCATACCTTTTTTTCCATCCTACATTCTATCTTTATCGAAAAAGTTGACGTAATTCATTTTCACGCCATTGGACCTTCATTTTTGTCTTTTATACCACGTATCTTGTCCCCAAAAACAAAAGTTGTTTCCTCGTTTCATTCGCTTGATATGGAGCATGGGAAGTGGGGTTGGTTTGCTCGGTTCATGCTGCGACAAGGCGCACGGTTTGCGTGCCTGTTTCCGCATAAAACCATTTCAGTCTCTATGAAGATTCGTGATTATTGCAAACAGGAATTTAACGCGGAGACTGAATATATCCCTTATGCGGTTGAGATTGGGAACGTATATAAAACAGACGCTACCGAATCAAAAAAGCTCCTTAAACAATTTTTATTGGAGCCTAGAAAATATGTTATCGTCGTAACTCGTTTGGTTCGTCACAAGGGGGTTCATAATGTTATTGAAGCGTTTCAGCGCTTAAAAAACATTCATCCCGAACTGCTTGACGGATATAAGCTGGTGATTGTTGGCGAGGGAGCTTTTACGGATTCTTATACAACCGTACTGCGTAATCTAATTGTAAACGATAATTCGGTCCTTATGCTGGGGCAGCAATCCGGCGAGACACTATCTGTGCTATTTGAAAACGCTTGTCTCTATGTTTCCGGTTCAGAATCAGAGGGTCTGTCGTTGGCCTCTCTTGAGGCATTGGGATACGGGTTGCCGATTATGGTTGCGGATATTCCAGAAAATTTAGAATTATTCTACCCAGAAAAACGTGAGCTCCCAGGTTATGTGTTCCAAAATAAAAATGTAAAAAGTATGGTTGAGGTACTCGGTCAAATCATGGAAAATCTTCCTTCGGCATTTGAAAAAGGAAAGAAAGCTCGCATCCTTATTGAAAGATATCATTCAATCCCTGAAAACGCCCGAAAAGTTAGTATAATTTATCGACATCTTGTACCCATAGAATAACATGTTGATAACCTAGTTATTCACAGATGGGGATAACCCATCTGTTTTCATTCTGTACTTTGTTACAAAACGTTTACTGATGTATTATTAGTTCGGTATATATACTGTTATTATTTGAATTTCACTAATGATAACTATGGACTTCATTAAGCATTTTTTGCCTAACACACACGACCAAAATGTTCCGCTGATACTACACTTACGGCACCTTGGGGCACTTAATGCGTTGGTAATTATCGCAAAAGTATTGGCTGTGCTTGTTTTATTTGTTGTATATCC
>CAYYDP010000029.1:0-767 GCA_964470645.1 uncultured Gammaproteobacteria bacterium
CGACTGCTCCGCTTCGGTAAGATGCTCGCAGTTGTTCGAAGAAACGCTATTGTTGTGATCACTTCTCAAAAGAAGTGATCGTTGAATTAACTGTTTTCATTTAACCCAAACAAATATCAAGAAGGAGAATGTTATGTCTCGTTCAAGCAGTATCAAGATCGCGTCTCACGCGCCGTTGGTTTATACGCCGAACTTTTTCAAAGCAGACAAGGCGTATGCGGACTTCGTCCCCGACGTTGCTGGGGCGTATCGCGAGGGAGTTGAGTATGCCAATGAGCAAAAACTCCCGTCCGCACAGCGGTTGATGAAAGATGGCGTAAAGCACGCCATTATGCTGACCGACCTCCAGGAAGGTTTTCGCGATCACGGCGAACTTCCCGTCACAGGGACTGACGATGTGGTGTTGCGGATTTGCGTTCGGATCATCAATGGAATCGTGACGCCGTATTTTACCGTCATCGTCTATTCCCAGGATGGTCATCCCACTCAGCATATCAGTTTTGATTATTACTGGCGGGATGCCAATGGGAAACCGCTCGACCTTTCGGTGCAGAAAGCGGGCTGTCTTACGCTGGTTGATGAGAAGAAGTGCGTTTTTAAGGCGTACAGCTTCGGCCCCAAAGGCCCGTTCGACGTCGGCTTTTACCGTCCGCAGTTCGATCCCTATGATGCCGTTGATTACTGGAAGCATTTGCAGGCGACTGGCCAGGGTGACATTTGGGCTTTCGTCGCGCACTGCATTCTGGGTACCAAAGGCGCCACGCTTC
>CAYYDP010000029.1:777-15277 GCA_964470645.1 uncultured Gammaproteobacteria bacterium
CGCGGAGCATTCAGCCGTCGGTCATCAGTAAGGGCCACATCTCGAACACCGATTGGTTTGGGCCGCTTATGCCGTGTCGGCCGATTAGCGGTCATCCGCAAGGCAGCTTCCAAAAGCAGGTCGTTGATGACTTCTTCAAGCCAGTTGATACGGCAGAATTTGCGGGAGTCGCCGAAGATTTTTGCGACTTCAACATGAAGAAGCAGACGATGGATTACCTCACGGGCACCGAGTTCATGAGCAAACTTCGCTTCATCACAGACGGCACTGCGCCTATCATCCCGAACGCTCCCCATGTTGTGGCGCAGAATGAAAAAGCCAAGAAAGAAGGCGTGCAATTCATTACCCACGAAACGCCTTTTGAATCGTGAAGTTTTCCTACAGTCGTTTTGCCCGCTTTCAATTGAACCAAACAACCAAAGGAGTTTAACCATGCAAAAATCAGTTGTATCCTCAGCAGACATTGGCGCGTTCTTCAATGATCTTGATGCGTCCAGTGTCATTTCGCTGCAAGCGAATCAAATCACCGCGCCTATGGTTTCGGGCGCAGATATAACGGTGGATGAGATGATGATGGGTGGCGGCGTCCGTGTCACCTTCCATGTCTTCGACCGCTCTCCCTCGATGAAACCAGTCGCCAAGCTTTTCTGGGAGGATTTTAATCAAGAATACGTCCCAGCGATCAAAGCCGCACGCGAAGATGACATTTCGGCCTTGCGTCTTGGCGGCATTTCGTTCTCATCGGACATCACGCCGATTTGGGAGCAGAATGGTGAGTTTTTCCATCCATTGGAGAACTTACCCCCACTCACGAAGGCTGAATACGATCCTGATCGTGGTAATGCGACAGCGTTGCATGCAGCAATTCTTGACGGTTACGCCCGCGCGGTTGCCTACGCGCAGACCATTAAGTCAAAGACAGGCATCCAGCCCGAAATTGACTTGGTGGTGTTGAGCGACGGCGCTAACAACGAGAGCCCTCTCGACGCGTCGGTGGTGCACAAAGTCGTTGCGGGAAGCAAAAAAGAACTCGTCCGTTTCGTGTTTTTCTATTTCCAGACGGGTTGGGGTCTTGATGATCCTGCGACGTATGCCATTAAGGAGCTGGGCTTTGACGGAGAGAATGTCATGATCTTCGAGCAAATGCCCAACGAATCTGCCGAAGAACGGCGCAAACGTTTCCGTCGCATGTTGCGCGTCATGAGCCGTGTTAGTGCCAGCAAAGGCACGAATGCGGTGAAAGCAGCGGCTGCTGTTCCGCAAGCGGATGAAGACCTGATCTAAATCAGGCAAGGATCGCTCAAGTCGTAAATTGAGACCTTCCTCGCGAGGGGCGGGGGAGTTCTCGGGTCAATTTAACCAAGAAGGAGTTTTGCAGTAACACACTGGCGGGGCTCCTTCTTTTTATTTTCTTACATCGGTGTGATACACTGAATTTATGTATGAGCGTTGCTATTAAAGGTACTACGAAAAAACGGTTTCAAGAGGCGAACCACGGGAGAGATTATTCGGTTTACGCGTGGAGGATGGATGCCGCGCTGGAATCTAAAGCGCGTTCCTTGTTGCCGTATTTTGGAGATATTCAGGAAAACGATGTGATCGTTGACGCAGGGTCGGGGACCGGGGCGCTTGCTGAGCTGATCGCGTTCACGTTCCGTGAAGTCCGTCCACGGGTGTTTGGTCTTGATCTTTCGCATGAGCTGCATGAACGCGCGCAGGCAGAACAGCGTTTAACAAAACTTGTTTTTGGCGATGCTTCTCGCAAGCAGTTTCCGGATCATTCTGTTGCGGTAAAATACTTTTCAACGAGTCTGCATGAAATTTTTTCTTTTTGTGGAAGATACCGGGCACTCAAACGAACATTGGACAGCACACTACATGAGCTGATTCCGGGCGGACGAATTATTATTCGAGATTTCGCGAAGGCGCCGCACGGTCCTCGTGTGTACATGAAACTACGGGAGAACGTCAAGTCGACGGTAAAGCAGGCTAAGCAGTCCTCTGGGTATATTGATTACAACACACTTTCTGTTTCGGCGCTTCTTCATCGTTTTCAAAAAGAATTTAGCGGTGGAAACGCTTTCACATTTTCAAAAACGCTCATTCGTGGAGAGGTGTATTACGTGATTGAACCAGAATGGGCGCATGAATTTTATTTGCGCAAAGATTATACCGGTAATTGGCGTCAAGAAATCAAAGAACAATACACATACTGGACGCTCCATGAAGCCCGCATTGCGCTTGAACAGGCTGGTTTTGTGAATGTTAAGGTTATTCCCGATCCGAACGAATACATCTTAACGAATCGGTTGAGAGGAAAGGTGGCGTTGTATTGGCGAGTGGGGAACGAGCTTCGTGAGGTTGATTTTCCACCCACTCATATGATCGTGTATGGTGAAAAACCACGAAGCAGTCGTCGAACGACACAGCAAACATCTGTGGACCAGCTGTTAACCAATTATGAGAAGTTGGTTGATTCGTGCGAGGTAGATCAAGTGGCAAAGGTGATTATGGTCGGCAAGAAACGTTTCGCGTGGGACGGCTCACCCCCATTGATTGGTGATAAAAAATTTGTGTATCGATTGGCCGGGAACAGAACGAGACGTCGGGTGTTGAAAGTCGCTCGTCGCGACGCGTATAATCTTCATAACGTATTCAAATCCATGTATCAGGTGATTGAGCGTCAATGGGTATTAAAGGAATACCGCGTTCCGCATATGAGTGTTCTTGATTTTGATCGAGAAGGTCCTCCGTATCGTTTTGTAATCCAGGAAGCGTTACCGCCTGATGCCGTATGCGCCGCTGATTTGATTAAAAGTGGGGAATTGGGCGAAATTGATATTCGGCAAATCGCCGAGATCGTGAATGCTTTTGAACGAAAAAGAGAATGGCAGTTAGATATGAATCCTTTTGGTTGGTTTCGTACCAGTGAACGAGCAGCGCGTGTTTCGAGAATGGTGTATGTGACGGGGAAAGTGTATCGATATGATGAAATGTGGGGGTTTCTTTCTGTTGGTTTGTTGCAATGGATAGATCCGGTGTTTGTTCAAAATGCTCACAAATTTACCGCAGAAATACCAAACCATCGTTTCCAACAATCTTTTTTGAAGGAATGGGAGCGCGGCGATTCTGATCGACTGCAAGTGTGGAAACGTTACCTACGTGTTTTTCCAGTTTTGCGTTGAGGTTGTTGCGGGTGCGTGGATTGCGAAGGTGTTAGAACATTTGGTTGACGCACTCCATGAGCGTGCGCTGATCGTTGTCTTTAAACACACCTCTTCGAAAAAATTCTTGGACAGAGGATTGGATCAATTCGCCGTGATGAAAATCAAACGCATTTTGTTTGATAAGGTCTCGCAGTTCATGTGAAAGCTGTTTTTTACCGTTCGTGCCAAATTCCAGAAGCGGGAACCAGGTTACAGAAAAACGACTTGGTTGAGTAGGAGACAAAGCAGAGACCCATCCTGTGTACACGAAGCTTTGATTAACACCCCTTGGATCGCGAAGTTTTTGATTCCTGGCACCATTCTCAATCATGAGAAGTTTTGGTTCATGGATGGTTCCTCCGCAACGATCGGCGAGTGCTTGCCTCATGGCGGCACTCAGGTTTTCATTTTGATTTGTCATGTATTTGCCTGGGAGACGATACTTTTGTGTGAGAGTATCGAAGAGAAGTAACATTTTGTTCGCCTTTTCTCCGATACCAAAGATAATTCCATCAACGGTTGGTTGGGGGATGACAAAATCGGGTATAAACGCGCCTAACGATTCGAGAAGTTTTTGAGCTAGCTTCTCTTTATCTTCTGGTTGATTGTGCGTATTCATGAAGTCATCTTGATTGTTGAGAGCTTCAAGAATAATTTTTCGAGCGAGCCATTTGTTATAGTGGGTAGGTTCGGTGTTATGGTCATTCAAATCGTACGTGACAAAATCAGGTGTCGCCCTAAAACCGGTCGGTTCGATTGTTAGGGGATCCATGTTTTGAAGGCGATCAATGATCGTCTGATAGCGGCCATGGCTCTCCCGAGACTCAGCCGCCATGCGCACGCTTTCTCTGTGGAGGTGTTGGACCAAGATATCGAAGTGATCTTGCCGAAAAATATTAAGATCGGGAGTTGTGTTGAGTGCTTTAGCGGTTTGTTTGATGATTTGTTGAGGATTAACAACGTTTCCTTTGGAATCGGCAACCTTCACGAAGATAATTTGTTTTGCGTCATCTCCTGCTGTAAACGCATATTGTGTGCCTGGTTTAAGCGTCGCGTGGACGTATGCTGTGATAACGTGCTCGTGTTTCTCTGATCTCGCACGATCTCGACTAGATGATTCTCCTGCAATTTCTTTCATGTGGATGAAATGATTCGTTTCGGTGCTCTCAGCGCCATTATGCTCCACGCTCAGAGGTTGAGGTTTTGCTTCTTCTAATACCTCAATCAAAGCGGTTTCGAGAAAATTTCTCAGTATGTGGGCGTATCCTCCTGTAAAACATACCTTATCATTTTTATTTACCACCATGACGAGGTAGGTTGATTCAGGCTCAATGGTTTGATTGAGGCGTTGTGTTGGTGCGATGTTAATTTGCGAGCCTTTCACGTGCATGAGAGTGTCTGCGGCAAGATTGGGTTGAGGACCATATTGAAGCGCGCCAGCGCGTTTACATAGAGCGGAAATAATAAGGAGCGCTGTTTTTTGAGGCACGCCTCGTTGTCGTAAGGTTGCATAGGCGTTACGGACATATTCACTTGAGGTTTGTATGGGTATTTCAAAAAAAACCTCTGCGTAATATTTTGATTTGGCTGTTGTTAATATTTTTTTCGTTTCAGGTTCCAGTTGTTTGATCGTTTCTTGGGTCGTAGGGAGATCCAGTTCGGATTTAACAAGTTCTCGTTGTTGGGTTTCGGAGTTGCCGTTTAGATAGTGATGCGTGTCCTCGTGTTTAAACAGAGACCCAAACATGTCATGCCATAAGCGCAATGATTGAATATCATCGGGTTGTTCGTGTGTTTGTTTCCCGTTGCTTAATTTTGTTTTGATCAGCCTCAAGTTGAGCACAAGTTGTTGATATCTCGTATCGTCGAGGCGGGTTTGAGGTTCGAGCAGGGCATAACACGCTGCGTCGAGCTTTTCGATTATAGTTGGAACGTGAATAGTTTGACAGGCTTTGTTAATTTGTTTTAGGATTTTTTTAACAGTTTTAAATCGGATATCTGAAAGTATTATTGGGTTTCCGATTTGTAATTCGTGTAATGAAATTACGTTTTCCGGCAACTTGTATTCGTGTTTGGGTAGACGTACTGATTCCGGAAGTATGGTAGAGGTCATAGGGGTTTGGAAAGTGTGTTTTTTGCGCGAAATTCTGGATTCTTGTTATGAAAGAGAGAATAATAAGGGACGATAATAGCTCCTCATTTATGATATGTGATATCGTCCTGAATATCAACACTGCATCAATCTCAAATGTTGTTTGTTCGACCCATCGCTTTCGCGAGCTTGATTGTCTTTGTACGTGCGTTATTATGATAATAAGAGTTTTCTGAAACGTTGAACGCGTATGCATACGAATCAACATGGTTCTCGTCGGACACGCATCGTTTTGTTTGGTGGAAGCTTTAATCCGCCGGGAAAACACCATGAAATTATCGTCCAAGAGCTTGCGAGAAGGTTTGACCGTGTTGTTGTAATTCCGTGCGGTGCGCGACCCGACAAAGTTGGCACGAATGTCGTTTCTGAGATTCATCGTGCCGCGATGGTTGATTTAGCTTTTGGAACCATACAAAACGTTCATGTTGATCTTTTTGATTTAGAACATAATCAATATACGCGAACTGTTGATTTGGACCACAAGTATCGTCACGAGGGTGAGGTTTGGCACGTGATTGGAGCCGATTTAGTTCAAGGTGGTCGAAATGGCGGTTCCGCCATTCAAGTCGAGTGGAAATCAGGAGCGCGTTTGTGGAACTCAGCACGCTTTGTTGTTGTAGAGCGGGACGGATATCCGCTTATTCGGGAAGATCTTCCGCCGCGCTCCATAGTGATCAAACCCCGTTGCGCTGGCTCAAGTTCGACCATAAGACAGCGTATCGCGAGCAATCAGTCGATTTCAGGGTTGGTTTCTCCAAGAGTCCGTGAGTATATCAAGCGGTATGGGTTGTATACACCATCCATGACTCCTCATGGTGTTATGCGGTTCGCCAACGAAAAACCCAGCATTGAGCTTATTGTTGACGAAAACAATAATCGAGCCAAACCCCTAATCCAAAAGCTACGTGCCTACCAGTCAAACCGTCCAAACCTTTTAGTTGTGGTTGGAGGTGACGGGGTCATGTTGCACGCGATTCGTAAGCACTGGAGACGGAGATTGCCGTTTTTGGGTTTGAACGTTGGGACTATCGGATTTCTCATGAATCATGTCAATGTTCATCGTTTTGGAAAACTCTTTCATCAGCAGTTTTTCCTTAGGCAATCTCCTTTGCTGCATGTTGAGGTTGAACGTGAGGACGGCACTCGGCTTGAGGCAAACGCCTTTAATGACGCGTGGGTAGAGCGAAAAACGGGGCAAGCGGCCTGGGTTCGTGTCTCGGTGAATGGCGTTGTCCGCATTCCTCGTTTGGTCGGAGACGGGGCGCTTGTGGCGACCGCCGCGGGGTCAACAGCGTACGCGCGGGCAATGGGCGCTACTCCGTTGCACGTTGATTCTCCCTCGCTTTTGTTGATCGGTTCCAATGTATACGAACCGCAGGGTTGGAGGTCCGCGCATTTGCCACTTTCATCGGTTATTGAATTTCGGTCTGCCGAACCAAACAAACGCCCGCTCACCGGATTTATTGATGGAATCCCGGAAGGGGACGTTGTGAGGATGAAAGTCCGAATAAGTCGAATCGCCGCTCCGGAATTGTTGTTTCTTCCTGGAAATGAAATCTCTGAAAAACTGACGAAAATTCAATTCCCATCCGTGATTAGCACGAAACGTTTTACCTGAGCGTCAAGATATCAGGCGCGTAAGCGTATGTGAGCTCATGATTCCTCAGTTATGGTTCCATTGTTATGTAAAACGTTCGCTTCGATATTATCAAGCACGTCTTGGGTCTTTTTTTTGTGACCAATTAAGACAAATTCAACTACGCTTCTTCCGTAGCCAATTTTTTTTGGTTGCTGAACTATATATTTAATTTTATAACGAGAACATTGTTTTACTATATATTCAGTAAGTCCTGCTGTTTTAGATGGCGGTATTGTGACGTTAAAATTACGTTGCTGTGTCCTAATTTCAGGACGTGCTTCTACATTTATTTTTGCCATAAAAAGATAAGTAATTATTTAAACCTATTTTAGCACAGAGAAGCGTTCAAAAAAAGAGGCTTGACAAAAGATTTTATCTATCTTACTATGTGTATAGATAACACTAAGTAATTTCTACTAACGTTTTTTCTTTTAGACTAGCCAAAGTGACATCGTTACAACTACAGCGCGACACAGAGAGGAGGGCTTCCTCGAGGGTGTCTGTCCGCTGCAAGAGAGCGTGTTCGCGAAAGTTCTTCTCGGTAGGAGGGAGTAGAACTTTCGATCTTTACAACAAAGGATTACACCATCTGAAAACTTGAAAAGGAGATACGTATGAAAACGAAACGGCAACCCATTATCAAGTCTCTGCTTGATCTCGATTTTTATAAATTTACGATGATGTATTTTGTGTGGAAGTTTTTTCCGGGTGTCATTGTGACATACGGATTTAAGAACCGCACATCCAAGGTCAGGCTTGCTCGGATCATAAGAGAAGAATATATCCGAGAAGAACTTGAGCATGTCAGAACACTTCGATTCACCGATCGTGAGTTGAAGTATCTGGCACAATTTTTTCCAGCGGATTTTTTACAGTACCTTGCTGGTTTCCAGGTACCTGAGTTCAAACTTTGGAAAGAAGCAGGTACATATCGGATCGAGGTCACGGGAACGTGGCTTGAGACGATATTGTGGGAAACGATTATCCTCTCGATCATAAACGAGCTCTATTACCGTGCTTTGATCAGACGGGAGCATAAAAGTTTTCCTCAGGTGCTTGATGAAGGTCGTCGTCGTTTGTTGGCAAAAATCGTGATTTTGAAAAAGCATCCGGAAATCAAGATCACTGATTTCGGTACGCGTCGAAGATTTGCTCGTTTGTGGCATCGAGAAGTCCTTGAGACGCTCAAGCGAGAGGTTCCGGGTCAGCTTGTTGGAACCTCGAATGTGTTTCTTGCCATGGAACTGGGATTGAAACCCATTGGTACCATGGCGCACGAACTTTTCATGGTTCTCGCGGCGTGTGCTGGCAAGGATCGAGTCGCGATTCGCGACTCCCACAATCGGGTTTTGCAACTGTGGTGGGAGCTGTACGGAGTAGCGTTATCCATTGCGCTCACCGACACGTTCGGCACGGGCTTTTTCTTTAAAGATTTTACCTCCGAACAAGCGCGTGACTGGCGGGGATTGCGTCATGATTCGGGCGATCCGTTCGCTTTCGGTGAAGCAGCGATTCGATTTTATGAATCGGTCGGCATCAACGCGAAAGACAAGGTCTTGGTTTTCAGTGACGGCCTTGATATTGAGACGATTGTGAAACTGCACGACCGGTTCCACGGTCGGATCAATGTGGCGTTTGGATGGGGAACAAACCTCACCAACGATCTCGGGTTTGCGGCGTTGTCGCTCGTTGTAAAGGCGATTGCGGCTGGTGGCTTTCGAACCGTAAAACTTTCCGATAATATCGCCAAGGCAATGGGCGAACTCGAAGATATTGATTTGTATAAGAAACTTTTTGAATATAACGCCAATTTTTTTGAGGAGTGTAGATATTAGGATGTTGTAATCCTTAGAACATACGAAGATGGAAATCGGTTGAGTGTACGCCGGTTTCCATCTTCACAATAACAAACTCAAGCTTGTCACTCCGTGGTATACCTTGGGTGATGGACTTAAGGTTGTTAATATAAGAAGGTATTTATTTATTCAATACCCCTCCTTATTCCTCCCCTTCGAAAGCGGAGGACGGAAGAAAAATATGAATCAAACCAACCAAGACGAAGTTCAAAGGTTTCTCGATGTCCGCAATCACGGATTTTTTCGGGTTGCCGTGGTAATCCCGAGAGTCTATCTTGGAAATCCCCAAAAAAACGTTGAGTCGCACATGGAAGAATTGCGAAAGGTTCGCGATAAGGGTGCGCAGTTTGTGCTTTGTCCAGAACTTGGAATTACAGGATATTCTTGTGGAGATTTGTTTCATTCTCAAACCCTGATTCAGGGAGCAGTCGATGGTTTGCAAACGTTGCTCAAAGAAACGAGTGAATGGAATGTAATCATAAACGTCGGCATGCCATTACTTCACGACGGGTTGTTGTATAACGTTGGTGTAACCACATACAATGGCAAGATTCTCGCAGTTGTTCCGAAGTCGTACCCACCAGAGTACCGTGAGTTTTATGAACTTCGACATTTCGCACGAGCGAACGAAGCCTATCGAAATTCGATTACGTTGCTTGAACAACAGGTTCCATTTGGGACTGATATTCTGGTGAGGTCAAAGCAGTATCAACATTTTGTCCTTCACACTGATATTTGTGAGGACATTTGGGTTCCCATCCCTCCAGGTACCCGCGCAGCGCTTGCTGGGGCAACTGTACTCGCAAACTTGTCAGCCTCAAACATCACCATCGCAAAGTCAGAATATCGGGGGCAATTGGTTGTCCATTCATCGGCGAAGAATGTCGCTGTGCAGATGTATAGCGCAGCGGGATTCGGTGAGTCTACGACTGACCACGCGTGGGATGGACAGGGAATTATTGCTGAGAGAGGTCAGCTACTCAAAACATCGGGGAGATTCAAATTAAATGGAGAGCATATTTTGGTGGATGTTGATCTTGATTCGCTTGTGCAGGATAGAATGCGTCAGAGTTCGTTTCATCAAAACGCGGCGGATTATAAATCAGAATTTCGTTCTGTGATTATTGATGGTAATTTGGGCCAGCCTTTTTACGACCCATCTTCAATGGTTTTCAAAACGTTTGAACGTGTAATTGATGCACATCCATTTGTTCCCGGCACCACTGCTGAGCGAGATGATCGATGCCGAGAAACGTTTATGATACAAGCAACGAGTCTTGCCCGTCGGTTGTGGCATCTGCCAGAGCATTTGCGAAAAGTTGTGGTCGGTGTATCTGGCGGACAAGATTCAACCCACGCGCTGCTTGTTGCAGCGTACGCGATGGATTTGATGAAGTTATCGAGGAACAACATTATTGGAATTACCATGCCGGGATTTTGTACGACTGACCGTACCTATCATAACGCCTGCGAACTGATCAAGTCGATTGGTGCCACATTTAAAGAAATTTCCATTACCCCGATGGTCAAACAGCTATTTCACGATATTGGCCAGGATGAAGCATTGAAAGACACGAATTATGAAAACTGCCAGGCGTGGACAAGGAAGTTAATTGAACTTTCGACTGCAGGAAAAGAAAAAGGAATTGACCTGGGAACTGGGGATTTGTCTGAACTTATGATTGGGTGGACAACAATGTTTGGTGATCACGCAAGTCATTATGGAGTAAATGCTGGAGTGCCCAAGACGCTTATTTCATATTTGATCCGCTGGTCTGCTGAAGTGATTTTTGAAAAAGAAACAAAGGTGCGAAACGTATTAATGGATATTCTTGGTACTCCCATCTCTCCAGAACTGCTTCCACCCGACAAGGATGGGAAGATAGCACAGAAGACGGAAGAGAAGATCGGGCCCTACGAGCTTCATGATTTTTTCGGATATTATATGGTGCGATTT
Organism: uncultured Gammaproteobacteria bacterium; assembly: GCA_964470645.1. Classification (GTDB taxonomy): domain Bacteria; phylum Patescibacteriota; class Patescibacteriia; order CAYYDP01; family CAYYDP01; genus CAYYDP01. The sequence goes on from CAYYDP010000029.1 coordinate 11,588, forward strand.
GGATACAGTCCGCGAAAGATTATTCGAATGTCGTTACACGCATTTGCTGGTCAATACTCACTTTCCGATCTAAAGCAATGGCTAACAACATTTATTACTCGATTTTTTGCAACCCAACTCAAACGATCCTGTCTTCCTGACGGTCCGAAGGTTGGATTGACATGTGTTTCTCCCCGTGGTGACTGGCGGATGCCTTCGGACGCTGATCCGAATTTATGGATTGGTCATTTAAATGACATCCCTGATGTTACGGAATAGCGAGGGTTTGTTGTTTACCCTCTTTTTTGATGGTGGTATACTACAATCATGAAATCGCGAGTTTTCGTAAGGAAACAAATCGGTGAACCCCGCTTTCGTGACGGGATGAGTAAAGACGCGGGCGTTCGTAAGGTCTTATTACAACGCCTGAGCAAGGCGGGGATTGTGTTGGTGTTGATATTCGTCGCGTTCAGTGGTATTGCGTATCTCGCGCCCAGCGTTGATGTTGTTGTGATTCCCGAAACACGGGAGGTAAACGGCGTTCTGCCGGTTACGTTTGATTCGACTGCCGATACGCTGACATCCGATCGAATGCGCGCAGTCCATGTGACAAAACAATTCCGTCAGGAGCTAACGGTGCCGACAACGGGTTCGCTTGATATTGGTAAAAAAGCGCGAGGATATGTTATGTTTACCAATCGCACTGGAATTGATTTCCCGATTCTTTCAGACCATATGATTCGGGGAGGCGATACGATGTATTACACCGTGGTTGCCGATACTATTATCCCCAAGGCATCGGTTTCTCCAGAGGGGGAGATACTTCCAGGAAGCGTTGAGGCTGAAGTCGAGGCTGTTGAGGGAGGAGAAAAAACAGCTCTTGCGGCTGGAAGGATTGTCTCCCTAACAACAGTCCCTCCTGAACGGCAAGATAAAATTTTTGGGTATGTTTCGCGTGAGATCAAGGGAGGATCCAGCAATATCGTGCAATCAGTAGCCGAACAAGACGTGGCAGCGGCACTTGATCGGTTGATTCGCGAGTTTAGAAAAACCACGCATCAAGAAATCGCCGGTCAATACGGAGACGCGTACGTCGTGCTTGATGAGTTGTTGTTCGCGTCAACCGTCGCGTCGTCTTCGATTCCCGCCTTGTTGGAACCGGCCCGTGAGGTGACCGTAAGTCTTGACGCAGAAATTGTTGGAGTTGCGGTAAAGCGACAGGACCTTGAGAATGTCATTCTTGAAGCAGTAACGTCCACAGCAAAGCTTGAACCATCGGAGCGCCTCTCATCCAAATTTGACTATCGAGTTGAACAGCCGGTGATGACCGACGATAAAGGATATGGAGTGAAATCAGTGGTTACCTATACGGTTTCGGTTGTCCCGGAATTTCCTATTGAGGATATCGTAAAACAGGTTTTGGGGATGCCCGAACACAAGGCGAGGCAGCTGATATTATCCCAAAAAAGAGTTAAGGATGTGCGTATTGATCAACATTGGAATCTTTTTTCCACATTTCCAAGCAACCCGAAGAAAATCCATATTTCCGTTATGTATTAGCGCTTTTTTAGCTCATTTTTGTCTTTCTTGACACTTTTTTGTTTTTTATTTATAGTACATATACTCTTTAATAACAATTTGAACAACTATTCATTCATTTATTTGTTTTTTTGACGCAATGATGACCGCCAAGAGCGCCGTCATTGTTTTCATGATGCAAATAAAAGCTTAGCATTATTACCGTGACTGGAGATTTACAAACAATTGACCCTGGTTCCGCAGCTGAAAATGCGCGCGTGAACCGAAAAGGTTTTATTGAGTTTGAAGGCGAGGTTATTGAGGCATTGCCAAATGCGATGTTTCGGGTTAAGCTTGGCAACGGTCATGTAGTGCTTGGTGTTCTTTCCGGAAAAATGAAAATGAACAGAATCATGATTCTACCCGGTGATTCCGTGAAGGTTGAGATGTCAACATACGATCTCGGAAAGGGAAGAATTGTTTACAGATTCTAAAATCACATAACACGTAACATAGAACATGGTACAAACAGTATGGAGTGGTTATTTGAATAGATTTTGATCCATGATATGTGATCCATGATTATGAAGGTACGAGCTTCAGTAAAGAAGATTTGCAAGGATTGTAAGATTGTCAGAAGACAGGGCACGGTTCGTGTTGTGTGTAAAATTCCTAAACATAAACAGCGACAAGGATGAAAGTCACATATCTCGTACCATGGAACATGGAACAAAAGATTTAATGAATTTTGTTACGTGTTACGAGTTACGTGTTACATGATTTATGGCTCGAATCGCAGGGGTCGTTCTCCCGCCACAAAAACGAATTGAAGCAGCGTTACCTTATATTTACGGTATCGGTTTGTCGCGTTCACGATTTATTTTGGCTAAAGTTGGTATTGATCCAAATACAAGAGTAAAGGATCTTTCCGATGCTGAAGTTGAAAAGCTTCGAAAGGAGATTGAAGGTTCGTATCGTGTGGAGGGCGAATTGCGTAGGGACATTTTGAGCAATATTAAACGATTAAAAGAAATTGGAAGCTATCGCGGGTCGAGGCACGCAAAAGGTTTGCCCGTCCGAGGACAGCACACGAAGACCAACACAAGAACCGTTCGCGGGAATGTCCGTAAAACTATGGGTTCAGGAAGAAAACCCGCGGGGCAGAAAACATAAATCACATATCACGTAGCATGGAACAAGGAACAAACGTGAGGAAAGGATTTATTTGACACGTGTTCCATGGTCCATGATCAATGACTTATGGCAGAAGAAACAACGCCAGTACAACCAGAAACTACTGAAATCGCGCAGAAGAAAGAGTCTCCAAAAAAGACCATTGGTTCCAAGCGAAAAAAATTCATGTTCCATCTTACTGGAGGACGCGGTCAGGCGCATGTGCACGCAACTTATAATAATACTATTGTATCCGTAACCGATCAAAAAGGAAATGTAATTGTCTGGTCATCGTCAGGAAAGTGCGGTTTTAAAGGGGCAAAAAAATCAACACCCTACGCAGCAGGAGTTATTGTAAAATCGATTGCTGATGCCGTGAAAAACGCCGGGGTGCGAGAGGTTGATGTCACGATTCGGGGTGTGGGTCCGGGGCGCGAGTCGTCGGTTCGTGCATTTGTGCAGAATGGAATTCAAGTAGTTTCCATTAAAGATATTACCGCGATTCCGCATAATGGTCCTCGAAGACCGAAACCGAGAAGAATATAGAATCACATAACACGCAGCGCGGAACATGGAACGATTGAAAATGCAGAATCGATAGGTGGCAGTCATTTGATCCATGATCCAAGATTCATGATTTATGTCTAGAAATTTAAATCCAAAATGTAAAATGTGCAGGAGATTGGGGGAGTCTGTATGTAGCCGAGGCGCTAAATGTGCGCTCCGACGCCGCCAATATCCTCCGGGCATCCACGGTCCGAAAGGATACCCCCGTCTTACCGGGTTCGGCCAGCAATTAAAAGAAAAACAGAAAGCAAGGCTGTTGTATGGGGTGACAGAACGTCAATTTGCTAATTATTTTAAAAAAGCTATTAGAACAAAGGGAAATACCGGGCAAACCCTTTTGTCGTTCCTTGAGCGAAGACTTGATAATGTCATTTTCCGTCTTCATCTTTCCACGTCGCGTCGTCAGGCAAGACAGCTTGTGAGTCATGGCCACGTGTTGGTGAACAGGCGAAG
>CAYYDP010000030.1:0-5520 GCA_964470645.1 uncultured Gammaproteobacteria bacterium
ACGTCGGTCCTGATTCCTTGTGTTTCAAGCGACTGGGCGACTCGGTCAGCTCGTTCTTGGAGGCGTTGCTGGGCGATGCTGAAAAGATACCCAACTAGTTTGGTTTTTGCCTCAATCCGCGCACCAGATTCCAACGGGAATCGGTGCGGGACTTCGCTTCGCTTCGCGTGGTCTTTGGGATTGAGCAAATCTTCAAGATTCAATCGAACCTCAATCGGGATGGAAAACATTGCGTCGCAAGACTCATAGACTTCGTCCAAATTCCATTCGCCTTCCCCCGCAGTGTGAAAACCTACAACATCCTCAATCTCTTTTCTAATAATCATTAGAATCTCCTCTCGAATTGAAGACGCTAACTGTCCGTTCGTTGTTTGTTCATGGTTTTGAGTCACGAATTTAGAATCACGAATTACGATGTTTTCTTCTCTTGGCTCTTGACTCTTTGCTCTTGACTCTTCTTCATACAGTTCCAATATTTTTCTCCGTTTTTTGTAAATCGTTTCTCGATGCTTGTTAATCACATCATCGTATTCAACCAGATGTTTTCGAATATCAAAGTTGTGTCCTTCCACCTTTTTTTGCGCGGTTTCGATTGAACGCGAGATAAATCGATTTTGGATCGGCATGTCCTCGGGTAGGCCGAGGGTGTCCATGAGGCCTTTCACTTTTGAAGAACCAAATACGCGCATCAGGTCATCTTCCATGGAAAGATAGAACTGACTTAAGCCGGGGTCGCCCTGCCGGCCGGCGCGCCCACGAAGCTGGTTGTCTATCCGCCGCGACTCATGCCGCTCGGTTCCAATAACACACAGTCCGCCAAGATTACGCACAACTTCCGCCTCGTGGGCGTCTGGAGGATTACCGCCAAGGATAATATCAACACCTCTTCCTGCCATGTTGGTCGCGATGGTTACTGCTCCCAATCGACCGGCCTGCGCAATGATTTCTGCCTCGCGTTCGTGATTTTTCGCGTTTAACAGTTCATGTTTCACGCCTGCCATCCGAAGCATCTCAGAGAGACGTTCGTTTTTCGCGATAGAAACTGTGCCAACCAACACCGGTTGACCGAGCGCATTGCGCGCTTTGACCTCTTCAACGACAGCTTTGAACTTGCCTTCTTCTGATTTATAAATTTTATCTGACGCGTCTTCGCGGATCATGGGTCGGTGCGTTGGGATCGCGACCACGTCGAGATTATAGATCTTGTGAAATTCCTCTGCCTCGGTGACGGCGGTTCCCGTCATGCCAGAAAGTTTCTTGTAAAGTCTGAAATAATTCTGAAGCGTGACTGTTGCGAGCGTTCTCGACTCTCGTTGAATTTCAAGTCCCTCTTTCGCCTCAAGCGCTTGGTGCAAACCCTCTGAATAACGTCTTCCAAACATGAGACGACCGGTGAATTCATCCACAATGACAATTTCACCATTACGAACGACATAATCGCGGTCTCGTTTGAACAATACCAGGGCCTTAAGAGCGGCTTCCATATGCCGGACAAGGTCGATGCCGCCCTCTGAATACAGGTTTTTAACGCCAAGAGACTTCTCCACTGCCGCCAGACCGTCTTCAGTCAGTGTTGCTGATTTCATTTTTTCATCAATATTGTAATCAATGTTTTCACGAAGCGTTGTAACAATTTTCGCGAAACGATAATAGAGATCCGCAGATTCTTCAGCTGGCGCGGAGATAATGAGCGGTGTACGTGCTTCATCGATTAAGATAGAATCAACTTCATCTACAATCGCATAGTGGAGTGAATGTTCCGACGCTCCGGCACCGGTGTCCTCCGTCGGATGTTGGGGTGTCGGGATTGGGGTCCCGACTCCTGAAGCACTTCGGAATTGGACGCACGCAGCGAGCGATGGCGCCATGTTGTCCCGCAGATAATCAAACCCGAATTCATTATTGGTACCGTAGGTAATGTCGGCTTGATAGGCTTCTTTTCTGGTAACTGGTTTCAGGTATTCAGTTTCAATTTTTACTTGCGTGACTGGGTTTTCATTCGTCTGGCTTGGCGCCCGAAGCGGATGATTCGTGACTCGATACTCTGGGTCAAACACGAATGCCGCGTCGTGTACGATGCATGAGCAGGTAATTCCTAGCGTCCAGTACAGCTTTCCCATCCACACTGCATGCAGGCGCGCCAAATAATCATTTACGGTTATCAAATGCGCTCCCTTACCCTCCAGAGCGTTCAAATAGAGTGGCAGTGTCGCAACAAGCGTTTTCCCTTCACCTGTTTTCATTTCGGCTATGTTGCCGTGATGAAGAACAATTCCGCCAATCATTTGTTCGTCGAAGTGGCGCATCCCAAGCGCACGCTTCCCCGCCTCCCTGACGGCGGCGAATGCCTGAGGAAGGATTGAATCGAGTGTGGCCCCACGTGTTAGTTCGTTTTTGAATTCTTCTGTTTTACGTTTTAACGCGTCAGGCGTTAACGCTTCGTAATCTTTTTCATATGAAGCGATACGTTGAAGAATCGGTTGGTAGCTGCTAACAACTTTTTTGGAATAATCGCCAAATAGTTTTGAAAATAGACCCATACGTAAAGTGTAACCGCTAATGCGTAGTTAAGCTAAAAAGCGTATCAATTGCGGTGCACAAATTGCTCACTACACTTTACTGCATTTCATCAATCTTGACAACGTCACTACAAATCACTCGTTGTTTTAAACATCGCCCGCTTTATCATCTCAACAATCAGCGTCACGAGGAGCGCAAGTGTGATTACCATGATCCAAGCGCCAGGAGTTATGGGCACGAGATGAAGCACTGACCGCAGAAATGGTACGCTAAACGCAAGTATTACCAGTAAGAGAGAAACGCCGAACGCAACGCGCACAAACGCGCCTTCAAGAGTTTCACGAATCCGAGCAGGATTGGGGAAATATCTCGTTGGGAAAACATAGAGCAGCGCGGCGACAATGATAAACGCAAATACTACGCTTCGCGCGTAATCGACCCCCGAACGAATAACTGAAAGCTGGAGCCAAAAGAGCACTAACCCCGCGACTGCGGAACTAGCGCTTGCGAGTATTATAAATATCGTGTGCTTTCGGTTAAGGAGAGGCAGGGATTTGCCTTCAGGAAACTTTGGAACATCATCGGGTTGGGCGTGCGAAGATGAGGAGAGGGCGACGGCTGGGATGCTGTCTGAGAGTAAATTTTTCCAAAGAATTTGCGAAGCAACGAGGGGTAAGGCTGAAAATCCAAGAAAAAAGGAGGAGACAATCATTATAAGTTCAATAAAATTATTGGAAAGTAAAAAAAGCGTGACACGCCGAATGTCATTTGTGATTGTTCTCCCTGAAAGAAGAATTTTACCAATTGAGGTGAATGAGTTGTCGAGCAGAATGATGTCGGAGGCCTCTTTCGCGACGTCTGTCCCACTTCCGAGTGCCAACCCGATATCGGCCCTTTGAAGAGCCGGCGCGTCATTCACCCCATCCCCGGTCATGGCAACAACGTGCCCGCTTTTTTGGAGGGCATCAACGATCTTAAGTTTATCTTCCGGAACCACCCGCGCGCACACAGAAACCTTTTTAAGGCGTTCCATGAGCTCGGAGACGGAAAGCGACTGGATGTCGGAACCCAAGAGAACGTGTTTTCCGCCGATTGGCAGGCCTATGATTTTTGCAACAGTTTGAGCGGTGTGGACATGATCGCCCGTTATCAGAATCGTCCGAACATGAGCTAGTTCGAGTTTATGAACAATATCGTTGACACCTTCGCGAACGGGATCGACAAGTCCGATAAATCCTACGAACGTGCATTTGTTAATGGGATAGTTTTCAAGAGTACGTACGAACGACGGTACCTCCTTAACACTGATGGCGATAACACGAAGCCCGGAGTTTGTCATGGCGTGTTGTTGTTTTTGAAGGGCGTCCTTTTTTTGTTCATCAAGTTTTTTTACAGACGGGCCGTCATAGATATGATCGCAGTACTCAAGCACGGTCTCGGGTGATCCTTTGAGGGCGAGAATGTTGGTGTCAGTGTCGCGATGGAGTGTTGCCATGTAACGATTACCCGAGTCAAACGGTATCGTGTCGAGACGTGGAAACCTCTTGAAAAGATCTCCTTGATTGAAACCGAGTCCTCGCGAACACTGGAATAACGCGCGGTCGGTCATGTTGCCAACAATGACACGCGAGTTGCCGCGGACCTCTTCATACGAATCATTACACAGGAGCAGCAACTCGAATAACCGAAGAAGTTCTTGTGGCTTTGACTCGAGTGACTCATACCAAGAATGGGTTGCGTCACTGACATAGTGATTTGTCGTAACGATAGTTTTCACTGTCATCTCCCCCGTTGTCACTGTGCCTGTTTTATCAGTGCACACAATGGTGGCGCTGCCCAGTGTTTCAGCGGCTGGCAGTGTCTTTACAAGACCCTGAACGGCGAAAATGCGCTTCATTCCAATTGCGAAGATGATGGTAACCACGATCGCCAAACCTTCGGGTATTGCCGAAATGGCAATTGCAACCGAGGTGGTAAACATCTCAACAGCATCCCTTCCTATCGAAATTCCGACAAAAAAAACAATGGTACTTGCCAACCCAACGAGAAGGGCGAGTTTTTTTGCAAATCGACCAATTTTTTGTTGGAGGACGGTTTGCTCCTCTCGTGAATTAAGATATGAACTCAGATGCCCAAGAGCTGTTTTTTTGCCCGTTTCAACTACGACGCCACACCCCGACCCGCTCGTTACGAGCGAGCCCATGAAGACCATATTTTTCTGGTCGGGTAAAATGCTTTTTACTCGGATTGGTTCCGTATGCTTCTGGACGTCGTTTGATTCTCCCGTGAACGCTGCCTCGTTCACAAACAACCTCTCCGTCTCAATGAGTCGGATATCTGCTGGAATGCGGTCTCCTCGGTTCAAAACAACAATGTCGCCGGGAACCAGGGAAATTGCGTTTATTTCGACACGTTTTCCGTCTCGAACGACACGAACGGTTCGGATAAACTCGCGTTTAAGGGCTGCTAAACTTTGTTTTGCCTTACCTTCCTGCACAAGGCCAACGCAGGCGTTCACGAGCACTGCGGCGAAGATCACCACAGCATCGCTTGTATCTCCAAGGGCAAAGCTCACAACAGACGCAATGAGTAGCACTGCGACAAACACACTTTTAAACTGTCTGAAAAAAATCTCCAACCAGGAGACAGTCTTGTCTTGTTCGAGATCGTTTGCGCCAAACAGTTTCAAACGCTCATCCGCCTCGTTTTGTTCGAGTCCGATTTTGCTTGTCTTGAGTTTGTGGAATGTCTCTTCGGTGGTCTTGGTATACCAAAGGACCGGTTTATGGAGTTCTGATGTCATGTCAATTTACTTATGTACAAAAGGATCATGGGTGATAACCGGCGGGTTGTAATCCTGCTTTTTTTGAAGCGCTGAAGCGACGTCTTCAACCTTCTTCACGTCAAAATTCACTGTAGACACCTTTGAAACAAGCGACTCAACTTCATGGGCCCCCGCGAGGGTAAGGTAAAAATTTTGGTACAAAAAGAGCACAACAC
>CAYYDP010000030.1:5530-10962 GCA_964470645.1 uncultured Gammaproteobacteria bacterium
ATCATGAAGTAGTAAATATATTTGATCATAATAAAAATCGTGATCAGTGGTTGGTAGCAGGTAAAGGGTTGTCTATTTTTGCACTTTACTCAATACTTGATGCTTTCTTTTTCCCTCCAGTAGGTAACCGCATCAATCGTTGCGTAGACACGACCATCAAGGTTGTCTGAGGCTGGTGTTATGACGGGTGCGGATCGAGCCCCCGACGTTTGGATGAGGGATCCTGATGCGTTCCCACCAATCGAAACCGATCTGACGTTCAAATAAAACGGCATACGATCCAAATCTGCTAAAAACAATACCACGTCTCGATACGCTCCTCCTACGGTCATTGATATGGGAATCTCAGTAGTACCCCGTTCCCCTTTCGGATTCTTCGTTGATACTTCAGAAAAGGAAAGTGTGTGGATGAGCGAGTGTGATGACGCTGACGCTTCCATGGTCGTGATGAACGCGAGCTCTTCTCCGCGGTATAAAAACGCTCGATTCAGAGGTGGAATGAATTCCTGGACACGTTCAATGTTGTTGGCGATTTTTTTTGTGCTTTGCCCCTGTTCGTAGAGCTGCTCAAGGACAACTTTTCTCCGTGTCATTTCAATATTCAGTTCGCGAATTCGGTGTATGGATGGAAGGATGAGCAAAACAAGCACCGCACACGCACCCAGCGTAACTGATGTAATCCACACATAGGTTGTATGATGACGAGTTGCCATACGGTATGTTACTGAATGTGAGGCTTCATGCGAATGGTAAATTGAAATTGGATATTATTTTGCTGGAGTATGTTTGATAATGGCGATTCAACCGACGCAGCAAACGAAAGCGATTCCAATTCTTTGGCAATTTCAAGGACATGGTTCCGCGTATCGGCGTGTCCCACAACCACTATGGTTTTTTGTTCACGATTTACCGTAAGGGTAGTAAGCGTTGAAGGAGATTTGACGGCACGGGCTACTTCCGACACATAGTGAGAGATGGGATCCCACCCTGATTTGATCTTAGCAAGGCTTTCGCTTTTTTCTGAAAGGTCCAAGACTCGCTGTTGAAACGCAGGTCGTTCTGGCTCAGAAAGCAGTGAGGCTTGTAGGATTTCGCGATAGTTCGCATCGAGCGTTCTCGCGCTCACAATAAACAAGATCGCGACCACGATCAGTGCCAACAATACTAATAAGACAATATCGCGGATAACGAACAGCAGGAGGTCGGATTTTATCCGTTGTTTGTCCTCAGCGGAAAGCAGGTTCAGCGTCAAAGAAAAGGCAGACGAATGTGGGGATTTGACGAGCAATTTCATAGTAAGGGATGATGCATTAAGCGCCCGAGCGCATCGCGAGCCCAATAGCAGTCGCGAATGATACGCGTTTGGACGGAGGCAGATCGCGCGCGTTCCTGATTGTTGGTGTGTTTTTAAAGACGTTTCCGTACTGAGGTGTGATGTCCAAGTTAAGTTCGCGTTGAATTTCGAGATCGACGTGCTTTAGGTTCGAACCACCACCGACAAGAAATAGGGAAACAATGCTCCCCTGGGGAGCTATGTGGGTCGTGTAATACTCTAGTCCGTGCCGAACCTCAGCGCCGAGTTTGCTAATATATTCTTCAAGGTATTGCTTCACCACTCCTTTACATTTTTTTGGATCAAGTCCGCAAATGAGTTTCGCCTGTTCTGCCTGCTCAACGCTCAACGAAAGTTTTTCGGCAATCTTACGTGTCACTTCCCTGCCGGAAATTTCACTTGATGCGCTAAAAACTAAGGTACCTCCCGCGAAAAACATGATCGTTGCCTGGGTTTCACCCCAATCAATTACAACCGTTGCCTTATTGACGTCTCCCGAAACGTCTGATTGGGAAAGAATCGCGCGCGCTGTTGCCTGAACTTCAATTTCAAACGCGACAGGAAGATATCCCGCTTCGTGTATCATCGCACCATATTCTTTCACGGATCGAGTATCGCACGCTCCCACAAGAACTCGAACGTGCGCTGGTTTTTCGATCAAGCCGTTTGAGGACGGTTTTTTGCGCCTTAGCTTTGCACGTTCGGGGCGATCAACGAGCGTGAAATCGTAGGTAAGCTGGTCAATGGGAATGGGAATGTGATTCGATAGCTCGCGACCAACTGCCTCTTTGATTGAGTCGTTTTCGGCGACGTTTACCGTAAGAAGTTTAATGAACGTTTTTGAATCCGGAAGACTAGCGACAACGAATCGGGGCAGTGATTTTGACGCAAAGAGCTCTTTACGAATAACGGAGGCTGTTGCTGCGCGGTCTTTGATTTCTCCGTTCACGATGAGCCCGGATGGGATCTTCGATTCGCCAAACGCAACAAGGCGCTCTCCAAAAACGCCACGTTTTATATACGCGTATTTCATCGAACCATCTGAAATATCAAGACCAAACGAATCGAACATAGATCATGGAACATGGAACACGTAGCGTGGAGCAAGGATCGCGAAATTATGTATTTCTCAGTTTTGTTATGTGATACGTGTTGCGTGGTATGTGAATTATTTCTCCGTTACCTCTTCCCATCTTACTATACTATAATCACCGGAAGTTGGAAAACCCGGGGGTGGTTGAAATGATAGATAGGAATCATATTCTGTGTAGGTATTTACGTACCCAGAGATTACAGTTCCACCACTATTCACCCACGAGAATGTCCAAAGTCCGTTTGTGATTATGGAGCCGTAAAGGGTCACGGAATTACGGATATGGTATGGAGAGGCAGTGTTTGAATAATGATTGCGGAATACGTGTCCTTTTTGCGCGAGCAAAACAGCGTTGATCTCAAGATCATTCGGCGCCGCGTAGAGTGGGATGAGGATGTCTTTTTGTGCGATCAGCCCGAGTGAGTCTGAGCCGTCCCGCGTGGTATAGGTAATGTTGCCGTTGATGATCGCGGTTGTGTTGGTGCTTGCGACATCGGGAAGACTTGCGGAAACGAGCGTTACGCGGCCGCGCACGACACCGTCCACCCACACATCGTCCTCAACGAAAATCACACCGCAGTTCGTCGGTAGTGCGTAATTCCCCAGCAGCGTTTGCGTTTGAATATCATGCGACACCGATACCCACGATGTACCGTTGTAACTCAAAACAGCGGGCCGCAAACTATCCACCCGGTAAACATTCATCGTCCCATTTGATTGGAACGAAATACGGTACCCAAATCCAGCCGGTGCAAGGTATAAACCCGCATTTTCCGCTAAGAATTTTAAATGAGCAAGATCAGTTGTTAATTCGTTAAAATCAATGGGCGGAACAGGAAAACTCCAAAGGTCGGGATTGCCTCCCGTTCCCCAAATTCCAGGTTTTGTTTGATTCGAGCATCCGTGTTCTGAACCGCAAACATACGTTTCGCGGGCAGATGTTGCCGTTGTGTTATGGCTCCCGTCCATCCTGATTCCGCCATTACTATGAAGCGGTCCATAAACAGCCTCAGTGTTCCCAAACCAAACATTTGAATTGACCAAAAACGCGTAATCCGCAAGGCTTCGTTTTCCAAAACGTGCTTCCAATACCCGCTCAGCATTCGGATCAGCTACTGTATAGCCAGTTGAACGAACGATAACGGCATTACTTTCGTTCACGGTTGTTCCGGGGAGATCCTCCGCGGTGATGGAAAGATAATCAACATACAATCTCCGATTTCCGCTCGAGTGTGCGTTCAGGTGCTCAATCTCGATCGTATGCGTTCCCGCTGTCAAAAAAACGGAAAATGAGTATGTCTGCCAGTTTGTACTGTTGACGCTAAACGTGCCTAAATTTCGATTTCCATCAAGAGTGATCTTTGCATTCGGCCAGCTTCCACTGTGCTGGGTCCCTTTTAATTTATATTCAATGGTGTATGTCGCGTCATCTGAAACCGTGATATTTTGAGCGATCAAACCCGGGGATCCTCCCTGCCCTTTCTTTATCAAAACGTGTTCAGGTGGACCTGCTATGATTGAGCAATCACAATGATCAAAGGTCATATCCTCCGCCTCAATATCAATTCCGGGTGCCGGGAGTGTGTACGTACAGCTGCTTTGCGGCGTTACCACAAGACTAAAGCTTCCCATCGGACCCCCTAAAGGATCGGAAACTTGATGGACATAGGGGCCCGGCTCGCCAGTACCGTCCGTAAAATCCAGTGAATCGTGCGCTAGGTGCCAACGATAATAATTCAAACCCGCCTCCGCCAATTGCAGGGCCTGATTTGATGATACCTTTTTGACAGTAAGTTTGCGCTGCATTTCTGTCATGGAAACGAGTCCTACACCAGTGAAAACGAATAAACCAAGGAAGACGAGGGAAAGCATGAGGATAGCTCCCTTCGGTCGCGAAGCACGAATACCCCCCCATGTCCCCCCCTTACGAAGGGGGGGAGAAAAGGGGGGTTGATCTTGATTCATGATTCTTGATTCATGATTCCTCATAGATTCTCTTTAAGGTTTCTTAAACTCACTTCACTTCTAATGTCGATTTGCGCCGGTGACTGGTATGGAATGATATCGATCCGTAACTGGATTGCAACATGTTTTACCAGCGTTGGATTTGCTGGCGGAGTGAGCGGGTTATTCACGTTGTCGCCAGGCCAATCTCCGTTGTAGTATTTGAATGTATGCATGTTAAATTCGCCGTTGCGGACGCCTTCGTTGGCCGTTGGATAAGAAGTGGGGTTTGCTGTAGGCTCGATAATGCCTTTTTTGAGTTTAGTTCCTTCGATATAATAACGGACTCGTTCAACAGCGTTATCACGATCGAAGTCAACAAAAAATATCAGTTCATTATGATCAGCCCTTTCTATTGGATAAGCTCCCAAGCCTGACGGGACAACCTCTCTAAGCTCTTTTACCACGGTCTCAATTCCGCGCTGAACAGATGAGATAGCTCGCTCTCCTTCAAAAGTAAACCGCTGAACTTGATATCCCTGGCGCACAAACATGAACACAACGATCGAGGCAAGTGTGAACACACTGATCGCGACAAGTGTTTCGAGCATGGTAAATCCTCTTGAAGCGTGAAGCGTGAAGCGTGAAGCGTATGCTGTCCGTGTTGAATTCATATTGTGATCGTTTTTTCTTTCATGTTTCAAGTTCCATGTTCCAAGTTTCGAGATTATAACGGTGTCATGGTTACGGTTTTCTGCGTTGCGCCTGATACCGCGACTGCCTCTTCATAGTTCTGGTATCCGGTTTTTGTCACACTCACGTCGTACTGGCTCGCTTCGATGTTGCGAAAAAACACTTGGCCCCACGAAGGAGTTGTTGATGTCGCGGTAAATCCAATCCGATCGATCTGCACCAACGCGTCGTTGAGTAATGCGCCATCAATCGCCTGCACCGCGACAAGAAGAGAGTGATCGGACTTTGGGGCAACATAGATATCGACGGGCGTGGTTGAACCCGCCATCATAACTACAGGATTTAGGGGATTGATTCCCGCGAGGTCGT
>CAYYDP010000030.1:10972-15226 GCA_964470645.1 uncultured Gammaproteobacteria bacterium
AACGAAAATGTGTACCCGTCCCACTCCATCTGGTCTAAGCTCAATAATCCTGATACATCACTCGAATGGGTCGAAGAATATTTGAGCACGACGAGCCCGTTGCTATCGGTACCGATCGATTTTGCGCCAGACAGTTTAAACGAAATATTCCCCACTCTATCATTTGAGCTATAGTCATTCGTTGTAACATTGAATGTCCCAAGAGAGTCAATGGCAAAACTAACTGGCGACGTTTGGTTCAGAAACACCGAAACATGTGGTTTTGCCGGTGATGGAAGCTGAGCGGAAGAAGCATACGTGCGATCGGTTGAGTATCCGGATTTGGTAACTGTAATTTCATAACGATCAATGGAGGGTGGTGCCCCGGGCAGAATCAATATACCAGACGCGTTTGTCTGTGTGTGCAAATTGATCGCCGGAGACACTGCAGTATTGACAATGTGGACGTCCGCGGTTGGTACCGGTATGCCAAATGAATTGAATACCGAAATTTGAAGCGTACCCCCTTCAGCGTCGGATTCTACCCCGTTTGGAACAATGTCGGTTAGAAATACAACTGGAGTTCTGGTGAGTCGATAGGGCCAGGAGATCTCAATACGTACTCTTTTATAATCGGTGCTCAACGTGTCGTTTGGCGTGCCCCCCAGTGTCCCGTCGAACGGGTCATCAATGTACACAACCGACGTTTCTATTGTGTAGGGAACGTTATTGCGATGAACCTGCTCACTTTGCGCCATCGTACCCTGCGGTATTCCTCCAATGGTCCCAACGGAGTCGTACGGCACATTCCTAACACGCTCCATTCGTTCATTCGCGAGCGCTGAGGCATCAATTCTCACGCGTGATTCCCAAATCATATTGATTGCGAATGAATATAACACATACAGGGAAACCGAAATGAAAACCAACAGGACAACGCCGAGAAGAACCTCCAAAAGCGTAAAACCGCTTTTAGAAATTCGAAATTCGAAATTCGAAATTCGAAACAAATTCAAAATCCGAATGTTCAAAATTCCAAACGTTTTGAATTTAGAATTCTGAATTTTATTATTTTTTCGTGCTTCGTGCTTCGTGCTTCGTGCTTTCATATTAATATTGTTGCGTCAATGAATACAGTGGCAAGATGATCGCTATGGCAAGCCCCCCTACCCCAAGCCCTAGCAACAAAATGAGTACCGGTTCAATGACGGATGGAAGGTTTTTCATAACCTGATCTATGTCTTCTTCGTAAAACAACGCAATTTCTTTTAAGATTTCATCAATCGTACCCGTTTCTTCACCAACCGAAACCATTTGCGTGATCGTTGAAGGAAAAAGTTTGGGAGTTTCTTGCAAAATCGTATGGATACCCGCTCCCTTTGTTATCTGCTCGGAAGCACGCGCGGTAGCATTTCGGTACAACTGGTTTCCGAGCACCTTCGACGTGATCACGAAGCAGTGTACGATGGGAATGTCGGTTTTAAGCAGGGAGCTCAGAGTTCGCGAAAAACGTGCTAAATTTATTTTTCTGTCAATCTCACCAAACACGGGAAGCTTGAGCAGTATTGTGTCAAAAAGAGTTGCACCACGTTTTGTTTTCAAAAGCTTTACAAAGCCAAGCACTATTACGATGACAAGGAGTGCAGCGATGATTCCGTTGTTAACGACAAAATCCGAGACCCCGATCAAAATTCTGGTCGGAAGAGGAAGTGTTGCTCCGGCTTCGCGAAAAATTTGCGTTAACTTTGGGATTACAAACACCATCATAGCCGCCGCGACGCCTCCCATGGCCAGGACAATGATTGCCGGATAAATCATCGCTCCCTTCACTTTTGAGAGCAATTCATGATCTTTTTTCATCTGAACAAGGACCTCCTGCAGAACCTCGTCGAGTTTTCCGGAAAGTTCCCCGGATTCAACCATGTTGATAAACAATTCCCCGAATACCGATTGGAATTTTGCAAGTGCTTTCGCGAATGGAATTCCCTTGTCGACGTCTAATGCGACCGCACCGAGTACCGCAGCAAATCTTTTGCTGGGAGTTTCGTGAGCCAATGTTTTAAGAGCAACTGATAAAGAAATGCCCGTTCTTACCATGACGGACAAATTTTGTAAAAAGAAAATCTTATGCGTTAAGCCAACGCTTTTCACCTTCATGGGGTTGATGGGTTGGTTGAGACTAAATTGCATGGTAATTAGTAATCAGTAATTGGTAACGTGTAATTGGGTTTCGTTACTCGTTACGCTTTACACATTACAGTTTACATTTACTCTTTCGTCACCCTCATGATTTCTTCAAGCGTCGTTAATCCTGATTGAATTTTTAAAAATCCATCTTGAAGCATGGTAATCATTCCTTCTTTTACCGCTTGTTCCTTAATTTCCTCGCTAGAAGCCTTTTTGATCACTAGTTCTGAAATGGACGGGATCATTTCAAGCACCTCGTAGATCCCAAGTCTTCCTTTGTAACCTGTCTGATTGCACGATTTACAGCCCTTGCCGCGGGTGAGTACGAGATTTTCATAGAAATTTTTCATTGTATCCTTTCCCAATGCTGTTTGAATCCCTTTCAAATCAAACTGTTCTGATAGTGATGCCATTTGTTTTTTGTCGAGCTTATATGTCATTTTGCAGGACTGGCAAACCTTGCGAACGAGCCGTTGAGCCACGATAATGTTCGTCGTCGAGGCGATCAAAAATGAAGGAATATTCATGTCCTGAAGGCGAGGAAGTGCCGTGGGTGCGTCGTTTGTGTGGAGCGTTGAGAGTACAAGGTGTCCGGTCATGGCAGCGTTCACGGCGATTTCCGCTGTTTCCGTATCACGAATTTCCCCAACCATAATCACGTTCGGATCTTGACGCAAAAACGCGCGCAGTCCGTTCGCAAATGTATATCCGATTTTTGGGTTCACTTGTGATTGGTTTACCCTTGGCATGCGATACTCGATCGGATCTTCGATAGTCGTAATATTAACATCCGGGGTATTTAAGATATTGAGAACGGTATAGAGCGTCGTGGTTTTTCCGGATCCCGTTGGTCCGGTTACAAGGATCATTCCATGAGGCTTTTTGATATTCCGTTTGATAATTTCAAGAGCTTCATTTTGAAACCCCAGCTGCTCAAGGGTCAGAATCTGTGACGATTCATTCAAAAGACGCATGACGATTTTCTCACCGTCAAAGACGGGGATAACAGAGACACGAAACGAGATTTTGTATTCTGGGGTCGAAAGTTTAAACCGACCGTCCTGCGGAACGCGATGTTCATCGAGCTTGAGATTGGATAAAATTTTGATGCGGGCGACGATGCCTGCCTGCGTTTGTTTGGGAAGCGTCATAACATCGTGCAAAATCCCGTCCACACGATATCGCACAACAACTTCACGCTCCGATGGCTCGATATGAATATCGGATGCACCTTCAAAAATCGCATATTCAAGCAGGGTGTCGACAATGCGAATAATGGGAAGATCTTCGGCGAGCTCTTTTAACTTGCTGGGGTCGTCTTTTTCTTTTGATTCAATCTCGGGCCTGGTAAGCGCTTCAAATTCAGCCTTGAGCGAACTGTGATATTGCTTCAGACAATCACGAATCATTGAGGGTGTCGTGACATGGACCAAAATTTCAAGCCCCGTGGTTTTTTTGAGGAAGGTAAATGTTTCAATATCGTCCGGATCCGTCGCGGCGACCGACAACGCTGTTGGGGTTTTATCAAATGAGATGATCTCGTGTGAGGAGGCAATGGGTTCTGGTATGGTTGCCAGAATATCTTTACGGATCGTCTTATCTTTCAGATTAATAAAGGGGAGGTGGAAGTGTTCCGCAATCACCCCGTAGAGAAGATCCTCGGTAAGTAACTTTTTCGCGATCAACACTTCTTCCAAGGGCTTATGCTGCGCCTCGGACTCTTGTTGCGCGTGTTCAAATTCTTCCTTACTTACAATCTTCTTCTCCAAGAGAAGTTGTTGAATGGATTCGAGCATGAGGCTTGTGTTATGTGTATAGTATACCACAAAGCCGTGGTTTTGACATCTCCCAATATTCGTTGTATCTTTGTGGATAAATATCCATGTATCATATCTATGGAACCACAGGCCTCCGTCACGCTTCAAACAATACAAACCGAATTGCAGGCAATTCGAAAAGAAATGGCAACCAAGGATGAGTTGAGGTCCATCGAATCTCGAATGGCAACTAAGGATGATCTCAAAGACTTTGCTACTAAGGATGATCTCAAAGACTTTGCTACTAAGGATGATCTCAAAGACTTTGCTA
>CAYYDP010000031.1:0-15000 GCA_964470645.1 uncultured Gammaproteobacteria bacterium
AATTAAAGCGGTACGTGAGCTGGGTTCAGAACGTCGTGAGACAGTTCGGTCTCCTGTCTGTCGTGGTCGTCCGATGCTTGAGAAGATTCTTCCCTAGTACGAGAGGACCGGGAAGGATAAACCTCTCGTGGACCGGTTGTTCTGCCAAGAGCATTGCCGGGTAGCGACGTTTAGCAGGGATAAACGCTGAAAGCATCTAAGCGTGAAGCCCCCTTCAAGATTAGGCATCGTTATGAGTCTCCCGGGAGAATACCGGGTTTACAGGTGGTAGGTGTAAGACCCGTAAGGGTTTCAGCCGAGCCATACTGATGTGACCAACCTTTTCGCCTGATATGCACACACAATACAGTTAAGTAAATTCCAAATTACAAATTCCAAATTACAAATAAATTTCAAATTCATCCGGTCATTCGACCGGATGTCCGATCGGATGATCGGACAAATTCCAAATCACAAACGTTTTGGATTTTGATATTTGGTTATTGAATATTGTTTGGGATTTGGTGCTTGAGATTTGGGATTTCCCGTTTCAAACGGGCGCACGATTCTGGTGATTCGAGCGATTAGGCTCCACCTCTTCCCATCCCGAACAGAGAAGTGAAACTAATCAGCGCCGATGATACTTGGGGTAAACTAACCCCTGGGAAAGTAGGCCGTCGCCAGTATTGTGTGCCTGTTTTTTGTTTTTAAAAAATGAAAAAATAGTTCTTGACTATGAATACACAAGCCTACGGATTGGATTTCGGAACATCGAATTCCGCAATTTCGATCATGAATAACGATCGTCAGTCGTATCTGCTTTCTCTTGATGGCGGTGGTTCGTCGCTTGTGCGTTCAGTTCTCTTTTTTCCAGAAGGAAGCCAGGAGTGTTTCATTGGGGATGAGGCAATTCAACGCTATTTGGCTTCAGGAATGCGCGGTCGTTTTATTTCTTCATTTAAATCCATGCTGCCGTTACCTTCGTTTTCTGGTACAAACATCCATGGGACATGGTTTTCTCCCGAAGCGTTAGTGGGAGCATTTCTATCAGCACTCAAAAAACGCGCAGATACGATTGTGGGTACAACTGTTCGATCTGTTGTGCTTGGAAGGCCTGTTGAGTTTTCAAAATATCAGGCAGAAGAACAACTGGCTGTAGAGCGGTTAACACAAGCGGCACGTATCGCTGGTTTTGATCACGTTCGGTTTCAATTGGAACCGATTGCTGCCGCGCTCCATTACGAAACACAACTCGTGCGCACAGAAACGGTATTGGTTGTTGATGTTGGTGGTGGAACAACCGATTTCACCATCATGCGACTTTCGCAAGAACAACAGCATGGCAGAAACCGAAGTGACGATGTGTTGTCAAGTGGCGGAGTGTACATCGGTGGAGATACGTTTTCTGGTCGCATCATGAGAACGAGCCTGACAAAGTATTTTGGGTCAGGTGTTACGTATCGTGGCATGAGTGAAAAATTACTCCCAATGCCAGCCTATATCATGGAAACGCTATGTGACTGGAAAAAAATTCCCTATCTAAAAGATTATCGGATCCAAAAAGACCTTGAGGAAATTCGATGGTCAGCGCTTGAGCGGAAACCCATTGATCGGCTCCTTGAGCTCATACATCGGAATTTGGGTTTCTCGTTGTTTGAAGCTGTTGAGCGTTCCAAACGTGGATTGTCAGACCACGAACGCGAGACAATCCAATTCCAACAAGCATCAATCTCAATTTCGGAGCCAATAACCAGGGATGAATACGAGAACATGATTTATCGTGATTGCGATTTAATAAAACGTTGCGCTCAAGACGTGCTTCGCGCTTCCGGGCTCAAGGCGAATGATGTTACCACATTATTTTTGACTGGAGGGACATCAAAAACGCCACTCATCCAGCGGATGTTTTCTGAAATACTTCCAAATGCAACTATCGTTGCCGATGATCCATTCACAAGTGTCGCATTGGGTTTGGCGCAGTGCATTCCGGATTGATTTGAATAAGATGGCGGTGGAGTTTTTGGGATTATTCATTCGTGGTATACTCATTTCATATGCTACTCGTGTTTGTTATTGTTTTGGGCATTATTGTTGTTGGGATTACCGTAATGTTGATCCTCTGGTTGTGGAGCCTTTCGGTTACCAAGGCGCCATTTGTACCGATCCCCAACGAGGTGCTCCCAAAAATCATTGAGGCCCTCAAGTTGACTCCATCAAGTGTTTTTGTTGATCTCGGATGTGGAGATGGTCGCGTGTTGATGGCCGCCACAAAACAGTTCCCAAACATTCGTTGTATTGGAATCGATAAGGCGCTGTTTGCAATCATGTCTGCCCGATTCGTCGCTCGCCGAATGTATCCCAACATCTCCTTCATTCGGAGCAATTTTTTTAAAACATCATTTCGTGACGCAACTCATGTGTTTACCTATTTGTTCCCGCGTCTCATGAACGACCTTCTTCCTCATCTGGAAAAAGAATTACGCCCAGGCACACGTCTTGTTTCGTGTGATTTTACTTTTAACAACAAAAAACCCGTTGAAGTGATCGAGCTTGACCGCCCACAACATGCGCTCGGAAAGACGCTGTATGTGTATGAATTCTAATTCACGTAACACGTAGCTCGTATCACGTATCAAATGGAATCACGTCATTATTATTCCATGTTACATGTTACATGTTACATGTTACAAGTTACATGATCTATGCGTCTTATTGCTGATCTTGTCCGCCTTCGATAGCACCCGAAATTCGGCGGATCCGCAGAAGCTAATATTTTTTGCGGAGGCGGAAAACTTGCCCCGTACCTTTCTCATAGAAACAACAAGTCAATTGTTCACACAAAGCGGAAGGCGTTCACGTGCAGAAAAAACTGTACTCACCACAAGAGTTTTTTAAGAACGGTGCGGGTCCATTCCAAATACTCCCGCATGGTGTCGAAGGATGCGAACTCTTTTCAGATTGTCTTTACCAGATTGACTGCTTAGGGGTTTGGCGATATACTGACGCATATGAAATATCTCACCATTATTCACAAAAGCGAATACGGCTACGATATACACGTGCCTGCGTTGCCAGGCTGTCACAGCCAAGGAGATACGGAAGAAGAAGCGCTTGAAAACATCAAAGACGCGATTGTCACCTATCTTGGGTTGTAGCTACTAAGTTTATTTAAATACATTATGGAAAATCAAACCCAGTTCTCACAAGAAAGGTCATTGTCACCAATCGTCAAAAATTTGATTGTTGTTATTATCTTTACAGTCGTTGCGGCTGGTGGAGGATTGATTAAGATTCCTTCTCCTGCGGGTTCAATTGCACTTGATTCTGCTCCCGGTTTTTTTGTTGCGGCGTTTTTTTCTCCAGTGCTTGGGGGAATTGTTGGAGGATTGGGGCATATTGCTTCAGCGGCCACTGGAGGTTTTCCTTTCGGTGTTCTGCACATCTTTGTCGCAATTGAACAATTGTTATGGTGTCTTGTGTTTGGTTGGATTATTCGAAAATCTAACATGCGCGTTGTTGCTAGGATCATCTTTGCTGTTGCGGTCGCAATCATCCTTAATGGCGTTGTTGCTCCGCTCCTGCTTACACTCATCCCAAACGTCGGTCTTCCAACACCTGTTGCAAAAGGTCTCATTCCGTTTTTGGTTGCGGCTTCTGCCGCAAACACATTATTAGCTGCACTTGCGTATCGAGCGCTCGCACGGTTGCGAGTGCCGGGAATATAGTGTGTCCAATTCAATCTTATCATGGAAGGCATTTTCAATTGATTTTGGTGTTCGAGTGTATCATGGACGAGATTTCTCTCTTAATCGAGGTGAGGTAGCACATCTTTTCGCCCCGTCAGCTTTTAATGCGCAGGATTTTTTCTATCTTGTAGCTGGCTTACACAATTCGAGAGGACTGACTATTCCCGCGGTTGAACACTCATTAGACAGGACAAGTATTTTGTATGACCAGCAAACGCTGGGTTTTATTTTGTTAAAGGATAAACCAATATACGAATACACTCCTAGGGAGCGGGCACAATACGTAGAGATGATCTATGAAAACCCAGAGATTGCGATTATCGGGAACACGGTAGTCGAGGAATTTTGGTATTCATATGCATCATTGAGTCGAGGCGAGATTCTGCCGTCAGTTTTAAAGCTAGATCGATATGGGTTGTATCAAAAACGAAACCGACTATCCGAAGTTCTTTCGGGGGGCGAGCGACACCGATTGAATTGCGCGTGCGCTCTGGAGCATGAACCGAAATTGTTAATTGGAGATTTTAGCTCATCAAATCTTGACAAAGATTTTTTACACGATTTTTTATTCTGGATTGACACCTTCACGAAACAAGGAAACGCTTTGTTGCTCACTGGTTTATCGTTGGATGAATTAGGTGTATTTGACTCCTATAAGTCATTGGTGGTTGTTGACGGACGTATCGAAGAAGGAACACCCAACGCACGGATGTTTAAAACCAAAAAAGAAGAAAGTGACGAATTAAAGACCCTGTTACTCCCCAGAAAACGTGGAGACAAAAAAATCGTGAGTGTACATAATGTTGGTATCCCAGGTCGAACCCAGCCCATTTCTTTTGAAATAGCTGAAAATGAAATACTCATCGAAGATGAAGTATTGATTATCGAAGGTCCCAATGGGTCAGGGAAAACCACCCTCGGCCACATTCTTGCCGGTCGGATTAAGCGACGGGAATATCGTGGTGAATATACATTTGCTTTTGGAGTCGCTCCTGTTGAATGTTTACAACATCCTGAACGCTCATTTACGTGGTTAACCGTATACGATGAATTACCAAACATCGAGCTTCTTCAGATTTGCGGTATCACCCAAGAGCAACACTTCCATCATCCAAGAAGTATATCTCGTGCGCAACAGAAGTTGTTAAGTATCGCAGTCACATTGCTATACTCAAAAAAGTTCGCCATTCTTGATGAACCAACGTGTGGCATGGATTATGAAGCGAAACTTCGTTTTATCCAACTGCTAAACTACTTTAAGGATATGGCTGTGTTGATTTTTACACACGACGAAGCAATAAGATCGCTTGGGCGAAGAATTCATTTTCAACCAACACCCCCTGTATGATTTTTGGTATCTGGTCTTTATTGTGGGTAAGTTATTCGATGACGTTTCCTGCGTTGGTTATCCCCGTTGTTGCTTTGGGTGTTCGGAGCATGCTTCTCAGAAAGAGACTAACGCTTTTATCTACATCTGCGCTTATCGGCACAGTAATTATTGCCGCCTCACACCTAACCGTGAGAGGCAACACGCTTGAAACCATTACCATCTTGGGAGTACGGATCTATCTTTCCGCTTTAATACTCCTCCATCTTTGGGAGGGAGTAAAAGATGCCACATTTACTCGATTTCCGCTTCTCACATTCGCTTTACATTATTTTTTTCGAGTGATCAGCATTGTAAATGTACGTCAAAAAGACTTATGGTACATGTTTAAAGTGCGTTGGAAATTCACGTCATGGAAAAAACGGTGGAGTTTAATACTTGCCGCATTTGTAAACTCGCTTGTTGAGTTTATTGTTCTTATTAAACAGGTGTGGATGGTTGTTTATGCACGAGGTGGTGTTCCAACCTCGGTTGAATGGAAACAGGTACGCAAAAGAAAAGCAATATTTGGAATCATTCCGTTTGTATCAGCGCTAGACTTTCTTTTTGTAGTTGTCATAATAATTTTGTCAGTTGTATTACCAGATTCGTTTTTTCTCAGCATATTTTAATAGGTAATTATACGGAAACGTAACCAAAATAGGTGTTTATAATAATCAAAGATATTGACTCCACGCTATGCGTCTTATTGCTGATCTTGAAATTCACTCCAAATATTCCCGCGCGGTGTCGAAGGATGCAACAATTTTGGGTTGTCCTGAGTGTTGGTCATGGAGCTTTTAACAACTCCTTTTCTGTTTTCGATGTTTCCCACAAAGTATCAAACAAAGCTTTCATCATTTCGGCAAAGCCTTTGGATTCAACCACGAAGAGATACTGCTCTTCTTGGTTGAGTGTGGCGATGACCACGTTGTGATCCCAGATCACCATTGGCGAGGTGATACGAAATTCTTGCGGGAGAAATCTCACGGCGCGAAGACATGCTTCCTCTCCGGTGAAGAGCACGTCGTAATGCTTTTTGTTTTCAAAAACGTCTTTTTCTCTCAAACAACGTTCATGGATTCTTTGTTGAATTCGTTTTCGTGAGTATTCTTCAAAGTACGTACGGTCTTTCTTTTCTTCTTCAATAATCACTGGCGGCACCTGGAATGTGCGAATGATCCTCTCGTGGCAACCCAGCGACTCACTGAGAACCACTTTGATACCCTCAGCACCTTCAAAAAAACGAATGCGGGGTTTAAAATGACTAGCTGATTGATACAACGTTTCAAGGTGGGGAATGAGATTTCGAATCTCTTGCTGTTGTCGTTCAAGAACAGTTTCTACTGTTTTGGGATTACTGGCAATAAAATAGTATCCTCCACGTTTCTTGAGGCGAGAAAGAAGTCCGCGCTGTTCAAGTTTACTTAAAATGTCATAAATGGCAGTTCGTTTGAACTTTGCTTTTTTTGCAATGTCAACCGCCTTCGCCTCTCCAAGCTCAAGGCACGCAAGATACACTTTTGTTTTGTGCTCATCAAGACCGATTTGATGAAGTGGGTCGATTTGCCGCATATCTCATATAATTACGTGATAGTGTTATTTTGTCAATTACTGACGAAAAACTTATTACCATATCTTCGCTATAGTTAGGTAAATGTTCTATCATCTATTAAATAGTGTCCGTAATAGCTTGAAAAGGTCGCATATCACCTCTATAGTTAACGTTGGTAAATGATACATACGTATGGCCGTTACTGTCGCCGGTTCAGAAGGAGGAATAAAAGAGTCTTCTTCGATACAAACGAAAGCTCGTTTCATTCCTCGTCTATTTGACGGAAGCATTCCTTATAACAAATTTAAGGAATGGTATTTGGAAAAGCCAGAGCTGGAACTCGCGTCGTTAGTCATCAATAACAGTTGTAATCTGCGATGCAGACATTGCTATTTGCAAGTGAAGGAGTTAACCACTGATGCGCTTTCGAAAGACGAATGGATACGAATTATTGACTCAATCGCAGAAATGCATCCCAAAATGATTAGTATTAATGGAAAAGAAATTTTTGTCTCTAAAGACGGGCCTGATTTGCTTCTGAAACTCCAACAGTCGAGACAAAAGCATAACGGATCTTTTGACATCGGATTCATTACCAACGGAACACTCTTACACCGACATTATCAAACGGTTTTAGAGATGAAACCTGATTATGTGGACATTAGCCTTGATGGAATGAGAGAGGAGCATAATGCGTTGCGGGGAACGTATGCGTTTGAACGAACGTGGCCGAACATTGAATGGGCAGCGAAACAATTCGGTCACCAATTTTTTATCAGCACGACCCTGCAAAAACTCAACGTGAGGAATGTTATTTCCTTTTTAACATTCCTTCAAGAAAACGGTGTTCAGAATGTGGTCGTTGGATTCTACAAACCGCTCAAGTATACGGATCAGACTATTATTTTATCCGAAGACGATTTCAAGTCAGTATTTGATTCGCTACAAGAATTTTTGGAGCTTCCAGCGGTTTCAGACAAACAATTCAATTACATTGTTGATGTTGATCTTTCATACCTTCCTCCTCTTCTTGCGCTGATCCGTTCTTCGTGGTTCCAACTCGATCGAATCGAAGAGGATACGCAAGGACAGTTTTATCTGAAGTATGAACTTGGGAACGTCAGACTTTGTTTCCGTGTAACATTATTTCCCATGAGCATCACTCGAGTTCGCGTTACCCCGGAGGGAAATTTACTTGTTTCCGGCGATACGCAGGATACGACGTTCTATTCTCAATACACGATCGGCAATATCAGAGATTACGAATACGATTTTGAGGCACTTTATGAATCCATGCTCCGTTCCAATCGGCTGCAGGCAATACTCAATGAATATTACCAAGAAACCCTGCCGTTACTCCGTCGAGTACGGGAAGAAATAAAAATAAAAAACCAATAAGGCGGTATGGCACGTCCTATTTTTCAAGTTTTTGAGACTCCAGGAGAAATCAAATCAACTCTCCTTGGAATATTAGAAACACGCGAGAAACAGTATCGCGCATTTCATGTGCCGCCTGTGACGATCGAGGAAAAGCAGAGGGATGATACGTTTGATGATGAGTTTATACGAGAACGCGTCCGGCGAGGAATTTATGAGCGAAGCATTCGGGAACATGGCGTTTGGCCGAATGATCCGAAATACAAAGAGGGAGGGAAATATTTACGCAACGTGAAATACCTCCCGCCTGGAAAAAAGATTGTTACACCAATGGTGATTTGGGACGATAAAGTGTTGATTGGTCTGTTCTCGCGCGACCGACCGCAAGTTTTCGTGATAGAATCGAATCAATTCGCCTCCATGTTGAAAATGATCTTTGATGAAATGTGGACAGTGTACCAGACGGAGGAAGAATTTGAAAAAAAATCAAATGGTGTATAATAAATCCTGTATACGTAACGTATGAAAGAGCCTTTAGAAATCAAAGAGACAAAAGAAAAGTACGGACACGAAGTACACACACGCATTATCTTTTTGCGTCATGCCCAAGCACACGGAGCGGAAGTGACATCGGCGGGGAAACAGGCGACCAAAGAGTTTGCGGAAAGTCAACTCGCCGATGAGAATGACCAAAAAAGAAGGTTCGTGCGGTTTCCCAAGCTTGATCCCACTGACGCCAGAAGTGATGCTGGACAAAGGACCAAAGAAACTGCGGAGATTATTGATAACGTTTTTAGGAATTACGAGATTGAGAAAATACGTGCCAAGGCAACAACAGCAGAAACATTGCATGAAAAGGTTTTAACAAATCGGAAACTTCACGGCAAAAAAGGATTGTTGCCAGTTCAAACATTCTCACCTGCCTTTACGCAAGAAATGATGGAAGTAATGAAAAGCCACAGTGATCCAAACGATGGAAGACGAGCGTTGGTTTCTTACTACGTTGATTCAACGTTTTCTGGTTCACCAGACAACGAGACAACTTCTGCCCACCAGATTGGAGAAGGTTTAGCAACATTGGCAACTCGTCTCATTACTGCGACGAAACGATTTCCGAATCGGGATGAAAGCGACATTTTTCTCGTTGCGAACAGCGGACCCATTGATTCTTTTGTGAAAGTATTGTTAGAAGAGTATCAAGATGATCCGACATGGAAAGGGAAGGAACTCGATGATTTGGGCGGTGAAGTTTACAATTTGGAGCCTGTGATTATTGATATTGATCGAAAAGATAAGAGTACATACCACGCAAGACTCAAGTATCGGAATATCAACGTCTCTTTGGACCCGAAAGCATTTGATTCTCTTGAAAAACGAAGACTTGAGAAGAAAAAAAGATTTTTTGCGAAATATGCACCGAAAAAATGAACTTCCAAAGATAATATTTGATCATAAACATTTCACTCCGTTGTGGATGCTTGGAAAAGATTCCGGACTGCTTGCTGATAAACACCTTTTTGCGATACAGAAATTGTCGGGTTACCTACCAACAGAAATATATTTTTACACTCAACTCTTACCCGATCCTCTCTATATCCAAGCTTATGGTCAGCAAACACTTGATCTCGAGAAACAATCCGGAACAAAGAACATTACGAATGATAAATGGACGAATCGGCTCGAGACATTATCAAGTCAAATGTATGTGAAAACGAAAGAGATGGCGGATGAATTTTTTTTGAAGTTTTATCAACGCGAGGTGGACGCTATTGTCTTTCATCCACAGGAAGTTATCTCTTTTCTTAATAACGTACAAAATGTTTTCTCTCTTATTATCCCCGCTTCCTTTTCAACCTTCCCTCAATGCTTCTCGCAAGTCGAGGAGGAATTGGCTGCGAAAGGTAGCGAAGATGGGCTATCTGTCTCACATTACGGAGCTACGTTCAGTTATCCGTTCCAGTTGAATAAAGCAATTCTAACTTATGCCACGGCTCTAAGAAAAGCAAACGCGACGAGTATAGCCGATTATAACAAGAAACATCCACGCCACCTAAAACAACTATCTTCAATCGTGGCACGTTTGGGATTTTTGAACTGGACAGAGTTGGGGGGTGAAGTTATTGATGCAAAATACTTACTAGACAGAGTTGTGAAACTTCTGAATGACCCCAAAAAATTTGATGATGAACTAAAAGGACTGCAAGATGTAGAGGAAAAGTTGAGAAAGCGAAACGTCCTCTTGCAGAAGAATAAACGCAAATTTGGAATTCCCAATAGACTTGGGAATATCTCGGTAATGAGGCTCCACATGACGACTTATGTCGGATGCCTGCAAAAGTATGTTTCGCAATTCCTTTCGGCGCTCGCGAACTATTATGAACTGCCAAAAGAAACCATGAACTCATATGAATTTTCTGAATTAGTTAAGCTTATTAAATCTGGGGCAAGGATAGATGACAAAGTGGTTGAAAAAAGGAAAAAAGGATATTTGCGGATTTTTCGACCCAATGGAAGTCGAATATATTCCGGCGAAGAAGCGCGCCAGCAGATACAACTGGTGTTGAAAACTAGACAGCGAGAAATGGAGGCGATCGAGCTTCAGGGCGCCATTGCTTCTCTACCAAGGGAAAGACAAAGACAAATTAAAGGAAAAGCGTTCGTGCTCAAGTCCCCTTTCCATACTGATGAACAAATTAAAGATTTTCGAAAAGGAGAAATTTTGGTAGTGGTACAAACTCACCCTCAATTGATTCCTCAAATGAAACAATCTCTCGCGGTTGTAACGGACGAAGGCGGGCTTACATGTCACGCGGCGATCGTCAGTAGGGAATTACATATTCCATGTATTGTTGGAACAAAGAGTGCGTCAAAAGTTATCAACACTGGTGATATTATTGAGTTAGATTTCCATAGTGGATTGGTGAAGCTTTTATAACGCTTTTTTTGTAAGATGTTTACAAAAAGATTAGATCAGCCTTCGAAGTTCGATGTCGCAACTGCTGGTGGCAAGGGTGCTTCGCTCGGGGAAATGATTCGCTCGGGAATACCCGTTCCTCCTGGTTTTGTCGTACTTTCATCGGCATTCGAATGGTTTTTAGATGAAACGAACCTGGGGACAAAAATTGATTCGATCTTGGGTTCGATAAAACACGGCGAGATTCAAAGTGTTGATGATGCTTCAGAAAAGATCAAAACGTTGATTCTTGAAACCAAGTGCCATAAAGAAATTGCAGATGAAATACAAACATCGTTCAACGATTTAGGCGCTGAATTCGTAGCCGTCCGTTCCTCGGCAACCGCGGAGGACTCTGCTTCAGCAGCGTGGGCTGGACAGCTGGAGTCCTATCTGAATACAACAAAAGAGAATTTGCTGGAAAACGTGAAAAAGTGTTGGGCTTCGCTGTTCACTCCAAGAGCGATCTTTTACCGGTTTGAAAAGAGATTTCGTAGCAAAAAGATCTCCGTCGCAGTTGTTGTCCAAAAAATGATTCAATCAGAGGTTTCGGGAATTTGTTTTACGGCTCACCCTGTTACGAAAGATCGTAATCAGATGGTCGTTGAGGCGGGGTATGGCCTTGGAGAAATGGTAGTAAAGGGAATGATAACTCCCGATACGTACCTGTTGCAGAAACACACGGAAGAATCGAAGATTTTGGATAAACGGATCTCAGAGCAGAAGATCATGTTGGTGTTCCGAAGAGGGAAAAATGAAGAAATTACGGTTTCCAAAGAAAAAAAGAAAAAACAAAAGTTTTCTGATCAATACATTCTTAAACTGGCTAGACTTTGTTCAACTATCGAAAAACATTTTCATACTCCTCAGGACATTGAGTGGTGTTTTGAAAAGGGAAAACTCTTTATTGTTCAATCAAGACCAATCACGACTCTGTAGCTTTTGTCTATCGTCCCCCGTAGTGGTAAAATAAATGATAGTATACTCCTCGACGAGACTTATGCGTCTTATTGCTGATCTAGAAATTCATTCTCACTATTCCCGCGCGGTTTCGAAGGACGCGACTGTGGAGAACAATGCGCTTTGGGCGCAGTATAAGGGCGTTGACGTTGTTGGAACGGGCGATTTTACGCATCCGGAATGGAGAAAGATGTTGAAAGAAAAATTGGACGACGACGGAACGGGATTGCTAACGTTGAAAAAAGAGATAGAAGTAAAAAAAGTCAGGGAGAAGCCCCCGAGGTTTTTGCTTTCGGGAGAAGTGAGTTGCATTTATCGAAAACACGACAAAACTCGTCGTGTGCATCTGTTGATCTACGCGCCATCGTTTGAGTCTGCGGATGGTATTGCATTGGATTTATCAAAACGAGGAAAACTCGCGTCCGACGGTCGACCAATTTTGGGAATGGATTCGAAAGATGTTCTTCAAATTGTTCTGGATCACGGTGGCTCAATGATTCCCGCGCACGTTTGGACGCCGTGGTTTGGGTTGTTCGGTTCAAAATCGGGGTTTGATTCCATTGAGGAGTGTTTTGAAGAGCTCACGCCGTTCATTTACGCTGTTGAAACAGGGTTATCCTCCGACCCTCCCATGAATTGGCGAATGGAATTTTTGGACGATAAGCGCATTGTTTCGTTTTCAGACTCTCACTCGTCGCCCAATATTGGACGAGAGGCGACGGTGTTTGAAGTTGAATCAGCATCATATCAGTCATTATTTCGGGCGATTCAGAATCCCGACAAAAAGAATCACATTATCCAAACGATTGAATTTTTTCCCGAAGAAGGGATGTATCATTTCGATGGTCATCGAACCTGTGGGTTTTCTTGTGATCCTGCTCGATCAAATAAGATGAAGAACGTATGTCCCAAGTGTAAACGTGAACTTACGATCGGAGTCTTAAATCGAGTTGAAACACTCGCAGCACGACCTGATGGATTTATAGATGCTAACCGGCCTTCGTTTACAAAAATTGTTCCTTTGCCAGAGATCCTCGCTTGGGTGAGGGGAGTGGGAAAGCATTCAAAAACCGTGATGAACGAGTATTTTTCGATTATTGAGCGAAGAAGCGAGTTTGATACGTTGGTATTTATATCCCTGCAAGATTTAGAAGGAGTTGATCAAGAGATTAAAAGGGCTATTGGAGCAATGCGAGACGGTCTTGTGGATGTAGCACCAGGGTATGACGGAGTATATGGAACGATCTCGATTCCAAAGAAAGCGTTTGAAAAACAATCGAAGTTGTTGTAAGAAAAGACAAAGCCCCCATCTCAGACAAGAAAATAAAAAACCTCCTCGATTCAGTCGAGGAGATTTTTTTCTTCAAAGACTATCTTCGCTTCTTTGCTGATTTCTTGGAAGATTTCTTTGCTGCTTTTTTTTTGGCTGCCATGGTTAACACCCCCTTTCTAGTTTCGAGCCCGTTGAGATTCAACACCTCAAACGAAGCAAGTACGTCGATCGTTTGGTAATGAGAATAGTAACTGTGTCGTGCGAAAAAGTAAGACGTACATTTTCGATACTTATAGTATAAATCATTTTCAAGCAAGTTTTTAAGAAAAACTGTGGATAAGTGACGTAGAAGGATCAAAAAAGGAGATGATTTCGTCTCGCGAATGAATAATGCATCCGTTTTGTGAGAAAAATAAATTGGTAATCGATCGTGAACACTGTTTTAAAGGTGTCGATGGTGTCTGTCGCACGCGTGAATGAATGAAAGGAATAGAGGATGGGGATTGAGAGGTCGTGATAAAAATTCTGGATGAAATTGTGTACCAACAAACCATGGATGATTCTTGAGTTCCATAATTTCAACAAGTTGATTATTGGGAGATTGTCCGGAAACAATCAATCCTGCGGTTTCAAGCTGATCGCGATACGTATTATTCACTTCGTATCGGTGTCGATGGCGCTCAGTGATGGTTTGTTGTTTATACGATGTGCGTGCGATTGTTGATGACTTCAGTTTGCATGGATAGTCACCGAGTCGCATGCTGCCTCCGAAACGTCTTTTTTGTATATGTTTTATCTGGTCTTCCATGGTGTGGATGACAGGATGAGCGGAGCGTTGGTCGATTTCTGTTGTATTGGCGTCTTTAATCTTGAGTACGTTTCTAGCAAATTCAATGACCGCGAGTTGAAGTCCGTAGCAGAGTCCAAAATAGGGGATGTTGTGCTTTCTGACATATTCGATTGCGTTGATTTTCCCTTCCACTCCTCGCTTACCAAAGCCCCCTGGTACAATAATTCCATCGTAATCCCGTAACGAATGTACGGATTTTGGATTTTTTTCAAACTGTTCGCTACCAATCCAGTGAATCTCGGGTTTAACACCCAATTTCCAGCTCGCGTGTTTGATGGCTTCAATAACGGAGATATAGGAGTCTTCAAGGGCAAAGTCTCCAGAAGTGAAGTATTTCCCTACGATTCCAATTTGAAGTTTTCTTTTTGCGATGCGCCGAGAACGCAAGAACGCCCTCCAGTCTTTTAAATCTTCTTTTCGCTTTTTAAGATGTAACAGTTCAAGAATTCGCTCGCCTAAACGCTGGTCTTCGAAGACAACGGGAAGTTCATAGACACTTTCAACGTCCGGGCTCGAGAATACAGAGCCCTCGTCTACAGAACAGAAGATGGCAATTTTCTCTTTTCGTTTTTCATCGAGTGGGATTTCGGCGCGCCCAATCACCATTTCCGGCTGTATTCCTGCAGCATTGAGTGTTCTGACAGAGTATTGAACTGGTTTGCTCTTCATTTCGCCTACGGTTTTTGGTATTGGAAGATACGATACGTGGATATTGATAACATTGTCTTTGAGATCTCGTTTCATCATTCGATCTGCCTCAAGAAATAGAATATTTTGATATTCCCCAACTGTTCCACCAATTTCAACAATGACTATTTTAGCGTCGTGAGTTGTTCCTGCGAGTTTGATGCGCCTGATAATTTCTTCTGGAACATGGGGAACAACCTCAACATCCTCACCGTCGTATTCTAAATTTCGTTCTTTACGGATGACTTCCTGGT
>CAYYDP010000032.1:0-14464 GCA_964470645.1 uncultured Gammaproteobacteria bacterium
AACAAGTTTGTCAAACCGTATGTGTTGCCGGAATTAAAAACCGTCTATGAAGGATGATACGGTGTACATCAAGCAGATGCTTGAATCCTCCGGCAAGATCCGTGAATTCGTGAACGACCTGAGTCGTGAACAGTTTTTTGACGATCAAAAAACTCAAAGTGCCGTGATCATGCAGCTTGCGTTGATCGGCGAGCTTTCCAAACGCGTATCTTTGCAAACGCAATCCCTCATCGAGTTGCCATGGAAAGAAATTGCAGGTTTTCGCGATCGCGCGATCCATGATTATTTTGAACTTGATCTTGGAGTTGTGTGGGATACCATCGTGTTGGATCTCCCGACGCTTGAGGGTGCGTTACACGCATATCTCGAAGAACACATTCAATATCCGTCCATACAATGACCATCTGGAATTTTATCATGGCGCGGTACGTTATGTTTCGGTATTTTTAGTTATGAGTGAATTAGCAAATCACGAGAGAAAAATAAACCCAATTTATCGTTTTTATTTCTCAGCCCACAGGACTGAGGCAGATATTACATCGCTGGAAGAAGAGATAAGAGCAACTGACGTTATCTGTTTGTGTGAATTAGTGGGGCATACAAGGCGTGTTCAACAGCAAATTGAATCAATTCACCAACAGGATAACATTAGTGCTACCCTAGGTACTATTCAGCGTTCAAACGAACATCCACATAATGCTCATATAAAAAAACAGATAGATGCAAAATCGGGAAAATACATAGAGAGAGTTCTTTCATTAAGCAGTAAACACCATAAACCGATTGTCGTTGTTGATGTACCTTCCTCGCATCAATTATTTGGCAAGCTTGTTGATGCGCTATTTGCTTCATTTTCTTTTCATTCAGCCCGTGAATTTATAGTTGGAATGAAAAAAAAATTGAAAAAGATAGCAGAACTAGAACTTGAACGAGAAGTTTATATAGAAAAAAAGTTCATATCATTAACCCAAAGAAAAGCGTTTTCTGAGTTGCACAATGGCAGGGTAAAAGTTTTGGTATTGCTTGGTGCGGCGCACACAGGGATTTACCACAGGTCGAATTTTGAGAAAACGAGAAAAATGGAACCCTCACCGTTTGTATACGATATTACAGGTGAAATTATCAGAAAATATATTTTTGATAAATCCGTAACAGATGTGGACGTGTTGCGGCTTGGTTTACGTAATCTGCTACACGGTATCCATGGTGGTGCACTGAATGATTACAAATTAGACGTTCATTCTCAGGAGAGATGGTATCGTAAAGTGGTCTTACAATTTACAAAGCAAGAAATTGCATCGATATTAAACACATATTCCACAAACAAAGACAAAGCAAATATTATGATAGCAGAACTCATGAAACGCAAAAATATTTCAACTACTCAATTTGCCGTAGGTGGTCGCATCTTAGAAAAATTATCGGATGATTGATGTATATGGCTAATAAAGTAATCAAAATTATCTTAGCTTGTGAAATTTTTCCACCCGACATTGGCGGGCCGGCAACATACGCGACGCAGCTCGCGGAGGCATTGGTGAACAGTGGGCACAGTGTCCGTGTTATTACCTATGGCGAGATTAAAAAACAATACCCATATCCCGTAACATATATTTCCCGCCGGATTCCGTTTTTTCTCAGACAGTTTGTCTACTTCTTCCGTTTATGGATAATGTCTAAACATACTGATGTGATTTATGCGCAAGGGCCAAGTGTTGGTCCGGCAGCTATATTTTTAAAACGATTAAGAGAAACACACGTGGTAGTGAAATATGTTGGAGATCAGAGTTGGCAACAGGTGAGAATGCACGGAGAAACAATTGGTTTTGAAGAATATATGAAATCGTACGGCCGCGTACCGTACGGTTGGAAAATTCGATTGATTCAACGGTGGCAGAAATTTTCATTACAAAATGCCGATCGGATTGTTGTTCCAAGCGAGTATCTCAAACATGTCGTTGTTGATTATTTTGGAGTCGTGCCAGAACAAGTAACGGTGATTCCAAATGGGGTTGGAATGAACAATGGAGTTCTTCGACATGCTCAGAACGACAGCAGAAACATCCTGTATATTGGTCGGATCGAGAACTGGAAAGGACTCGATACATTGATTGAAGCATTGCGTTTATTACCATTGGAGTACACTGCTACTATCGTTGGTGATGGTTCAGAAAAAAAGAATCTCAAGTTACAAGTTACAAGTTACAAGTTACAAGATAGAATCTCATTCATTGGTCGTATTCCTCACGGCGAACTTGAACAATATTTTTCAAACGCTCTTTGTCTTTATGAGGGTACGCAATACGAAGGTATGCCACACATAGTACTCGAATCATGGTCATTCGGCGTTCCAGTGGTTGTTTCAGATTTTCCTGCAAACATTGAATTGGTGAAAGACGGAGAAACGGGACTCGTGTTCAAGCTCGGCGACGCGAGCGATCTAGCGAGCAAGATCCAAACCCTTGATTCCGACCGCGCGCTTTGGAACCAATTATCACGTGCTGGCTTTGAAGAGCACAAGAAGTATGATAAGCATAAAACCATGAAACAGACTCTAGAGTATCTTTCTGGGTGATTCTATGCTACGATTAGGTCATTACATTTCGCTATGACTGTCAAAAATTATTACAAAATCCTTGGTGTGAATGAAAAAGCTATATCTGAAGAGATTAAGAAAGCCTACCGCCAGTTGGCAAAGCAGAATCATCCTGACGTGAATCCTGGTGATAAAGCAGCGGAAGAGCGATTTAAAGAAATCAATGAAGCGTACGATACGTTGGGTGATATAAAAAAACGCCATCAGTATGATCTTTTGAGAAGAGGTGGCTTGAACGATTTTGGCTTTTCTAAACCCGGAGTAGCGACACGAAGGAACGACACGTTGACACACGATGAAGAGTTAATCCTTTCTGCAAACCGTTTTATTGGAAGTAATGTTAAACTTTCTGTCATGGATTTACCGGAAGGGGTTTATGAAACATTTCTCAAACATTGGAAAAGTTTGCATCAGTTAAGCGGGACTGAACAAAAAATAAGAAAAGCTCAGATACACAATTGGCTCGTGACTGAACATCATAGATTTAAAGTACTTGAGGAATTTAGAGCATTAAATGAATACACGTTGTGCCAAAGAGCTGACCCGTTAGGTTTAGTTAAACAGGAATTCGAAGTTTTAGAGAAAACGCAATTCACTCCAGAAGGAAAAAAGTATCAAGAGATAAATAACCTGCTATTACAATTGTTAAACGTGTTTCGTCGATATAATGGAATTATACTAAAGAGTGTTGACTTAAGTTATTCTAACATGCCAGATATACAATTTACTAAAGATGAACTGAGAATTATTAAAAAATTACCATTATTGCTTCAAGATAACAAAGAACACGAAAGGAGTTTCGTTAGACGGTGGTTCCATCGTTAGATTATCAATATGTTAATCAACCAATCAAATCAACAAGTCGGATTTATGAATCTTGGAATCGCTCCAGCGATTCTTGAGGAGCTCATGAAATGGAAAATCACCGAACCAACACCCATTCAGCGGCAGGCGATTCCAATCGCTATACAGGGAAAAGACGTAATTGGGATCGCGCAAACAGGAACGGGAAAAACCTTTGCTTTTGGAATTCCTATGATCCAGCGGATCGCAAGCGTGAAAAAGATTGGGTTGGTGGTTTTGCCGACGCGCGAGCTTGCGCTTCAGGTTGACGAATCGCTCCAAAAAATTGGAAAACGGTTTGGTCTCAGAACCGCTGTTCTCATTGGCGGTCAATCCATGGTGCTTCAAAAAAGGGCGATTGCCAAAAAGCCGCACATGATCATTGCGACACCAGGACGCCTCATTGACCACCTCGAACAACGCACGGTTTCGCTTTCGGGTGTTGGGATCGTTGTTCTTGATGAGGCTGATCGGATGCTCGACATGGGATTTGAACCACAGATCAGGAGAGTCATGAAAGAACTTCCGAACGAGCGCCAAACCATGTTGTTTTCCGCGACCATGCCGCAGCAGATTCTCAAGATCGCGAATGAATTTCTTGAGATCCCGATTCGCGTTGAAATCGCTCCGGCAGGAACAACCGCGGATAAAGTTGCTCAAGAACTCTTTATTGTCCAAAAAGATAAAAAAACGAGCCTGCTGCTGAAGCTATTAGAAAATTTCCATGGATCAACGCTCGTATTCACCCGCACCAAACACGGCGCAAAACGACTAGCGGCCCAGCTTCGTGAACACAAAATTACCGCCGCTGAAATTCATTCGAATCGTTCGCTCGGTCAGCGAAAACAGGCGCTCGAAGGATTTAAATTGGGGAAATTTCAGGTTCTGGTCGCGACTGATATTGCTTCGCGCGGGATTGATGTGGTTGGAATTGAGCTTGTTGTGAACTTTGATCTTCCGTCAACGTCGGATGACTATGTTCATCGAATCGGGCGAACAGCTCGAGCGGGAGCATCCGGACGAGCGATAACGTTTGCGGTTCCAGGCGAGCAAAAAGATGTACGCGATATTGAGCGACTCATCCGCAAGCCGTTGTCTGTTTCGCGTCTTCCCGACATGGAACCTCTAGCGTTTCAACAACATTCGTCATCGCGAGACGATCATCAGTCCGGAGCTCGAGATAACAATCGTGGACCACGTCAGTATCAGGCTCGGGGGTATGGCGCAAAAACATCTTCAAGGCGACGCCGTCCATCTTTCCATCAATTCAAACCAAAGCGCAGCGGTCCACCTGAACACAAACAGCAGCCCTCGGCAAAGGGGTATTGGATGAAACGCAAGCCCAACCAGTGGGATGGATGATTTGACGCCATTTTCAATTAAACGTTTAATTAAAACCATAAAGGTAATTCCTTCGTATCATTTATGAAACACGTTCTCCCGTTTGTTTCTTTCGGTCGAAAGGTCTCTTCAACTTGGTCTCGGGGAGCGCTTCTGGCGCTTCTTTTTGTTTTTACGATCATGTCATCGCCGGGGTTGTTGCTCGCGCAAGAATCAACAGCTCAACAGCCACCAAGTCCGGTCAGTGCCCCATCTGTTCAAAATGAAGCATCGTCGCAGACCCATGAACCTTCAACGCTGCCTGATTCTGCTGTGGTTCCTGATGCAAAAGTTTCAAAACCAGATTTTCCGGAAAAAGGAATCCTCGGAGATGAGACGTCCCCAGAAGCTCAATCAATGTCAGCGAGTACTCAAATAGGTTCTGCACCACCAGCGCTTTCAGAATCAAACACCCTGATTCGTCTGGGAGTAGACGAGCAAAGTGGAGCATTTGTGTACGAATACCCGATCAATGTTCCTCCCGGGAGAAACGGACTGCAACCTACGGTGAAGCTCTCGTACACAAGCCAAGGAAGCGATTCAATTGGCATCTTCGGCTCAGACCAATGGTCAGTCTCGATTCCCTACATTGAACGCGCCAACAAGTGGGGCACGAATCAACTCTATACAACCAGTTTCTTTTATTCTTCCATCTCAGGAGAACTTGCAACAACTACAACAGCAGGTGAATTTCGTGCAAAGTCAGATAGCGGTGACTTTATCAAATACACATTGAGTGGAAACACATGGACTGTTCTTGATAAAAAAGGAACGCAATACAAGTTCGGAACAACCGCAGGAAGCAGACAAGACAATCCCAACGATACGACCAAAGTCTTCAAATGGATGCTTGAGGAAATTCGGGATACGAATGACAATTACATCAAATTTGAATACTACAAGGACGGAGGACAGATCTATCCGTGGAAAATCACATATACGGGAAACGGCATTGTCGATGGTATTTTTCAAGTCGAGTTCTTACGCCAGACTCGAACCGACGTTGGAACATCATATCGTCCGGGATTTTTGGTTCAAACCAACTATCGCATCAACGAGATTCAAACAAAGATCAGTGGACTCTGGGCTAGGAAGTACGTTCTTGCCTACATTACAGCAGACAACTCGCGAACCTCTCTGCTTCGCTCAATCACCGAATCAGGGCAAGACGAATTGAGCAACATCACAACATTGCCAGCAACAACCTTCGATTATTCAACCGCAAACACCGGATCAGCTGGTTCCGGGTGGTCTGGGAGCGGTTATGGTTCTCCCATTGACATCCGTCAAGGAGTCGAGATGGTTGATGTGAACGGTGACGCACTTCCTGATCTCGTCAAGTTCTACATCATCAGCGGTCAAGAGTACAAAGGAGTCTACCTCAACGACGGAAACGGAGGATTTGTCCTTGCCTCCTACAACTCACCGGTCTGCATTGAATTTGAAGTTCAGGCAGAACAGCGAGACTGCGGAACGAGATTTGTTGAACTCAACGGTGATGGACTTATTGATATATTGAATTACGCAAGCTTGAATGACCGGAGAAGCTTCATCAATAATGGTTCAGGGTGGACTGAAACAGATATCTGGGATCCTCCATCAAACTTTTCATTTGCACATCCAGATGGTACGTGGCAATCGGGGGTATATTCGGCCTTTCTCGTTGATTTGAACGGAGACGGACTCACTGACTTGTTTCGGGAGATTTCAGGACAAGGGACAATCGCTTATCTCAACAATGGAAATGGATGGACCGCGGGGTGGGATGGAATCAGCGGCCTTGATGTGCGGGAAGGGGTTGCTGTCGCTGAACTCAACGGCGACGGATTGCCAGATTTATTACAATATTATGATTTTACGTATACAACTGATAAGGTAGGAGCGTGGGTTAATAACGGCACGGGCGGGTGGATTTTTA
The DNA here is from genome assembly GCA_964470645.1 of uncultured Gammaproteobacteria bacterium. GTDB lineage: Bacteria > Patescibacteriota > Patescibacteriia > CAYYDP01 > CAYYDP01 > CAYYDP01. The sequence goes on from CAYYDP010000032.1 coordinate 6,738, forward strand.
CTCCAACTCTGAATCCTCCAGTGCCGTTTCAATGGGATGACGGCTCGGGAATACATGACTCAGGGACACGGGTGATGGATGTGAATGGCGATGGACTTTCCGATGTTGTCCAAGCGCATGATGGCGGAGTGTATTTGAGTTATCTCAATACCGGCAATGGCTGGCTGCAGACTACTGTGTGGCAACCTCCGACTCCTTTTGCAAGAAACGACGGTATCTTCTATGGAGGAGGATACCAGACTTTTTTTACAGATTATGTTGGTCTTGGATTATCAGGAATCTTCCGCAAAACCACGAACAACGCGTTTTACAAGAATGCAAAAACTCGCGCTGACATGGTTACCAAAGTTACTCACTTCACCGGGGGAACAACGGATGTTGTTTATAAACCATCAGCTCAGCACAAAAACGGCACAACGCTTTTGAATCCTGATCTTCCCTTCGTCATTGATACGGTCTACCAAAAGATTGATTCCGATCCTGTAAGAAGCCTTGTCTCAACTGTCACTCATTCCTATGAAGGAGGAGAGTACTACTTTGAAAACCCCTTAAACAGGAAGTTTGCTGGATTCCACATTACAACAAACACCAACTCTGCTGGGAATGTTACGAAAACCTACAACCATCAAGGCAACGCAACCAATTCGAGTCTTGGAGAATACGCTGATCATGTTTCAAAGATCGGCAAGCCATATCGAGTAGAGACGCTGAACAACATAGGTTCCGTGTATTCCAAAACCATCAGCAAATGGGAAAATGTTGATTTGGGGCAGCAGAGGAACTTTGTGAAGCTCACTCAAAGTATTGAGATGGGTTATGACGGAGACGCTGATCACAGAGATACAGCAACAACCTTCACTTACGACAATACCAACGGCAACCTGACGCAGAAGAAGGCGTGGGGAGAGGTTACTGGAAACGATAACGGAACGTTTACAGACACAGGATCAGACATCTTTACGACCGATGTTCAATACGCATCAAACATTGGAGCGTACATCATTGGATTGTCGAAGCAAGAAACCACGACTGACCAAGGAGCTGCTAAAGTTGCGGAAACCAAATACTACTACGACCTTCAGGTTCTCGGCACCGTCACAGATGGTAATGAAACCAAGCGAGAAATGTGGGTGACGGGAACAACGTACATTGATGTGGAAAAAACATACAACACTACCTACGGCATCGTAACTCAAGAGAAAGACCCAAGGGATAAGGCGACGAATTACAGTTACGATGCGAACAATTTTTATCCTGCGACTGTTACCAATCCTCTCAATCAATCAACGCAATACACCTACGACTATTCATCAGGAAAGGTAAAACAAACCACTGATCCGAACACGCGAGTCTTCCAGACCAACTATGACGGACTTGACCGTGTGATTGAAGAAAAGCAACCTGATAAAACAACCCAAGCAACGCTCGTAACATCGGCAACGTATTCCTACAACGATTCATCCAGTCCTCGAAGCGTTACGAAAGTATCGTATCTCGACGCAACACTCACCAATGACTCAGTAACCTATCTCGATGGCTTTGATCGAACGATCCAGACACGTTCACGCGCAGAAGACGCGAACACATATTCCGTGAAAGATATTGCCTATGACAACTTAGGACATGTACAGAAGGAGTCTCTTCCTTACTTCGCAACTGGAACGGGCTATTCACTACCCACTACTAACCAATCACTATTCACTGTGTATTCTTACGATCCTCTTGATCGCGTCCTCACATCAGTCAACACTGTCGGCACTACGTCTCACGCTTACGACCAATGGAAAGAAACCGTGACCGACGCAAAAAACAAAGTAAAGGATTATACGTCAGACGCATACGGGAATCTCGTTAAAGTCGAAGAACACGACGGAGCAAGTGTCTACACGACGAATTACATCTACAATGGGTTGCGGAAACTCACAAACATAACAGACGCCCTCGGGAATGTCCGTAACTTCACATATGATGGTTTGGGGAGGCGGCTCACTGCCCAAGACCTTCATACTCCTACTGACGGAACGTTCGGTACCTGGGCGTACACCTACGACAATTCAGGGAATCTCACAACTCAACTTGATCCAAAGAGTCAGACTGTCAACTACACGTATGATGATATGAATCGCGTTCTTACTGAAGACTTCACTGGACAAGCAGGGGTTGAAAAGACGTATGCGTATGATACGGGAACGAACGGAATCGGGAGATTAGCAAGCGTAGCGTTCACAACGTCCGGAGGATCAGGAGGACCAGCAAACCTCCTCCTCAACCCTGGGTTTGAAACGACAACGCCGCTCGACAACGATTACCATGCGTGGAAAGCGGAACCGACATCGGGGTCATCATTTGTCGAATACACAACCGTCAACCCCATCGCGGGGAACCAGTCGCTCCGGATTGTGAAAGCAGCACAGGTTTCTGCCAATGTCCGTCAGTACATTGATGTTGAAGCGGGAAAAAATTACGTTTTCAAGGCAACATTGAAGAATGAAGCGGGAATATCCGGCTCTCCGTACATTGACAATTACCAGATCGGCGGGTGCTGGTGCAACCAAGGACTGTGGTGGAACCAGCCATTGACGCCCGGCATTCAGCAGGTTGAGGCATACTTTACTCCTTCGGTAACCGGAGCCGTTGCGTTCCAGTTCGTTTGGAACGGAGTAGTTGGAGAAACGAGGATTGACAATGTTGAAATTACCGAAGTCGGAGGAGGTGGAGGATCGTCTTCCACGGTCACCACGGCATACATCTACAACCCTGTCGGCGAGATTGCTTCCGAAACCAAGACGATTGACAGCACGAACTATGTGACTTCACATTCGTATGACCGCCAAGGAAATCGGACGAACATTGTCTATCCTGATACCAGCGAAGTGAAATACACATACAATTCAGCTGGACTCACGGAAACAGTGCAAAAGAAAGATGCCGGCGGATCATTTACGAACGTCGTATCGGATTTTGATTACTCGCCACTGGGACAGATTACGTATCAAGCCAATGCGAATGGAACCGCAACGACCAATACCTATGATCAAAACGAGTTGTATCGCTTGAAACACAAAGTTACGACAGCTCCCGGCGGAGGTTCAGGCAATCAATCACCAACCGCTCCAACTTCTCTATTCACCGAAGGAGCAACAAACCCCACAGCAGTGATAGACACCACTCCGGAATTCTCGAGCATCTACCAAGACCCTGATTCAGGAGACTTAGCAACTCATTACCGCATCCAAGTCACAAACACGCAAGGAAACTGGACAACGCCGGTCTGGGATAGCGGGAAAACCGCATTGGGAACTTCAATCATTGCAGGAACCAGAAGTCCTGACATTTCCTACGCAGGGTCAACACTCTCTCTTGACGGCTCATCCTATTGGTGGCGCATGAAGTATTGGGATGATTCGGATGCAGAAGGCGCATGGAGCACGGGAAATGACTTCTTCACCATGGACAACCAATCGTCCTCAAATCTTCTCTACAACCCGAATTTTGAATCTCCTGACGCGCTCGACCAAGGCAATTACCACCGATGGGGTGCAACTCCTCTATCAGGTTCCAATTTTGTTGAATACACAACCACGAATCCCATCGAAGGAACCCGATCGCTTCGGATCGTAAAAGCTGGGACAGGCGTTCAAACAAGCGTGGTGCAAACAGTCGAAGTTCAACAAGGCATCAATTACACCTTCAAAGCGACCTTATCCAATTCATCCGGAGTTTCAGGATCGCCCTACATAGACAACTACCAAGTTGGAGGATGTTGGTGCAATCAAGGGCTTTGGTGGAACCAACCGTTGACAGCCGGTACTCAATTGATTGAAGTCAACTTTACTCCCTATGTCACCGGACAGGTCGCGTTTCAGTTCCGTTGGGATAATGCAATCGGGGAAACGAGAATCGACAACGTGGAAGTGATTGAGTCTGGTAACGGCGGATACGCAGCTGAGGCGGAACTCAGCCTTGCTGAGTGGAGTCCCGTACCGTCCCAACTTGTTGGGACTGGTGCGGGAGGTTCAGCCTGGTCTCCAAGTCTCCGCTACATCCCCGGAATGCCGTACCAATATGATGAAAATGGAGACGTGAAGAAAGTTGTTCCACCGCTTCACAAGAAAACACTGCAAGCATTGAAGAAGAAATACCCGAGCAAATCATTTACCGGGTTGACTACCCCGATCGTTTCAGAAGGAGTTGTCACGGCAGCTATGGTTTCACAACAATCGTATCAAGTTCCCGAGGGAGAAGGACTCGTCTACGCAGCTCTTGGCGAAAACCTGATTTACAACCCTTACTTTGAATCTCCGGACGCTCTGGATCAGGGGGATTATCACCGCTGGGGAGCAGAGCCGCTCACAGGCGCAACGTTTGTTGAATACACCACCACAAACCCAATCCAAGGGACACGATCATTGCGTGTTGTCAAAGCAGATCAAAGCACAACCACAAGCATTCGGCAGATCATTGAAGTGGAAGCAGGAAAGAATTATGTCTTCCGGGCAACCCTGAACAATGCTTCAGGAATCTCCGGTTCTCCTTACATTGACAATTACCAAGCGGGTGGATGTTGGTGCAACCAAGGTCTCTGGTGGAGTCAGGCGTTAACCGCAGGAACCCAGCAGATTGAAACCTACTTTACCCCTTCAGTCACCGGATCCGTGGTCTTCCAATTCAGGTGGGATAATGCTCTTGGAGAAACGAGAATTGACAACGTGGAAGTGATTGACCAATCAGGAGGAGGAAGTACGCCGCCCACAGCCGACTTTAGCGCAAACCCCTTATCAGGAACTTCGCCTCTCACCGTCACCTTCACCGACCAATCTACCCAAGGGACAAACCCTATCACGTCTTGGGCATGGGACATTGACAACAACGGAACGACTGACTACACGAGCCAGAATCCGCAACATACCTACTCAAGTGCAGGAACCTACTCCGTCAAACTTACTGTTTCAGACGGCGCATTGAATGACTCGGAAACCAAACTCAACTACATCACCGTCAGCACCCCTCCTTCCGGTCCTTCTGTGATCCAAGATTTAACATATACGTATGACGCTGTGGGCAACATCACCCAGATTGTGGATGCTTCGCAGACGAGTACGGGAAAGACAACAACCTATACTTACGACGATCTACACCGATTATTGAGTTCAACCATTTCCAACGCCGCAAACGGCGATAACACCGGAAGAACGTACTCGTACAATGCGATTGGAAACATTCTCACCGCTTCAGATCAGGGAACGTATCTCTACGAGGGAACGAATTACGCGAATCCTCATGCAACCACCAAAGTAGGATCAGCTGTCTATGCGTATGATAACAATGGTAATTTAACGTCGGATTCCGTTTGGTCGAACACCTGGGACTACGACAACCGATTAACCCAATCACAGAAAACGGGAAGCACAGTAACCTACCAATACGATCACGCTGGTCAACGCACGAAGTATTCAAATGGAACGAAGACGATCCGTTACGCAAACAAGTTGTACAACACCGATGGTACAACCCCAACAAAACACATCTTTGCAGGAGATCAGCTTGTCGCAACTATTGAAGGAGCTTCAACGCTTCAATATGTGCACACCGATCATTTAACTGGGAGTAATGTTGCGACGAACAACAGTGGTGGCATGGTGCAGCTTCTGGACTACTACCCGTATGGCGCCATGAGAATCGATCAAACCACTACGTTCGATGAGCAGCGAAAAAACTTCGGGCACGAATTCGATCGGTCAACTAATCTCACTTACGCGAACGCGCGTTATTACAAACAAGACATCGGACGATTCCTATCACAGGATCCAGTGTTTATCAGGACTAATTTCAGACTGGAAGATCCGCAAAGCATGAATTCCTATGCCTATAGCAGGAACAACCCGCTTAAGTATGTGGATCCCAATGGCGAAGACTTCATGCCATTCCAGTCATTATTCAACTTCGCCAGAAATAATCCAAATAGTTCGATCAATGCTGAATTGAGGGGGATCGCCAATTCTGCGAACTCTCTAGCAAACACAGCTAAGACCATTCTGGATTTTACCCCGGCGGGAGATATAAGCGTCTTGGCTACAGGTCAGACTTTGACAGGGGATAAGGCGAGCGCCTTGGATTACGGTCTTGCTGGACTGGGAGTCGTGACATTGGGCGCTTCGACAGAAGTTAAGGCAGGAATTAAGGGTGTGGATAAAGCAATAGACGCAACAAAAGCAGCGTCTAAGTTGGGTAGCGGTACAGCGGGTTACAAAGTTTACCAATCAATCCAGAACGGTGCCGCTGAGTACGTGGGCATTACAAATAGTCTGGAAAGAAGAGCGGCTGAGCACCTCAGAAATTCTAACCGCATAATTGAAGGTATCAAAGGATTACCAGACTTAACGCGAAATCAGGCAAGAGGGGTTGAGCAGTACTTGATTGAAAAAGTTGGAATTAGTAACCTATCAAATAAGATTAACAGCATAGCGAAGGATAACCCAATTTACTCTGCGGCAAAATCTTTTGGCGAGAGTATTATTAAGAATTTAAATAAATAACTATTATGATTACGGATAACAAGGAATCGTTTAGCATTTACAAGGGCGAGATGAATGGTAGGCCTGTATTTGCAATGGTAGACACACGGTATAAAGACTTTAAAGAAAAAAAGTTTTACCCGTGGTTTCTCAGTATCTCTACTTCTTTAGAAAATCCTACGCAAGAAGGTCTTACCACAAACGAGGAGGCTGAAGTTTTGAACGACTTTGAAGATAATCTCTTACTCGAAATTAAAGATGTAGTACCTTTTTGTTTTTTGGGTCGAGCCACATGGAACGGTTACAGAGAAATATTTTTGTACGTGAAAGAGCCAGAAGTACTAAGTAAAAAATTGCAGGAAATTATAGACTCAAAAAAATATAGAGGGTTTGCATTTAGATGTGAGAGAGATGATGACTGGAACAAAGTTCAGATATATTTTGAATAGATAGTCCACATTTACCATGACAGACAAAAGAAAATTAGCGAATCAAGAGCTAACGGAATTCTTGAAAAATTTTGATTTCAAGAAAAAAGGCAGTAACTGGGTCCTTAGTAAAAAAGAATTTTTGCTTTTAATTGATCTCCAGAAGTCCCAGTGGTCGGACATCTATTATGTTAATGTTGGGATACAGTTTAGTAATCTTAATGAAAGCCTTCCTAAGGCTCATCGAGGGGATATTAAGTATAGAGTATCTTCAAAATTAGAAGGTGGAAAAACGAAAGGTGATTTTGATTTAGAAAAAGATCTCTCATTAATTAAAGAATTAATAACAGAACAGATTATCGGTGTATTTGTAAATCTTGAGACCAAGGAGGAAGTGAAAGATATCATTTTGAAAAATGTCGGGCGTTATATTGTAACAGTGAATGGGAAAAGGATTTTAGGCATTGAGTAAGAAAAAAAGTATGCAGATAGCTATTACGATCCTTGTCTACTGCGTGATAATAATTGGGGGAATATATGGCAGTCAAAAGTAACAAGAAAAAAAAGAATAATGAGTTGGTAGAAGAAGGTAAAGTTACCAAGTTTTTTAACAGAGATTTACCAGGAACAAAATTGGCAAATAGTGAAATCAACCACCAGGTAGAAAATTATGATAAGTTAGGCAAGTTTAAATCTGCCCGTGGCATAACCGCAGGGTTATTAATCTTTTATGTTTTTATATTGGCGGTTGATACTCTGCAGAGTGATTTATCATGGAGTGATT